>JAZKGL010000130.1:0-9386 GCA_040385935.1 Bdellovibrionota bacterium
AGCGAAGCGCCATCCCGAGGGAAAACGCACCATATAAAGCAACCCAGGCTTAAACGAAAAACATTGCTCCGCCCAACGTCCAACCGCAGTCTACCCACAGCCACCAGGCAAAATTTACCCCGCCTACCCAGACAGAAATTGCTGAGGTATAATTGCTTATACCCCACAAAGTTTTCTTTTCTATCTCGACCTGACCCGCATTCGCGGAGGAGCACCCACATGTCTTTCATGACTGAGCGCTATTTCCAAATTTTGGAAAACCATAAACTCTATAAAATGATTCGAGACGAGAACTCACTTAAGACTTTCGTGGAGCATCACGTTCTCTGCGTTTGGAGCTACGGCTTCCTGATGCGTAACCTCTATAAGGATCTCGTGGGCCGCCTTGAACCGCTTGCCACGCAGCAGCAAAAAGAAGCTCAGCGTCTTATCGCCGAAATGGTCGTTGAAGAAGAATTTGCTGAACAGGATGATGGCTCATCAGCCTCGCACCTTGAGCTTTATATAGAAGCTATGCAGATGATCGGCGCCGACACCGGGCCCACCATCTCTCTCTTTGATATGTATGAAAATGGTCAGGACTGGAAGATTGGCCTTCAGCAATCGAACTTTCCAAGCCTTGCGGCTCGCTACGCTCGCTGCATCCTGTCCTTCGCTGAGCGTCCGTTGCATGAACGTGCCGCGCTGCTGTTCTACGAAGGCGAGCCCTTTATTCCTGACACTTTCCTTCAGAGCATCAGCGGAATCAGCGCGGGTGCCGATTCCCTCGTTGAATATTTCGAGCAGCATATCGAAGGCCTCAAAAAGCCTGGCTTTTCAGCCTCAGGTCGCCTAGTCGAACTCTTCTGCGGCGATAACGAGACGCTTAATGACGAGGCTGAAAAAGCAGCTGAACTCATCATGAATTTGCGCATCGAGCTGTTCAACGACATCGCCGATAAAATCGAAGCCGAGCAAGGTGACTCGAAACAAACGGCAAACAAAGGCCATCTCAAGCTCGTCACGCCTGACTTTAGCAAAAAGACTGCGATCGATTCCGCTTCTTAATTGTCCTTTAGAAAAAATTTTCATCCAAAAATGCATGATCGCGAAAGTCCTGAATACAGGCTTTTGCCCCTGCGTCTTCCAAATAGACTGGTGGATGCTGAGAGCATACGCCTATCGCAGTCATCCCCGCGCCGACCGCCGCATGAATCCCATGCGCACTGTCTTCAAACACAGCGATCGAAGAGCGATCGGACTTGGTCCAGCCAAGGCGTTGCGCGCCGATCAAGTAGGGCTCTGGATCGGGCTTAGGAAACTTATAATCCTCAAGACCCAGAAAAAAGTCTGTCCATAAACCGTGTTTGTTCAAAGCTGATTCAATAAACCCTCGGGGCGCGTTACTCGCGATTCCATAACGAATCTTTTTGGCCCGAAGCTTCTCCATAAAATCTTTGGCGCCCGCAATCATCGGAATATCGGGTAAATGATCGAGCACATAACGTGCCTTGCGGCGCACAAGTTCACCTTTCATCTCAGGTCGCCCGATTCGATGACTTAGCAAAGTTCCTATCGCCGCCGTCGATTGACCAACGAGACTCTCAAGAATCTCCGGTTCAACCTTCATTCGAAAAAATTCCCAATATGCTTCCGCCCAACCGGCTAAATGAACAGGCGTACTGTCGACGATCACCCCATCAAAATCAAACAAAACAGCTTCAAATCGCGCCATCGGCCTTTATCCTCCTCGATTCGATTCCCCGAGTGCCCTTCATTCTTATCACTTCTCATCCCAAAGCCAAGGATTCCTGTGTAGAATAGCTCCTACTTGCAGTCAATCTAAGGGCGGCGAGCAAACAGCAAACGCGGGGAAACAGCTATGGTCCAGAGGCTACTCAAGATATCGACCGTAAAAGTTGCTGAAGCGCTACAGGCCGCGCTTATGGAATACGCAAACCAAAAGAAAGCCGTCGTCGGCGCCGAGGGCATCCTGGTCGCGTTAGTCGATCAAAAGGATTCTATCGTCACTCGTGTCCTCACGGAGTTGGACAAGGAATCAAGTGAGATTCGCGGCAATATCGTTGATCACGCAATGGTGATTATCGGCGAGATGCCTCAGTTTCAACAAGGCCAAGTGTCCCAGCTGCGCATGACCAAAGACATAGAGAACCTTTTCGAAGCCGCCGACCGCGAGCGGCGCCGGCTCGGAGATACCTTTATTTCCACCGGCACCTTATTTCTAGCCTGCTTTGATCGAACGGTCCCCGGCACTGCAAAAATTCTGGAGGACGTTGGCCTCAGTTACGAAGAATGTGGCAAAGCCATCGATCAGATTCGCGGCAATCATAAGATAGTCGATCGGGAAGAAGAATCGCGGCAGAGCGCTCTGCAGGAATATACGGTCGATCTCACGGCGATGGCCCGCAAAGGCGAGCTTGATCCGGTCATCGGACGCGACACCGAAATCGAGCGCGTGGTGCAAATTCTCTCGCGCCGCAAAAAGAATAATCCGCTCCTCGTCGGCGAGCCTGGCGTTGGGAAAACGGTAATCGCCGAAGGCCTGGCCAACCGCATCGCGGCAGCTGACGCGCCGGAATATTTGCTCAATAAACGCATACTCTCCCTGGAAATCGCGACTTTACTCGCGGGTGCGAAGATGCAAGGCGAGTTCGAAGAGCGTCTAAAAAATATTCGAGATGAAGTGATAGCCTCCAATGGGGCCATCATTCTTTTTATCGATGAAATCCACACAGTCGTCGGAGCCGGTCGATCCTCGGGGGCACTCGATGCCTCTAACATGTTAAAACCAGCCCTAGCCCGAGGCCAGCTTCAGTGCATCGGCGCCACGACCAATCGTGAATTCAAGCAGTACATCGAATCCGATAAAGCACTAGCAAGACGGTTCGAATCGGTGCGCATCGAAGAGCCTAGCATTGAGGACACGATTCGCATTCTCGAAGGGATCAAACCCAAGTACGAAGTTCATCATTCCATCCAATACACTCCAGAAGCACTGATTGCCGCCGCCGAGCTTTCCGCTCGCTATATTCCTGATCGCAGCCTACCCGATAAAGCGATCGATCTGATGGATGAAGCAGGGGCCATAGCTCATCTTAAAGCGATCTACACCCCACCCGAGCTAAGACGTGACGAACAAAAACGTCAGGATTTGATCGACAAGAAATCAAAGTCGTTCAATGAACAAGACTTCGAACTGATGGCGCGTTACCAAATGGAACTTGCTCAACTGGAAGAAGAAATCAAAAATGCGAAGCAAGCCTATCTCGATACGAAGAACGCAGCGGACAATCGAGTCGATCGCGAAGCCATCGCAGCTGTCGTAAGTCAAAAGACAGGGATCCCGCTAACAAAGATGATTGCCACCGAAGCCGATAAGCTAGTCATTCTCGAGCAACACTTAGCAAAAAGGGTGATTGGCCAGGATCATGCGATTAAATCCATCTCAAATGCCATCCGCAGAAACCGCGCCGGTCTTCGCCGCCCGAATGTTCCCATCGCATCCTTTCTCTTCTTAGGCCCAACCGGGGTAGGGAAAACGGAGCTAGCGAAAGCCATCGCCGCCGAAGTTCTTGATGACGCTAACCGTATTATCCGAATCGATATGTCTGAGTACATGCAAAAGCACGAGGTAAGCAAACTCATCGGCTCGCCGCCTGGGTACGTAGGTTATGGCGAAGGAGGGCAATTAACCGAGAAGGTCAAACGCCAGCCTTATTCAGTCGTCTTGTTTGACGAATTTGAAAAAGCGCACCCAGATGTTTTTAATATCCTCCTGCAAATCCTCGACGAAGGCTGGGTAACCGATGCCGAAGGCCAGCGCGTGAGCTTTGCCAATTGCATTATCATTGGCACGTCCAACCTCGGCTCCGAAGTCCTGTCCGAAAGACGTTCGCCCATAGGCATAGGCGCCTCAGTGAACGAATGGTCGCAAGATGATTCGGCCAAAGAAGTTCTAAAGATCGTCAAAAATTATCTTAGGCCTGAGTTCATCAATCGGCTCGATGAGATCATCATCTTCAACAAACTCGATCGAACTCAGTTTGAAAAAATTGCCGACATACTCATAACCGACCTTCAATCACGGCTAAAAAAGCTGCGCGTAAAGCTCGACTTTCCTGCCGAAGCGAGGCGAATCCTCGTGGAGAAAATCGATACCGCGCATTTCGGGGCACGACCTTTAAAAAGAAAACTCGAGGAAATCGTGGAGAATCCTATCTCAACGCTACTCATTCAAGATCGAAGGGATACGGAAAAAACTGCCCATGTAACGCCAAACGGGGAAGATCTTGCCGTCTCTCTAAGCTAGGCCCTGTCAGGTTTTTGGCTGACTTTCACCCGGCTGTGAAGCTGATATTCTTATCCATAGATCAGAAATTTTTTCTATGCTTCATGAGGGTGCTATGGCTGACCAATGGCTTTCCATAGTTGAATATGCTCGGACACACGCGATCTCGGATATGACTATCCGTCGCCGCATCAAGACCGGTCGTATCAAGGCTGTACTTAAAGAGGGGAAATACTATATCCCTGTCGGGCCAAACGGCGAAATTATCGAAGAAGCGCCTGAGTCTTACAAGGCTTCGGCGTCAGCTGTCTCGCCTATTGCGCACGAGGTCAGAGCGCCTGTTATTCAGAACTTTACAGCTCCCGAAGAGACTGGTGTAAGACCAGGCGCGAGCTTCAAAGTCTTGCCTCAGTCGATCAGCCAGAATTTGCAACGCGCCGAGCACAGCTTGGTCGATACGAATTCGCTGCTCCAGTTCTGCGAGAAGACGGTCACGCGCATCAACTCTATCGAACGTCACCTGCAAGACAGCTTTCAGGCTCGTCTTCAGACTCTCGAAGCTCAGCTTCGATTGAAAGACGCAACGATAGGCCAGCTCAAGCAGCAGGTCGAAGACCTGCAGATGCTTGTGAAGTTGATGGAAAAGCGTTAATCGTTAGGAAGCCATAGGAGACTTGCATCGCCGTAGCTATAGAATCGATAGCGCTCGGCGATCGCCTCCTGGTAAATCTCACGAATCTTATCGTAGCCGATCAATGCGGAAACGAGCATGAGTAAAGAGCTTTCGGACTGATGAAAGTTTGTGATGAGGCCGCTGATAGCCCAAGGCTTGATGCGGCTTTCCTTCGTCTCCGGGTATAAAAACAGGTTGGTGTCCTGCCACTGGCCCAAAAGTTGTTCGACGCCTTCAGACTGCGCGCGTCTGGCAAAGGATTCCAGGCAGCGAAGTGAGGTTGTTCCCACTGCGATGATCGGATGACCTTCGGCCTTCGCTTTTTGCAGTTCGTCATACGATTCTTTCGACACCAAAAAGCTTTCTTTGTGCATTGCATGAGTGGAGATCTCATCGCTTTTCACAGGAAGAAACGTGCCGCCGCCGACATGAAGTGTGACCGGAACGGGGATGATTCCATGAGCCACGAGTTCGGACCAAAGTTCATTTGAAAAATGGAGCCCTGCTGTTGGCGCGGCCACCGATCCTTTTTCGCGAGCATAGATCGTCTGATAGCGCTCGCGATCACGGCTTTCGGGAGCCTGAGTAGCCTCTTTGCGCGCGATATAAGGGGGAAGTGGAATGTAGCCCTCCCGCTCCATCCAGTCCCAAAATTCAGCAAAAGGCAGATTGAACGCCACTAGCAGGGAAGGTTGAGAGCCCTCTTCGATACGAGTCTGCACCGTGGCTTCACAGCCACCGGCAAACGAAAGGGTCTGGCCCACAGCTAATTTTTTAAAGGGTTTGCCGAGCGCACTCCAAATGTTTTCTTCGGCATCCACGGGACGAAGGAGCATAAGCTCAACTTTGCCTCCGTGCGGAGTCTGGCCAATCAATCGGCCTGGTACAACACGAGTATCGTTAACAACGAGGCGCGTGCCGCGTGGCAAGAATTCGATAAGGTTTTTGATCGTGCTGTGAAGAATAGAACCATCGGCATTATGCACCAAAAGGCGTGAAGCCGCGCGATCGGCCAGCGGTTCCTGAGCGACGAGTTCGTCAGGGATTTCGTAGGAAAAATCTTTAAGACTCAGGCGATCCATGCGAGCCCTCTCCGTGCATTTTCGTCAGCGGCGGACTATCGCATAAAACGCAGGATCTAAGCAACGAAACCTTAGGATTTATCCGCCTTGGAATGCGGTCGCTCGTTAAAGTCGCTGTAGAAGCGCTGGGTATTATTCATTTTTTCTATAGTCTTTTTGAAGGGATAACTGATGGCCTGCAGGAGACCCGGAAGGAATTGATCCCAGTAGCTATTCACTTTTCTCGCATCGGTCGTTGCGAGTTCAAGCGTGATCGTAGGGATATGACGCTCGTTGCCGGCAAAGTTGCCAAGGGAACCGGGATAGAACGAATAGTCGACAACACGATAGTTATTCGACTTTTTCGAAATAGCGGCCGCAAGGTATTTTGCCTGCTTTTCGGCTTCGGTCATCGCCTGAGGCTTTTGATCACCGGGGCCATCATAGTCGATAAAACCCAGAGGTGCGTGAATAGAAAGGATCTTATCGGGTTGAAATTCATCGATCAGACGAACTTGAAATACGGTCTCAACTTCTGAATTGGGAAAATGCCCTGGGAAATGCGAGAGCTTCTTCATCTTGAGTGTCTTCCACCAACTCAAAGATTTTTCATACCAATCGAGAGTGAAAAAGTTGCGGTTGGTATCGACGCCTCGCGCGTTGGTTCGCGTAGGATTTTTAGGGATTAAAAATCCATCGGGATTCACCAAAGGGGCAATGACGACCTGTTGATCGCGGCTGATCAGTTCAGGGTGTTCATGAAGGTGTTTGGCGAGGCGAAAGCCCATAGGGATAGGGGTGAGTTCATCGGGATGAACGGCGCTTAGAATTAATGTAGAATCGGTTCCCGTTCCAAAAACCATAAAGAGCAAAGGGTTTTTGCGCACGGTGCTCAACGTTGCTCGCCACGGGAGTTTTCCGCACGGATCACTTTCCCAAGCAAAGTCTTTGAAACGATCGCCTAGGCGTTTGCACAAATCTTTGACCGCCTCAGGCTCAGCTTTTTCGCTCAGGCGAAAACTCTCGAGGGTTTCCTGACTGATGCTTGAGCTTGTGATAAAAGCTCGGCCGAGAATATCTGGATAATGGGATTCGGAGGCCATCAAAATAGGCGAGCAAAGGGAAAGTCCCAAAAGAGTCGAAAGGCTCTTTCGTAGCATTAAGCGTTCCTTTCTCCGGAAACCTGGGAGAGAAGCTTTATAGGATATTTAGCGGGGGAGTCCTAGTTATTATATCCCAGGCCCAGGGCCTTGCGTTCAGATTTTCCTAATCCTCGGGAAAAAAGAGTGGTTCGGTTCCATGCCAGCCCGTCCAGGGCGCCTCATTTGCTCGCCCAATATCGCGTAAGATGACACTTTTTAGCTGCTCTGCGGCTACGCGGGTCGGCTTATCGACTGACAGCAGTTTTAAAGAAGGGTTTTTCGTGATTTGCGCAAAGAGTTCGCGAAGAGCGCTCCGGTTTGCTCGAACGATGGGCAGTGTGAGAGGCCTTGAACTCAAAAGGTTTTCTATCGTTTCCCCTGGTGTGTACTTTTTGTGGGCTAGAACGATGTCGTGGGTCGACGAGCGTTTGAAGACCTCAAATCCATGCAGGGCCAAATCCAATTCGCTATGAGCGAGGTGAAGCTGCTCGCCTTGGGTGAGGTTGCCCAGCTTTACGGTTTTTGGTTCGAGATCATGGGGTGTTTCTTCGTCCCATACGATGAGGAGGCGAGAACTCATGCAGCCTTCTTGCCGAAGACTGAAAGCGTCCTTTACCCAGACGTTCTGATCCCATGTGCTGACGTGAATAGCACTCAAGGTGATCCAACTCCCAAATCCTTGGACAGGATGAGAGGTCGCGTCTTTTAAGATTTCAACCGTCTCATCGCTGCCGAAGACTAAAATGCTTTGCGCCGGCAGCACGGTGCCTTCTTCCAATCGCCAGTCGGAACTGACAATAGAGAATGTCCAATAGCCTACGAAAAGATCTTGGTAGTAGCGCAAAAGCTCTGTCTCTTTGGTTTCTCGCACGACGACTTCAAGATTGAGAACGGCGGCGAGAAACAAAGGGTGCATCAGCGCAAAGTCGTGCGTGCGCGGCGGGATAATCAGCCATGAAGGACTTTGATTTTGCGAAGCCTGTGCGGCCTTGATCCACTCGTCCACCGACTGCGGGACACTCGCTATTAAATCTTGTATCCACCATTCGACTGGCTTTTCAAGCAGAAGGCTTTTGTGAACGAGTTTATGAAATTTCGGATCTTTAACCATAAACTGCGTGAGCGTATGAATTCTTTCGGCGCGTGTTTTTAATTCGTCAGACGTGATTTTTGTGTAAGTACCGGCGCGGGGATTTGCATTTTTGAGAGCTTCGTTTTGGTTTTTCAAAATGTCTTCGGCGAGGAGTGAGCAGCCTTTTAAAGGGCTGAAGGCCACGCGTCCTTGGAGTTGAAACGAGCCATCGCCTTTGAGAGTAACCCGATCTTCGGTGCGAAAGGGGGTCTTGATGTCACTTCGCGCGCGGTCGTCGATGACTAGACTTCCGTCGCCTTCTTTTCGAATCGTTTGCTCGGCGTCGAGGATTCGTGTTTGCGCCCATGCAGGGAAGCGGAAGTAGCGATCGTGCAAAGGTACGTCTGGGCCCTTGGGATTCTCTACGAAATCGTAGGCTTGGCTGGCAAGCTCACACATCCCGTACTCGCTGACGATGTGGTTTTTATCCACTCCAAAGCACTTTTGAATCAGGGTATAGGTTTCGTCACGGGTGACAGAGCGCGTCTTGCCTTTGGTTCCACCTGTTTCGATCACGATGCTACCGGGCGGGAGTGGAAAATAGCCGCCTTCGTCGGCAAAGGCGACGATGTGAAAGCCTGTGGCAAAGAGCCAGACGGGTTCGGCTGGGGCCTCAAGCTTTTCGTGCCAGTAGTTGACGGGCATCTCTTCATCGATCCAGGCGATCATTTGCGCAAGGCTCGATGTGGGCCATTCCTTGGTGTCAGGAATCATGCTTAGGCCGGGCACGTGCGTAGGATCGGGGAAAAAGCGGGCGAGGACGGCGAGGAAGCTTTTGATAGAAAGGTCGCGATAATCTTTGAGGCCCTTGGCGCTGAACGAAGAGCGCGAGCGATCGCGAGCTGTTGTACCACTGGATAAAAAGTGGTGAACAGGCTTTTCCTGAAATGTCTCTTCGATCGCCGCGGGATCGTTTTTAAGAAATTCGATCGGGAGTACAGGATAATCGGGATAAAAGCGCGTGAGCACTTCGCGATGAGCCTTCGGCTGCTCGCCAGCGCTAAAGTCCGGCAGAGGACGAAAAACGTCGTTTAACGGGAGTTTTCGGTACAGGTCTCGCTCTTTTTCATCCATGATTTCCTAAGCCTCC
>JAZKGL010000131.1:0-1026 GCA_040385935.1 Bdellovibrionota bacterium
AGCATCTTGCTCCTATCGGTGCGTTCGTCGATATTCACCTCAAAGACGAATGTGGCCTCGATATCATCCCCAAGCTCCGTTCTCTGTGGCCCATGACCGCAATTATCGTGATCAGCGGTGATGAATCCGATAGCAGTGTCACCCAAGCTCTCGCAGCTGGCGCCGATGATTTCGTGCGTAAACCGATATCGCCAGCCGAAGTTGTGGCTCGTCTTCGTGCCCGTATCGAAGATTTGAACGACAAAAACCGACTCAATCTTTTGAAATTCGGCGATCTCAAAGTCGATCTGAAATACAAGTCGATCAGCGGCGTCAAGGGACAACTTATTTTGTCCGCCCGGGAAATCGATCTGTTGTCCGAACTGATTCGGGCTCAAGGAACCATCGTACCGAAAGATGTTCTCAAACGCGAACTTTGGGGTTCACTGGCCGTTAGCGACAATGCTCTCGATCGCAAGATATTCGAAGTTCGCAAAGCCTTGCGCGAAGTCTCCGATAACGTGGAGCTTCACTCGATTTACGGAATAGGCATGGTTTTACGCCTGCGCAATCAAGAAGCCGAGCAGACTCTGCTCAATGACTTTGACGAATCGCTCCGCACAGGTCGCCGTCTCGTCTGAATTCTTTCTTCCCGGATATGACAAAGAGCCGAACCTCATTTAGGGTTCGGCTTTTTAATTTTGACTGATTTTAGTGCGCAAGACGCGGTGTCGAACTGCGAATGAATCGTTTCGTTTTCGCGGCGATCTGGCTACGAGCGAGTTTGATACGAACTTCCACCCACTGTTGAGTTCGGCAGTGAAGAAGGAGCTGAGGGCCCGTCGTAGACAGCGAGCCGATGAAACTATCACCTATCTCCACAGGCACTTGCTTCAACTGATCGATCATACGAAAGACACTATAACTGGAATCGTTGAGTCGGACGCCAACCATGTCGCCGTTCAACAATACAACTCGACCTTCCATCGGAAAACCCCTTAGAGAGAATATTCATTTCATGTTGTGCAGAGATTCTAAGGAGAGTCC
>JAZKGL010000132.1:0-2220 GCA_040385935.1 Bdellovibrionota bacterium
CGCTAATCTTGATGAGTATATTTGTTCTCGTGGCTGTTAGTCAGCAGCAAGGTCACTACTAGATAGTAGTGGCATAAAAAAACCCCGGCTTTCACCGGGGTTTTTCCAACTTAAATCACTTCAATCAATTCGCTTTTTTCTCAGTCGCTGCCGAGCCAGGGCTTTCCGGAGCAGCAGGAGTCTTATCCTTAGCCTTGTCCTTCGACACCTCACTCACAGCCTTGCCACCCTTAGCATTTGCCGACTTCTCAAGTAGAGCTGGCAGAACAGGAGCAGCTGCGTCGAGCTTTTTCTTACCGAGGAGCTGAGAGTAATCCGCTGCGATACGAACCGTCTCTTGAAGATAAACGTCGTCCTTCAAATTGAATTCCGGCGAATCGTTCAGAGCGTCTTCAGGATCGCCCTCTTTCTTATCTTTGTCTTTCTCTTCTTTTTTCTCTTTCAGCGAGACTCTGTTGCGATCTTCTTTGTTCTTACGGAACTTCGAAATCTCGTCACGAATCTTGCCGAACTCCGTGTCTTTCGCTAGACGAACATCCGAGCGTTTCTTGAGTTCAGGAACAAACGGCTTAACCAGATTGAACTTGGTGTACTTTGCTGTCTTAATTTCTTCGTAAGGAAGCGCGTAGTCATAGAACTTCTCACCGACTTCCAGCTCATCCACAATACTAGGCAAGATGATGTCCGAAGCCACACCTTTGAGCTGAGTAGACGCGCCCGATGCACGGTAGAATTGATTGACTGTGACCTTAACCGCACCGAGCTTAGGAGCCAGATCGTTGAGGTTCTGAACCGTACCCTTACCGAAAGTATGCGAATCACCAACCACGATACCGCGGTTATAATCCTGAATCGCACCGGCAAAGATCTCAGACGCCGATGCCGAATGTCGGTTGATCATAACCAGCAAAGGACCGTCGTAAGCTGTGCCTTCATCCGGGTCAGTGTAAGTCTCGGTATCACCATTCGAGGCTTTCACCTGAACGACTGGACCCGCACCAAAGAAGAGACCCGCTGTGCTGATCGATTCGTCCAAACCACCGCCGCCGTTAGAGCGAAGATCGAGAATCACCGCGTCAACGCCTTTGCCAGTCAAGGTCTTAAGCTGCTCGCGCGTATCGTTAGACGACGAACGATAGTTTTTCAAACGTTTCTGACGACCTTCAAAGTCGATATAGAACGAAGGCAAAGTGATGAGACCAACCTTCATTTTCTTAGGCTTACCGTCTTCAACAGTGTCAACATCAATGATGTGGGAAGACGCTTGGGAATCCACCAACTGAATCTTCTCGCGAACGATCGGCACCACGAGCTTACGCGTCCCTGACGACTCTTCGCGCATAACGCTCAGCTTGACGGTCGTGCCACGCGCTCCACGGATCTTCTTCACAACGTCCTGCAAATCCATGTCGATGACATCGATCGGCTCACCGTTATCTTGAGCGACAGCAATAATCTTATCGTTGATTTTCAAAAGACCGCTTTTCTCCGCCGCTCCGCCTTTAACAAGGCTAGCTACGCGAGTAAAACCATCTTCCGACTGCAGACTTGCGCCGATCCCTTCGAGCGAAAGACGTGTGCGAATGCGGAAATCTTCAAGCTCTTCCACAGGCATATACGATGAGTGTGGATCAAGAGCCGTGGAAAACGCGTTGAGGAATACACCGTACACGCGATCCTTGGTCAAATCGTTATGGCGTTTAGCCGCTAGTTCATAACGCTTTTTGACCTTTTCTCTCGCCTTGTCGAGGTTGTTTTCAACGCTCGGCTTAAGAGTCAAAAGCTGAAACTTGATGTGCTTGCGCCAACGGTCATTTACTTCTTCGACAGTTTTTGCGTAAGTCATGTTTTTACGATCGACGTTCAAATACTCTTCGATCGTAAAGTCCTGCTTATCCGCAATCGCTTTTTGCACGAACTTATTACGTTCAACAAATCGTTGAGCATAACGGTTCATCACTTCATCAATAGCCGTACAGTCCATATCGCGGCCGATCATGTCATCGAGTCTACCCGCGAACTTTTTGCTAAATTCATCAACGTCGGACTGGTAAAAATAGAGTTTACCCGGGTCCCAACTCTTTACGAAATTGTCGAGCGTGCGCTTCGAGATCTCGTCGGTGAATTTATCAAAAGAAAAATGCATTTTGAAGTAGAGCAACGTCAATTGCCGGACTTCCGAGCAAGTCAATGCCCATGCATTTTGAGAAACAAGCAATA
>JAZKGL010000133.1:0-5555 GCA_040385935.1 Bdellovibrionota bacterium
ATCTCGGCCTTTCGAACGAACGCGTGTCGCGAACGATGGAACGATTATCCTCAGGGAAACGGATCAACAAAGCCGCCGACGATGCTGCGGGTCTTGCTATCTCCACCGGTTTGGAAGCGGATATACGCTCGCTGGGTCAGGCCAAACGAAACTCCCAGGATGCGGTTTCGATGCTGCAGGTGGCGGAAGGTTCTCTCGAAGAAATTACCAATATCGTGACTCGCCTCAAAGAAGTTTCTATCCAAGCGGCGTCGGATACGATCGGTCAACGCGAACGGCAGTACCTTAACACCGAATTCATGGCTCTTAAAGACGAGGTCGATCGGATCGCGCTTGCAACCGACTTCAACGGCACGCGACTCCTTATTGGTCAGCAAGACGTTTCTCCTGAACTCCTGAAAAACCACAACCCTTCGCCTCTTGAGATGCAGATCAGTAAAGATTATCTGCTACCCTCAGACTCCCTGGATAATCCAAATCCCGTCGACATCATCCGCATCGACTTCAACGAGATGAATGCCGCGACCGAAGGTCCGAATTCTCTTGAACTCGGCAACAGTCGCAACGAAGCCGGCACGCGGATTGATACGAAACAAAACGCCCAAGCCACGATTGGGCGTATTGATGGTGCTCTTGAACGAATTTCTATGTATCGTTCAACCATCGGTGCTGCCCAAAACCGCTTGATCTCCACTGAGCGAAACCTCGGCGTGAGTATCGAAAACCTCTCGGCGGCACGCTCGCGTATTCTTGATGCAGACTTTGCCCTTGAAACAGCGGATTTCACGCAGGGCAATATTCTCTTGCAAGCAGGCTCGTCAGTCCTGACTCAAGCGAATCAGTTGCCGAACATATCCCTCAAATTGCTCTCGGCACTGGGTAACTGAACCTTTCGCTCGATTATGAGAAAAACTTCCGATTTAGTTGCTTACATTTTTCTGTTAGCTAAAGGTATCCACTACCGTTAGCCGAATGGAAATAGCTATGAGCAAAAGTGAAAGCGAAAACCCGGTCATACCCTCTCCGAAACCTAAAGGTCATCGCCCCCACACCAATAAAGACTGGTGGCCTGAGCAGCTTGATCTCACGGTACTCAACAAGCACTCCAAACAACGCGTCAATCCCATGGCCGAAAGCTTCAACTACGCTGAAGCCTTCAAAACCCTCGACGTCGAAGCTTTAAAAAAAGATGTGTTTAAAGTCATGACGACATCACAAGACTGGTGGCCGGCCGACTATGGTCACTATGGTCCTTTGTTTATTCGTCTAAGCTGGCACGCGGCCGGAACTTATCGTATCGAAGATGGTCGTGGTGGAGCAGGCGAAGGCAGTCAGCGTTATGCGCCACTCAATAGTTGGCCCGATAACGCCAACCTTGATAAAGCCCGTCGCCTCCTTTGGCCCGTGAAGAAAAAATATGGAAACAAAGTTTCCTGGGCTGACCTGCTTGTGTTTGCGGGTAACTGCGCACTGGAATCCATGGGCTTCAAAACCTTTGGTTTTGCGTTTGGCCGCGAAGATGTTTGGGAGCCTGAAGAAATCTTTTGGGGTCCTGAAGACACTTGGCTTGGCGATGAACGTTACGCCGGTGATCGCGAGCTACAAGGCGCTCTCGGTGCAGTACAGATGGGTTTGATTTACGTAAACCCTGAAGGTCCCAACGGCAAACCTGATCCTGTCGCTGCCGCGCGTGATATTCGTGAGACCTTTGCGCGTATGGCCATGAATGATGAAGAAACCGTTGCGTTGATTGCGGGTGGTCACACTTTCGGTAAGACGCACGGAGCTGGCGACGCGAAGAACGTTGGACCCGAGCCCGAAGGGTGTCCGGTTCACTCGATGGGCCTAGGCTGGAAAAACTCGTTTGGCACGGGTAAAGGTGCTCATGCAATCACGAGCGGTCTCGAAGGGGCGTGGACGAGTCAGCCGACCAAGTGGAGTAACATTTATTTCAACAACCTCTTTCAATACGACTGGACACTCACCAAAAGTCCCGCTGGTGCGAAACAGTGGACGCCCAAGGATGTGAAGACGGAGGACATGGTTCCTGATGCACATGATGCTGCTAAAAAGCATCCACCGATGATGCTCACGACCGATCTTTCTTTGCGTTTCGATCCGGCTTACGAAAAGATCTCCAAACGTTTCCATCAAAACCCCGATCAGTTCGCCGATGCCTTTGGTCGCGCGTGGTTCAAGCTTCTTCATCGCGATATGGGTCCGATTTCAACCTATCTTGGACCCTATGTCCCTAAGCCTCAAATCTGGCAGGATCCGGTTCCCGCTATCGATCATGATCTGATTGATGAGCAGGATATCGCAAGCCTCAAAGACAAACTCAATGCCTCGGGTCTATCGGTATCCGAGCTTGTGAAAACTGCTTGGGCCTCGGCCTCCTCCTTCCGTGGAACAGATAAACGCGGGGGCGGCAACGGCGCGCGCATTCGTCTTCTTCCGCAGAAAAATTGGGAAGTCAACGAACCTGCCGAACTCTCAAAAGCGCTTAAAGCCCTTGAGAAAGTGCAGTCCGATTTTAACGGCGCGCAGAAAGGCAAAAAGAAGGTTTCTCTGGCTGACATTATTATTCTTGGCGGCTGTGCTGCGGTTGAGAAAGCGGCTAAGGCTGGAGGTCATTCGATCAAAGTTCCTTTCTCTCCTGGACGAACAGATGCTGATCAATCGCAAACGGATGAACATTCTTTTGCCGTGTTGGAGCAAAAGGCCGATGGCTTTAGAAATTATATTCGTAAGGGAGCGCCACTCTCGCCAGAGATGCACTTTCTAGATCGCGCGAATATGCTGAATCTCACAGCTCCAGAGATGACAGTCTTACTGGGTGGTTTAAGAGTTCTTGATATCAATCATAAGAATTCAAAGCATGGTGTTCTGACTGAAAAACCAGGGACGCTCACTAACGATTTCTTTGTGAATCTTTTGGATATGGATACTCAGTGGGAACCGAAAGGCGATGATTCGTTTGAATCTAAGGGCTCAAAGAAAAAATGGACGGCAACCGCTGTCGATCTGGTCTTTGGTTCACATTCGCAACTCAGGGCTCTGGCCGAAGTCTATGCAAGCGATGACGCTAAAGAGAAGTTCGTCAAAGACTTCGTGGCGGCCTTTGCAAAAGTCATGAATCTAGATCGCTTCGATCTGGAAGTGAAACATCGCCGGGCGAGCTTCCACTAAGATGTTCAGTTTCTCCAGTCGTTTCAGGCTAGAAGCGGCTCAAACTTGAAGCTTGGGCAAATTTCCTCTAAGACCGAGGTCTGAGGAGATTTGCTCTATGTCTTTTTCTCCAGTCTACATTCAGGCTTATAGCTGCCTTAGCCCTGCTGGGTTTGGGATACAGACTCTTATGGTCAGCTTGATGGAAGGCCGCACGCATCTGCAGAGCGGCCTTGGCTCTTTGCCTGCTGAACTCGATCGGGATCTTGAACGACTTCGCACAGAGAAAGCGCTAAAGGATCAAGATCGAGTGGCCCTCATGGGCGTGCTCCTCGCACGATCATTGCCTCGGATGGATGAAGACACGGGGGTTATCGTAGGATCCTCTCGCGGGGCTGCCGCTTCGATCGAAAGCTTCATAGCTCAACATCTCGCAGGCCAAAGACTTCGGCCATCGACGAGTCCGACCACAACAGCCAGTGGGATCTCCTCAGCTATTTCGCGAGATTTAAAGCTATCGGGTCCTTCCTTTTTCTTATCGGCTGCTTGTTCAACTGGCTTGTTTGCAGTGATTCAAGGCGTGGCCAGTATTCGTTCTTCGCTGGCCGAATCTTTTTTGGTTGGTGGAATTGAGGCGGCCAACACTCCCTTTACTCGGGACATGATGGCGGCGACCAAGGTTTTAAGTACGAGTTTGCAGGAATATCCTTGCCGTCCAGGAGCCTCAGATCGCGAGGGGATGGTCCTCAGCGAAGGCGCGGGGCTCATTCACTTATCCACCAAACCCTCCTCCCTCGCTATAGTCGGTATCGGCGCTGCAACCGAATCGAGTACCCTCACAGGCGTGAGCGAGAACGGAGACGCCCTACAAAAGGCGATACACAAAGCTCTGAGGTCCGCAGGGCTCAACCCTGGCGCGATTGATCTTATCGTAGGCCACGGAGCCGGCACGGTGAGAGGCGATGAGAGTGAAATGAACGCCTACACCGCGATTTTTTCCGGCAAAATTCCGCCACTCGTCTTTCACAAATGGTGTGGGGGTCATATGCTTGGCGCCTCTGCAGCTCTAAGTGTCATGCTTGCGTCGGAGCATTTGAAAAACTCTGAAACCCCGCCCCACCCTTACTTTGAAGCCTCGCATGTCATGCGTGAAAAGAGGCGATTAGGCAAAAACAACCTAGCACTCATCACCTCAATGGGGTTTGGGGGAAGCGCTTGTGCGGTATTAGTCAAGAATTTGTAGCCTCTTTCTCACCCTAGCGCCTAAGTTTTGACAGTCATGCATTTGATTGAGTCAAAAATCTGACGAATCCCTTCTGCACATTTTGGCAAACATCCAAATAATCCTGATTAGCCGAATCAGGAAACAGCAGCATGGCAATGGCAAGCTCCTTGCTTAAGACTTCCGTATACAACACAAAGTCTGTGAGCCACGCGATGCTAAACAACATCTATGTACCAGTAGCCGGAGCCCTCGCCCAAGAGCGTGCGCTTGAGACTATTGCGAACAACCTCGCGAACGTGAACACAGTCGGCTTCAAAGCAGACAGCGTAGCTTTCACTTTGCTTGAGCCTGAGCCACACAAAAATTATCCCAGTGCTATTCCTCCTGCGAACTATAAAGAGGACATGAAAGATGTCTATCCTCTTCGCGGCAATGAGATGGCATCGGTCGGCATAGCGGAAATGGAACGCGACTTCTCGCAAGGCCCCGCTATGAACACTCACAATAAATACGATGTGATGCTTGAGGGCGAAGGGTTCCTGGCGGTGCAGACCTCAGAAGGCGCACGCTATACAAGAGCGGGTAACCTCTCCCTTTCAAACGACGGCATCTTGATCTCAAAGAATGGTGATCCGATCCTCGGAGAAAAAGGTTTGATTTCCGTTCGCAGCACAGACTTTGAAATCAATCAGCAAGGCGAGATATTCCAGGATGGGCAGCTCGTCGATAAGCTCAAGCTCGTGACCTTTGATAACCCCAAGGAACTCGAGAAGGTCGGAAACAACAACTACTTCTTCGGTGGCGATGAGACGACAATCAAATCAGCCGACGGACTCCGAGTGCAGCAAGGTTTCCTCGAAGGTTCTAACGTCAACGCGATCAAAAGTATGACCTCAATGATCGTCGCTCACCGCTCTTACGAAGCTTATCAAAAGGCGGTTGCCAACTACGATAAGATGATGGAAAAGTCCTCCAACACTATCGGTCAGGTTTAAGTTCTAGGGCTACGCAATGTCTCGCTTTGAATCAAAAGACACTTAGGAAAGGAATTCGATATGATGCGTTCACTCTTTACAGCGGCTACAGGTATGGAAGCTCAGCAGGTAACGATCGATACCATTTCGAACAACCTCGCCAACGTTAACACGACCGCTTTCAAAGG
>JAZKGL010000133.1:5655-9825 GCA_040385935.1 Bdellovibrionota bacterium
GGTGACCAGATGCTTCAGCAGACGAATAACATTCGTTAATAGTCACTAAGAGAGACACTTGATGAAAGTTTGGCTCCTCAGTCTCCTGGTAGCCAGTTATGCCGGCGTGCTTTCTGCACAGCCGGTCGACTTGCTTCAACAGCTTTACGGGAAAAAGGCTACACCCACCACGCCCGTAAAAGAATTCGACGACGATACCGTAAAACCTATCGTCAACGAACCCATTACTCTAACCCTACGCGATCGCTTCGAGGCGAGCCGCGAGCGTTTGTTTCTTTCCGATGTCGCCCTCTGCGAAGGCTCGCGAACCATTTGTGATGAGCTTTTAGGAATCGATATCGGCTCGGCCCCCAAGCCTATGCGTTACGAACGACTCGCTCGCCAGCGCGTCACGCAGCTGGTCGAAAAAGAGTTGCCCGGTCAAGCGATAAAGTTTGAAGGGCCTGACTTTTGCCAGGTTTCGGCCGTATCCAGTCCCGTTAACGAAGACGCTGTGATGAAAGTCGTGACGGAAGAGTTCGAGGATGCCCCGGCTGGTCTTCGTGTGATCATTCAAAGCATTCGCGTCCCTACCCTGCAAATGCTTCGACACAATAATTACAGCTACAAAATGCAGAGTCTGGGTGATCAGATTGGACGTGTGTTCCAAAACCCCAGAACACGTTTTGCACAAATCAAAATGCTTGCGGTGGATAATGATCCTTCCTCGCAGTCGAGCATCGAGTTTTTAGTTCAGGTTTCTCTTCGAATCGAAGTCGAAGCTCTGGTACTAAGAGAGGGCAAAGAAAGAGGCGAACGACTTTCGGCTGAAAACGTTGAACTCCAGTGGATCAATTTTCAGGATCAAATCCTGACTGACCCCAAACAAATACAAGGCAAACTGCTCAAAACTCGCGTCCAGGCGAAAGCTCCTTTGCGAACCTGGGATCTCACGCGCGAACCGGAAGTTCTTCGCGGCGATCGCGTAGAAGCTGTCATCTCCAGCAATGGTTTGAAAATGAATAGCGTAGCGCAGGCTCTCGAACAGGGCTTCATCGGGCAGAAGATTCGTATTCGCCTTGAAACGACCAAAAAAACTATCAGCGGTATTGTGATCGCCCGCTCCCAAGTTGAGGTTCCTTCCCTATGAAAATATTTGCGTTGATCGCAACAGCTCTCATGCTCACCGCCTGTCAGCACGGTTTCGTGCCGATTAGCCAACGCACTATGTTTGAAAAAGAAGGCAAAAGCGCAGCTCTGGGCCATCGCCGACCGATCGAAGAGTCGGGGAAAAAGGGCTCGGAAGTTTATGTAAAAAAAGAAGCCATTGAGATCGTTCCGACCGAAACGAAAAATTATACGGGATCTCTTCTCGTCGAAAAGAGCCCAAACACCTACCTTTTCACAAGTCCACCGCGCGCAGAAGTGGGTGAGTTCCTCGATGTCTTTGTCACGGTCAATCGAAAAGATAAGGCACCAGCCGCCACTGCAGCCCCAGCGACACCAGCTGATCCAGCGGCTAAAGGCGATCAAATTCAAGATGAGTTGATCGCGGCTTTGCCCAAACTCGAGCCCGGCACAGCGGATGCGAAGATGCCCTCGTCGATAAAAATGAAAGTCGTGAAAAAACTTGAAAACGGCGACGTCATCGTCGAAGCGGCGCGAGCCTCACAAAACGAGTGGGAAGCAAACAGCCAACGAGCCACCGCGCGCATTCCCTACCTTAAGGTCCAAGGCGAAGGCGAGATCACAACCAAGGATTTGGCGGATGTCCACTGGCAGGAATCAACCAACGGCCAAATCACGGAACGCGAATCCCACACTTGGGAAGATGAATATTCCATGCGCTGGGCAGGCTTTGATGAAGCACGCAGCAAGGTCGCTATCGATCTGGAAAACAAACGTAAAGATCTGGAAAAAGTTAAGGATCGCCTCCGTGACAAAATCGTCAACGTCGGTCGTGAACGCAATAAACTCGCAGTGGAAAAGAACAAAGTCGCCGACTTGAGAAAAGAAGCGGAAGACAAGCTAAACGAGCTTTCTTCGAAAAATGCTCAGCAGGAATCTCAGATCGAGCAACAAAAAGACATTATCCGTAAGCAAGAAAAGATAATTGAAGAAGCCGCGAACGCTCAGGTTAGCTTGGTATCTGACGATCCAAAGGATAAAGACAAAGAAAAAGAGAAGAGCAAAGATAGAGAGAAAAGCGAAAATAAAGATAAAAAAGAAAAATCCAAACCGGAAGCTAAATAACCTATGAAACATATTCTGTTCCTTGCGCTCGCTCTGTTCACCATCCACGCTCCCGCAGCGATGTCACAAAACGTTCGCATCAAAGAACTCGCAAAACTGCGTGGTGATCGAACCAATAATCTCATCGGCTTTGGCCTAGTCATCGGTCTCAACAAAACTGGCGATAGTCCGCAGTCTTTTGCGAAGAACAAAGCAGTCACGACTCTACTCTCACGACTCGGCATACAGCCGGATGCTCAGCCTTTGCTTACCGCCGCGGCCGCTGCCGTTATCGTCACCGCTGATCTTCCCGCATTCGCGCGCGTAGGAGACCGTATCGACGTCAAGGTTTCCGTTATAGGTGACGCTAAAAGCCTCGCAGGCGGCAATCTCCTCATGACCCCACTCAAAGGCCCAGACGGTCAGCTCTATGCAGTTGCCGATGGTTCTATCGTGATTGGTCAGGCCAATGGCGCCGGCGCGAAAGTGCAGACAGTCGCTGTGATCCCAGATGGTGGTATGATAGAGAAAGACTTCACCCCAGCGCTCGTGCAAAACCAGGCGATCGAGTTGAATCTCGCAAAAGCCGATTTCTCAACCTCGAACCGAATTGCATTGGCGATCAACAAGCACTTTCATAACGAAATCGCGACCTCGGTCGATCCTGCTCGCGTGCGGGTGAGAGTACCCGAGAATAGCTGGTCGAATATCACCGGCTTTATCGCTCAGGTCGAATCACTGGAAGTCCTAGCCGATCAAAAAGCGGTGGTGATTATCAACGAACGGACCGGAACCGTTGTGATGGGCGGTGATGTAAAAGTCTCTGACGTCGCGATCACTCATAACGGCTTAAGTATTTCCGTAGGCACCGGCAAGCAGGCGAAACCCGAATCCGTCATGCCGCTCGAAGGCACAACAATCAACGATTTGGTTAAGAGTCTTAACCAGATGGGTGTAAAACCTGAGGACCTCATTTCCATCCTCCAATCGATTCATGCCTCAGGCGCTCTTCGGGCTGAAATCAAACTGATGTAAAGAAGGATTTGAGAGCTATGGCAGACATCACAAGCCTTGCGGGATCTGCTGCAAACACCGCGAATTCTGAGAAATTAGGCCAACTTACCAACCGTCAACCACAGGACGCGGAAGAGGTCAAAAAATTATCGAAGGACTTCGAATCCATCTTCATGGAAATTGTGTTAAAATCAATGCGAGAGTCTGTTGACAAGTCTAATTTCATCGACGGCGGCAACGGCGAGCAAATCTTTCAATCCATGCTCGACACCGAATACGCCAAGAACCTGGCTTCCCAAGACATGACAGGGCTATCCGCTTCTATTGAAAGCCATTTAACTCACCTTATGGATGGTGGTGGCAAAATCAACGAAGTGCAAAAAGCTATGGGAAAAGCGCAGTATATTCGGCAGAAAAACGATATGATAAACGGACCTAAAGAAGACTAATTAAGGTTCGCCTTATCTCGTGCCTAGGGGGGCTTGGCTGTATGGATAGTAAAAAAATCGGTCCTAATGTTTCTTCCGGTCTAGCCAACACGGGCAGCGTCGCCAAGTCCAAAGGCGTTCAGCAGGAATCGGATGCGAAGAAAGTCAAAGAAAAGTCGGCTGACCCTGACTACAACGTGAATCTTTCCGGTCAGGCCAAAGACATGGCCGAAGCCCGACTGAAAGCGATGGATATCGCACGCAACACTCCCGATGTGCGTGAAGACAAAGTCGCCGAACTCAAAGCGAAGATCCAAAGCGGCGAGTACAAAGTCAGCGCCGAAAACATCGCGGACGGCATGCTCCGCGAAGCAGTCAAAGACGAGCTTTCCAAAGGAAAGCCTGAGCTCTCTTAATCTCTTGGAGTAAAACCGATGGCAAACACTGGTGCTGTAGCGGCTCGCCTCTCGAAAGTTATCGACGTTTGCGCTGCTCTTCATCAAGGTTTGAAAGAATT
>JAZKGL010000134.1:0-4984 GCA_040385935.1 Bdellovibrionota bacterium
TATACTTTGAGTTTTGAAGTGGCTTCGGCG
The DNA here is from genome assembly GCA_040385935.1 of Bdellovibrionota bacterium. GTDB lineage: Bacteria > Bdellovibrionota_B > Oligoflexia > Oligoflexales > Oligoflexaceae > Oligoflexus. The sequence goes on from JAZKGL010000134.1 coordinate 31, forward strand.
CAGTCTTATGACTGTTTTGAGAAAGAGCCTATGGCTGGCAAATACAGTCAAATCTATAACGCTTCTTTCAATTCTACTTTGGTGCGAAGCAATAACTCTTACTCAACTCGCTATTTGGAACTTGATGGAAGAAACGCCTACAACGTTTCCAAAGATGGTCAGTTTTTTGTCTATTACAGAGGACAAAAACTCCTTGATGATCGCTCGAAAAAGTACGTCGCGCTCGATACCCAGCCTGGCTACAGCCATCAGCTCTGTTTGAATAAAAACTTGAAGTTAATAGCTGGCGCCACTTACTCGTTCCCAGTCAATCGAGATTTAATAAAGTATGATCATTCGCGAGGCTATATCTCAGCACCCATTAACTTAACTTGGGATGATGACTCGAACCTTAACATCGCTCTTCGCACAAACACGCGACGCTACTTCTATCAATACAGAGACAACGAAGGCGGGAAAATACTCAAGCAGTGGGCATTTGAACCAGGGATTGTTCTCAGTTACACCTTAGATGATTTTTCGATCAACGCTAGCTTCTTCGATTTCATAGGCTGGGACTTTGGTGGCGAGCAAATGAATTCGCAGTACTATCACGAAGAATCGATCGATTGGGCAGCCACCAAAAAGTGGACTTTTTCTTTGATACACCGAAGCGACGGCCGCGTAGCGAACTACGCCGGCACCGGCTACGACATCACCTTACACGACAAAGATCGCTCCGAGATGGCACTAGGCGTGAGCTTCAGCGAATAATCAAGGCGGCGAATAAATCCGAGTCCGAGATAACAAAGTAAAAAGCCGCATTCCAATCAACATACAAACGACAAACATCCAGGGCCGCTCATCAAGCGTAACAAGCGAAACGATAGCCGGTCCTGGACAAAACCCGGCAAGCCCCCAACCCACACCAAAAATAAACGCGCCGCTCACCAGCGAAGCGGAAATCCCACGTTTCTTCGAAACATGAAACTGGGTATCGAGCACGGGCGCATTCATCCGGCGAACGAAGTGATAACCCACCGCATGAACCATTATCGCCCCTCCCATGACAAACATCAGGGCTGGGTCCCAGTGACCAAACACATCCAAAAATCCAAAAACCTTAGTCACCTGAGTCATCCCAGACAGACCAAGACCTATCGCAAAAATAAACCCAACGACGAGAGCTGCAAACGCCTTTTTCATCCGATGATTTCCCACATCTGAAAAGCGAGAACCGAACAGACCCCTGCTGCGATAAACACGAGAGTCGCAACAATGGATCGCATCGAGAACCGACTGATGCCACACACCCCATGGCCGCTCGTGCAGCCTCCGCCCATTGCAGTGCCAAATCCAACCAGCAGACCCGCGACGGGAACCGTCCAGCGAGGCGCTTGTAAAGCCGTCACAAATACCTCTGGTCGAACTCCTCTCAAAAGCAAACCGCCAGCCAGCAACCCGACCACAAAACCCCAGCGCCACAAGGCAGGATTTCGTGTGAATAAATTATTTACGATACCGCTGATGCCGGTCACGCGACCGTTCCAATAAAGCATAAGGGTCGCCGAGGCACCGATAAGTACGCCGCCAATCAGGGCATAAATCCATTCCAAAGGCATCTGCGCCCTCCTGTTTCTCTGCCGGGTCATCATACTGAACTGTGTGCGGACTGAAAAGGATCAAGTATGATCACAAAGATGGAGGGCGCGCGCCTTGGTAACTCTGACCCAACTTGAATATATCGTTGCCGTAGAAAAATACGGGAACTTCAGCACGGCTGCAAAAGCTTGCCATGTGACCCAGCCGACTCTCTCTATGCAGATTCAAAAGATCGAGGAAGAGTTAGGCGTTATGATCTTCGATCGTAGCAAACAACCTATCCAGGCGACGCCGATCGGCCGCAAGATCCTCGATCAAAGTCGTGTCGTTCTCAGTCAGTCCGCACTGATACCCGAGCTGATTCATCAGGAAAAAGAGGGCCTAGAAGGCGAGCTGCGACTTGCCATCATCCCAACTCTTGCGCCCTATCTCTTACCCTTATTTCTGGGCGACTTTGCCAAACGATTTCCCAATGTAAAACTCTTTGTCGAAGAGAGTAAGACGGATGACATCGTGCAGGCTCTGCAGCAAAACCAGCTCGACATCGGGCTTGTGGTAACGCCGCTCGACGAGCCGAGCCTCAAAGAGCACGCACTCTTTCAGGAACCCTTCTACGTTTATGCATCAAAAGGCAGTCCTTTGGCAGATAAGAAGGTTGTTGCGGAGGGCGAACTAAAAGAGCAGGATCTGCTCTTGCTCACTGAGGGGCATTGCATGCGTGAGCAAATGCTAAAGGTTTGTCGCCACGAGGGTCAGCGGCATTCCAATGTCTTAGCTCAAGTGCAGTTTGAAAGCGGGAGTATCGAGACGCTTTGTCATCTTGTTGAAAGAGGAAACGGATATACGATGATTCCTCATCTGGCAAGAAAGTGGCTAGACTATCGTGATGGAAAGATTATTCCCTTTGCTAGCCCGGTGCCCACACGAGAAGTGAGCCTTGTCGTTCATAGAAGCTTTTTGCGCGGAGCAATACTCAAAGCGCTAGGCGACTGCATCAAGGCAAATCTACCGGCAGAACTCGCTGACCGTCCCAAATCCTTTCATACGGTGCCCATACATTGAATAAAAAAAGCCCCACAAGTCGTGGGGCATCTCTTCATATATTAACTGCGCATCTTATCTTCAAAAGCCGTGAGAGCAACCTTAGCCCCCTCACCCATAGCAATCACAATCTGCTTATAGGGGACAGTGGTCACATCACCTGCCGCATAAATCCCGCTGACATTTGTCCGACCTTTAGTATCGACCACAATTTCACCGAACTTATTCACTTCCACAATATCTTTCACAACCGCACTGTTCGGCGACAAACCGATTTGAACAAAGATTCCATCCAGATCGATGCGACCATCTTTTTCGGTCGCACGGTCTTGATAATTCAGGCCTATGACCTTCTCACCATTGCCTATCACCTCACTCGTCTTCGCGTTAAGAACAACCGAGACATTCGCCAGCGTGTGCAGCTTCTTCACCAGCACTTCGTCAGCCTTAAGCTTATCCAGATATTCAAACAAGACGACTTCACGGCAAATCCCTGCGAGATCGATAGCCGCTTCGACACCTGAATTACCACCACCGATAACCGCCACCTTTTTATCTTTGTAATAAGGGCCATCGCAGTGGGGACAGAAAGCGACTCCGCGGCCGATGTAGTCTTTCTCACCAGGAATGCCAAGTTCTCGCCACTTGGCACCCGTTGCAACGATGAGGGAATCACAGGTAAATGTCTCACCGCTCTCAAGCCGAACTTCTTTCACCGCACCATCGATCACTTCGGAGACGCGGCGGTGTTCGAGTATTTCAACCGGATAAGATTTTAAATGTTTATAAAGATTCGAGGCTAGCTCCGGTCCTTCCGTATAAATAACCGAAATGAGATTTTCGATTCCTTTGGTTTCTTGAACCTGTCCACCAAGTTTCTCGGCAACCAAAAGAGTTTTAATACCTTTGCGCACGCTGTAGATAGCGGCCGAAGCTCCTGCCGGTCCGCCGCCCAAAACGGCAACACCGAAGTGTCCAAGATTGGTTTCTACCGCCGACTGATTTTGATCGACGTATTTACTTTCAAGCTTACTCAGCAGCTCAGCAAAGGTCCCGCGCCCTGAGTGAATCATTTCATCACCCACCCAAACGCTGGGCACGCCTTGAATATTAAGCGCTTGAAGCTCTTCAGGCACATGGCCGCCATCGATCATGGTATGACGAATACCACCGCCATGGGAGAGCACGATTTGATTGAAGGCCTGAACGATATCGGGGCAATTCTCGCAGCTGAGCGAGACGTAGGTTCGTATTTCAAGCTTAGGATCAAGACGTTTAATGCGCGCCTGAATGCCCTCATCCGGAAGTTTGCCTTTGCCCGAAATGTTGAGCAGAGCCACGATAAAGGACGTGAATTCATGACCACCAGGCACGCCCTGAAAAGTGATGCCGGTTTCCACGCCGTCTTTGAGCAAAGTGAATCGGGGTGTAGGCGCTTTGTTATCGCTCATCTTCACCGAGATGAATTCGCTAGTGGACGCGACCTCTTCAAGCATTTCCAAAAGCTCAGATTGCTTGTCATGATCGCTCGGATCGATCGCTAAATCGATCTTATGAGGCAGAGACTGAAATAGGCCCATGAGTTGATTTTTTATCGCCGAGTCGAGCATAAGAGGATCCTCTCAAGAACCCGAAGGTGATGAAACCTTCGGGCTTGCTGGTGTTTAACTTAAAAATGTCTGGTCGAATTTTTTGGAAAATCTGAGCGAGAAAACTTAGATCTTACCGACGAGGTCAAGGCCTGGCTTCAAAGTTGCTTCGCCTGGTTGCCATTTAGCTGGGCAAACTTCGCCTTTGTGTGTCGCCACAAATTGGGCTGCGTGAATCTTACGAATAAGTTCCGAAGCATCACGACCGATCCCGTTATCGTGGATCTCAGCGATTTTGATTTCGCCTTCAGGATTGATTAGGAAAGTCCCGCGATAAGCCACGCCTTCTTCTTCGATATGAACACCGAATGCGCGGGTCAAAACACCCGTTGGATCGGCCAGCATCGGGTACTGGATTTTCTTAATCGTTTCCGATGTATCATGCCAGGCTTTGTGAACGAAGTGCGTGTCGGTACTCACCGAGTAGATCTCAACGCCAAGCTTTGTAAATGTCGAATACTTATCAGCCATGTCTCCCAATTCCGTTGGACAAACGAAAGTGAAGTCAGCTGGATAGAAAAAGAGGACCGACCATTTGCCTTTAAGGTCATCCTGAGTGATCGTTTTGAATTCATTTTTATGATAAGCCTGAACTTTGAAATCTTGGATCTTAGTGTTAATAAGAGTCGTCGCCATAGTGTAAAACTCCGCTGATTTTTGAGAAACCTGTTTCTACCAACAGA
>JAZKGL010000135.1:0-1451 GCA_040385935.1 Bdellovibrionota bacterium
AAAAACTTGGAAATCAAAATATGATTGCCAAGGCTCTTGGACATCTTCGATTTCTCGATCGTAAGGAGTCCTGAATGCATCCAGACGTTCGCATACTTACACGAGTTGGCTGCTTCGGACTGCGCGATCTCGTTCTCATGGTGAGGGAACACCAGATCCCGGCCTCCGCCGTGTATATCAAACGATTTGCCCAGATACATCTTCGCCATCGCCGAGCATTCTATATGCCAGCCCGGGCGACCGCGTCCCCAAGGCGAATCCCACGAAGCGCCCTCGGTCGCATCGCACTTCCACAGAGCAAAATCGAGTTCATCCTCTTTATCCCCCTTCACCAGATCACGGGTGCCGGCTTGCAACTCATCCGTCTTACGGTTGGAGAGCTTTCCGTAATCGGCTTTTTTCCGAACCCGGTAATAAACATCGCCCTCGGCTGTTGAGTAAGCGTAGCCGTTCTTCTCAAGGTCAGAGATCACTTCAATAATCTGTGGAATCGATTCCGATACGCGTGGCTCGTGCGTCGCCGCTCTTACGCCTAGACCTTCCATATCGCGTTCCGAAGAAGCAATAATTTCGTCCACCAAAGCTTTAGGGGTCATCTTACGTTCGGCCGAACGTTTGATAATCTTATCGTCCACGTCGGTGTAGTTGCGCACGTAGGTAACTTTGTAACCGACGTATTCCAGATAGTTTCGTATCACATCAAAGTAAATGGCTTGCATCGCATGGCCAATATGACAGTCATCATACACCGTCACACCGCAGGCATACATCTTCACGTGCTGAGGCTCGAGAGTCTCAAACTTTTCTTTTTTCCCGGTGAGGGTGTTGTAAACCTGTATCTCACGCACGTAAGACTCCGCATCCATCTGTATTTATTAGAAAATATCTAGGCACTTTGTGCCCACTCTGGTTATACCCGAAAGCTCGGAAAGCTGCAAAGTGGAGTGTCAAGGTTTTGACTCTAAAGCCCAACGGAAATTCTACGATAAGGAAGAATGTTATTTGCAAGGTGGATAGATGCTCGACGATCTTCAAAAAAACTTCGATGCCGGGGACATTCAATATTATTTTGAAAGTCAGCAGCATGATACGCACGACCTTCAGGGCCGTAGCCGTCGCGCAAGCGAAGTTTTGAAGCTGCGTGATCGTCTTTTATCGATGCCTGAAAAAGAATTTGATACCGCCATCCACGCGATACGCGCAATCCTCGATCCGAAAACGGGCAAAGACGCCGAAGATCAAAAAGCTAAGAAACGCGATGCAGCCGAGCTGTACGAACGCGCCCGCACCGAACAAGTTTCCCCTATCAAGATGGGTTCCCTCTGATCACCGATGAGTTATACTGAGTCTATCGCCAGGAGATAGACCTATGACTTTGCCGCGTTGGGACGATGACATGAAATTCGAGCTTCTTCGTTTGAAAAACGATCTGAAGGCCGAGAACTTTCGCG
>JAZKGL010000136.1:0-2006 GCA_040385935.1 Bdellovibrionota bacterium
CTTCTTGTTTTTCAACGAAATGCTCGAACTCCGCTTTTGGATGGTAATCCTCTTTAGAGTTCCAATCACAAGCGGTCAAAGTCGCGAGACAAGAAGCGGTGAGCAGTAGTTTACGCATGTAATCTCCAAGGCCGAAAAAAAACGACAGGCTGACATCAAAAGCATCGGTTGTGCTTTGCCGATATCTTACGGGTTTTAGCATCTCATATCTACGCTGACAAGCGTTGTACTTAGGGAAAATTTAAAGAAAAAGGGGGCCGGTGGGCCCCCTGTGCTTATCAGAAAGAGTAGCCGGCTGAAACGACGGCGATTGAAGGGCTGATTTCGTACTTGGCTTTGAATGTCCCGCGACCGTTATTATCGGTGTAAGCGCTAGCATTCAGCTGGCTCTCGGTGTCTTCGAGGAAGAGCTGTTGAAAAGCTGCACTGAAATCGAACGCGCCCATTTTATACGAACCACCGATCGAGAGAGCCGTACGGTCTCCGTCCGGAGTACGTGGTGTACGATGATCTGTGTCGGTTACACTTTGGTCACGACCTACACCGTAGCGGATAGTCCACTCAGGTGAGAAGCGATAATCGGCGCCGATTGCGTAGTAAACTGAGTCGTTCCAACGAAGCTGAGTGACGACCTCTTGACCGTTATACTCTGGGTTCAGCTCTTTTAGTGTGCTCCAACCCGTGTGTGTAACGTTTCCGTAAACGGTAAAGTCGGAGATGTCATGAGCGTAGCCAATCGATGCAACGGGAGGCAGAGTCAAATCAAGTTTTGCGTCAGAGCTGTTTTGAAAGCGGCCAGCGTTTTGGCCGGTGACGCGCCCCGAGGCGAGGAGGCTAAGAGTTGATCCTGCTTGAGCTGTAGTTGGGCCCCATTTGAAGTCACCTTTGGCTTCGTGATTCACTTGGCCTTTGTAGGAAAGACCGAGGCGCGAACCTTCCCAAGGCTTAATAAGGAAACCTACGCCGTAAGCAAAGGCCGTACTGTCGCCTTTGTAAGTGCCGATCGCATCGTTACGACCGATACCTGCCCCAGCTGTTTGCAAATCAGCCAAAGTCGCTCTACCGTTTTGATACTCGTTGCCAACGACTGCATAGTTTACAGCTCCAAGGTCGGCCGCGCTGCTCAACTCGCCTTTTGCTTGTTGCCAGCTGAGGCTGATACCAGCGGCGATCATATCTGTAATTTTATACGAACCGTGAATACCAACGTCATAAGCTTGGAGTTCTGTCTTCAAACCGTGATAACGACCTGCCCAGTTATTGTCGTATTCGGTATTGGTACCGTAAGGAACGTTAAAGCTCCAACCAACGTGAACCTGCTCACTCACTTGATAGATGTTGTAGATCGAAGGGATGACGACGGGCTCAGAGACTTCGCTCTCGCTACCAGGGCCGGCGACAGGATAACTTGCAATTCTGCCCGCTCTCAATTGAGGGCCAGGTGTCAGCGTTCCGTCCTTAGCCTTGATGTTGGCGTCGGTGTAATTGATGTTCAAAGAGATACTATTCCCTTTGAAAGCACTCATAACAGCAGGGTTTGAGAGGATACCCGAGGCATCGAAAGTATTCACCGTATCAGAGGCCAGCGAAGTACCCACGCCGCTTGCGGAATGATTTCTCAAAGCAAATCCGGCCGCGAACAACGAGCTGGAAACGGCCATGCCCGACAGTCCCAGAGCTGTGAAAGACAGAAAGCGTTTCGTTTGAGACTGAGACCGAGCGTTGCGAACTTGCATAAGACCCCCAATAACTAATCAACGATAGGAACAACCGACTCATCGTTCAACACGCACTCGATTTCCCAAAGAAAATTCGAGTGAATTTAGATCTCTCTAATTTTCACAATTCAGTAGGTTTTGTCAAACATTTGAAAACACAGCTCTAAAAAGCGTTTACCGAATATCGAAGCAATTGCATTTATATCTGTTATCCCACACGCTTCTTGCTATTCTTCCTAAATCGAACTTGATGAAAAAGTAAGGATCGCTGACTATTCTTGCAGGACC
>JAZKGL010000137.1:0-2377 GCA_040385935.1 Bdellovibrionota bacterium
TTCCCCGGGCGAATAAACAAAAGCTTTTGCAGTCGCTTCAGGCTGCGAGTTTCGGACGTGATGCGAGCGGCACGGTTACAAGGCTTATTCAAGCGGCGGGCGAAGGCGCTGAAGCGGGACCTTCGATAATAGAGGAGCATCGCGAGACGATCGATCGGTATATGGAAGGCGAAAGCGCTCAGGAGATCACGAATCGTTTTCGTTTGCTTAGCGATGAAGACCCGTTTTGGATCAACGCGAAAACTTCGATGCTCAAGGGATCACCGACTTCACTGGCGATCACCTTTGAGCAGTACTATCGATCCAAGGGCATCAGTATCGAGGCCGCGTTTGACCAGGAGACGAACCTTTCGCTCCAGTGCTGCGATCGTCACGACTTTGTCGAAGGCGTGCGGGCGCTGCTCGTGGACAAGGATAATAATCCTAAGTGGAATCCAGCCTCGATCGGCGAGGTTACTCGCGAGCTAATCGACGCGCATTTTACAGCCCCTTTGGAAGATTAAACCAGACTTCGGTGCCAGCTTCTGAGCTTTCAATGCCTATGGCTCCGCCGTGGGCATCGACTATACGTTTGCAAAGACTGAGGCCCAAACCGTAGCCCCCGGTTGCCCGTGTTCGTGACTTATCGATGCGGTAGAAGGGTTCAAAGAGTTTGTGAACCTCTGCCGTGTCGATCGGCTTGCCGTTATCTTTAACCCTTACCGACAACACCTTCTCATCGGTCGTCAGATAAATATCGACGCGTTTCTCTTGATTATCTGCATATTTGAGCGCGTTATCAATGAGGTTTCTCATAACAATTATAAAACGCGATGGATCGATCATCGCCATCACTTCGGTTTCCTTTGTGTGCAGATGAACCGGCGATCCCATTGTTTCATACACATAGAAAAATTCTTTGATAAGCTGATAAACATTTGTCTTTTGAATCACCAGTGAGCCGGTCGAACTATCGAGGCGCGCCGATTCCAGTATCTCAGCGACCATAGTCTCGATGTCTTTGAGATTCACTTTCAGCCGCTCTTTGGCTTTCTCTTCCGTCATAAGCTCGATGGCTAACTTCATACGCGCAAGCGGCGACTGAAGCTCATGACTCACATCAATCAATAAGCGTTCCTTGGCTTCCATCGTTTCTTTGATACGTTCAACCATCAGGTTAAACGATTCGCCGAGAGTGGCAAACTCGGTTCCTCCTTTCACCGACACTCTGTAATCCAGATCACCCTGGCCCACGGCCTGAACACCTTTCATCAATGAATTGACAGGCAAAAGGATATAACGAATCGCAAAGAAGGCGCTCGCGATCAGAAAGGTGAGTATCAGCAGCAGAGGAATCATCAGCCTACCGTAGCGCCCTGCAAAGTCACGGCGATCAGGCAGAAAAAAAGCGTACTTCACACCGTCTTGCGTGATCACGAAAGCCGGCGGGGGAGGGTACTTCGAGAAAAAGTCGAAGAACACAGGCATGCGTTTCCCAGGCGGTGGCCCACGAAACTGTGGTCCATAGTCCTTATGGCGTTTCCTATCGCTCTTTTGAAACTCTTCAATTTCGCGGATGGGAGTGAGATCGTCCGTTGTCTGCCAGACCTGCCCGCCCGATTCCACGCGAATCTCGGCTTCGGTGGTCTGCGCGATGAATTTCATTTTCTCAAGGTCAGGAGGAAATCCAATTTGAACGACGAAGGCCCTAAGATTCTCTTGCCGAAAGGTCTCAAACATATCGCGTTTGATAGAGTTATCGCTCGCGAAGAATTTAATCGCGAAATAAAATAAAAAGTTGAGCAAAATACCCGTGATGATGAGTATTCCAAACAGCTTTAAAAATATTGATCCGCGAATGCGTATCATCCTCAGCTCGCCTTTGTTTTGGCAATGAACATGTAGCCCGTTCCCCAAATCGTGCGAAAAAATGTGGGATGTTTAGGATCATCTTCCAGCTTTTGACGAAGACGGCTCATGACAGCGTCGACCGATCGACTCACGGCTTCCCATTCCGTTCCGCGAAGGTGCAGGGAGATCTGATCGCGATTCAAAGTCTCACCCGGACGCCCGGCGAAGAGGGTAAGCAAATCAAACTCGGTCGTCGTCATGGGAACTGGACGATCCTTGACGAGCACAGTTCTTTGGTTCATGTCGATACTCAGCCCTTCGAAATGCAGATGAGATTCGGGTTCCAGCGAGGGTGCGCGTCCGCGGCGAAGAATGGCCGTAATGCGCGCGCTGAGTTCACGCGGCTCAAAGGGCTTGGGCAGATAGTCGTCGGCGCCGAGTTCTAAACCCAGAATGCGATCGATCACAGTCCCACGAGCCGTGAGCATGATAATAGGAATATCGGAAGTTTTACGTATCTCTTTGCAGATATCAAAGCCGGTTTTCC
>JAZKGL010000138.1:0-4051 GCA_040385935.1 Bdellovibrionota bacterium
AGAACGCAAGATATCCAAAATGTGATCATAGTCTTTGTCTTTAAGGATAGAAACAAATCCTGGAATCTTTCGATCCGGAAATTGCAGCTTCACCGAAGCCGCGAAGGCCCGCGCGCCATCAGGATTATGACAAACATCGATGAGGAATTTACGAGGCTCATCGCTTCGGCTGATGACCCGTTGGGCGCGACCTACAAGAGTTACAGGCGCTTTGGAATCACCCGTGCAGAAGTCATCCCAAATGGTTTCGATCGGCTTATAGTCTTTATTCACCGAGGCGTACCACTGGTAGAATGCAGCGGCAATCGATAGGTTTTTGCGCAAGTATTCGGCCGTTCCTATAAAAATGCCTTTGATTGGCAGATCGAGCGCCTTGAGTCCAGGCAACCGCAGATGAATACTTTCGGCTGAGGTCCAGAACTCTTCGCCCCGCGTGTAAAGAATTGCGCCTGAATCACGAACCGATTCGGCGATCGCGGCTTTAAGGCCGCTCTCCTCCATCACTTCGCCCTGCGCGCCCCAAAACAGCGGGCGTCCGGAACGAGCGATTGCAAACTTTTCGTGCAGGATTCCAAGCAGCTCAGTGCCAAGATATTCTTTGTGGTCGCGCGAAACACTGACAACGATCGAGGCGAGTGGATCTGAGATATTGGTGGCGTCCCAGCGTCCGCCAAGGCCCACTTCAAGAACTTGAAAATCAGCGTCAAAGCGTTCGAAGAGACGAAAAGCGATGAGGGTGGCGATTTCAAAGAATGAGAGTTCCTCGTTCAGATCAGCCGGTAAATCCGCGAGCAGACGTTCATACTCTTCGGCAACAAGTGCATCAGTAATGGCGTGACCGCTCATCTGAAAGCGTTCGGAAAAATCCGCGAGGTGAGGCGAACTGTAGAGCGCAACGCGGCGCGCCGAGTGATTTAAAAGCGACCAGATAAACCCGCTGGTACTCCCTTTGCCGTTGGTTCCGCCGACTAAAACAGCTGGAGTGCCGAGTGCGGGCCGCGCGAGTGCATCAAAACTTTTTCGTATCCGCTCAAGCCCAGGTTTGATGTGGCTTGCACGCCTTGCGAACAATTCTTCGAAGTTCATTCTACGCGCTCCAGAGGCCTTGAAAGAGACGCGCCTAAGATGATGATACCTTTGGTGAAGCGCCGCTTTTTCCGGGAGATCCTAAGACAATTTGCGTAAAAATAACAAATATTTTCGTCTTGCACGCGTCGAATCGATGAAATAGTATGTCGTTAACTCCAAGAAAATTATTTGGTCGACAGCGAAAACGCACAGCGTATGGCTTAGCACGCCTGGGTTTTAGCGTATCCGCCTCTTGTCGCCTGCCTACCAGGAAAGGTAACTTCGATGCTTTGCAAACGATGTCCGCACTTGGTTCGTCACGGTCAGGTTGAAGCTGAAACTCAGAAGATTGAGTTTAAAAGCATGTGTGGCCTAATCATGAAGAAGTTCCTGGCCCCTGAGAATCCAGAGGAACCGATGGTACGCGGTAAGCCCGCGGCTCGCAAAGGCGCAAAGAAGGTGACGAAGAAGGACGAGGAAGAACCGAACATGGAATGTGTGAATCATCCATTCCCGTCGGTGTTCGATTACATCGAGTGCTCGGTCTATCAAGAGACCTTCAAGTCTACATCACGTAAAAACGATGTTATCCCGACCAAAGACTTCCAGTATTCGGATGTTCTGTCAGGCTCTTCGATCACGGATATGGAACTGCTCTAAGCCCGCGTGTTTCGCAAAGTCGATCCCTAAGACTAAGGTTACCAACTAAAAAACCCCGTTCTCCGAAAGGAAAACGGGGTTTCTCTATTGCTTAATAAACTTACTTCGTGACAGCCACACCCGGAGTCATTCCACGTTTCTTTTGAAACTTATCGGACCAAAGGACGGCCGATGTTGCAAGGAAGGTGGATGTAATCGTTGCAGACAAGATACCGACAACCATCGCGAAGGCGAAGTTGAGGATCTGCGAAGTACCAAAGAAGAAGATACCAAAGAGCGAAACCATCGACGCAACCGAGGTGTTGATCGAGCGCGAAAGGGTTTCGTTCAGAGCGATATTGATGTTCTCACGCAGCTGACGAGCCGGATGCGCTTGAATATTCTCACGAATACGGTCGTAGATAACGATTACGTCGTTCACCGAGTAACCGACGATCGTCAGAAGACTCGCAACGGTTGTGAGGTCGAAGGAACGTTGGAAAAACAGGTAGAAGGCAAGCACGCAGAACACATCCTGGGTCATCTTCAATAGAGCACCGGGTGTGAATCGCATATCAAAGCGAAGGGCGACATAGAGTGCGATACCCAAGATTGCCCAGAGTAGACTGAGTATACCCTGTTTCCGAAGCTCCTTGCCGATCGCTGGACCTACGTATTCAACCCTAAGAACGTCCGGCTGATAATCGCTCGTGAGCTTCACGACGTTATCACGGATGGAGTTGGCTGCAGCGCTGGCTTTGCCTTCTTCAGCCGATCCCTCAGCGCCCGCGATGTTCGAGCCTTCAAACCGCACGAGGAAGTGCTTACCATCTTCGCCCACCGCCTGTAGGGATGGATCTTCGATACCCGATTTCGCCAAAGCATCTCGAAGAACGTCGGTCGCAATAGGCTTAGCGTAGCGAACTTCAAGTTCAGTACCGCCGGCAAAGTCTACCGCCCAGTTGAAGCCTTTAGTTGCAGCCATGCCGATAACGGCGAGGACAATTACCAAACCGATGGAAGAAACCATCTGGCCGTATTTCATAAAGTCGAAGCGGCGACGCGAGGCTTTCATAGCCTTTTCAACGTTCGACCAGCCAAGCCAAGCTTTGACCTGAGCGTCGTTTTTCGAGCGTGAAATAACGTAGCTAAAGAGCCAACGAGTCACAGAAAGAGCTGTAAAGAGAGAAACGATCAAACCAAGGATGAGGGAGATCGCAAAGCCTTTAACAGGACCTGAAGACGAAGTCTCGAGAAGTACGAAAGCTGCGATCAGGGTGGTTACGTTGGAGTCGATAATCGTCCAGAACACGCGACCAAAACCGTTTTCCAAAGCTTTCAAAGGAGGACGGCCTTCAGCCAACTCATCCAAAATACGTTCGTTGATCAGTACGTTCGCGTCAACGGCCATACCAAGTGTGAGGATAAAACCCGCAAAGCCAGGGAGGGTGAGCGAGAAGCCAAAGCTAGCCATGAGCGCGAGGAGGAAGATGGCGTTGAGGATCAAGGCCACGCAGGACAAAAGACCAGGGCGCTTGTAGTACCACATGATGAACATCAAAACGAAGACGAGTCCTACGAGTACCGAGGAAACACCTTGGTTGGCCAGTTCAGGACCGAGCGAGGCACCGACCTGACGTTCTTCCAAAACAGTGATCGGAGCAGGGAGGGCACCGGAGCGAAGAATCAAAGCCAAAGATTGAGCTTCCGCATCGATCTCAGGCAGAGGCTTATCGGAGCCCATCGTGATCTGCGCTGTGCCGCCCGCGATACGGGTTTGAATAACTGGATCGGAGACAACGACGTCATCGAGTACGATCGCCATGCGTTTGCTGATGTTTGCGCCGGTAAGATCACCGAATCGTTTGCCGCCCGTTGCCGTGAACTTGAGGGAAACCATAGGGCGGTTATCAAGAGCGTTGGGATCATAGCTTACGTTAGCATCAAGAATATCTTCGCCCGAAAGTTCGGTCGAAGCTTTGACCACCATACCGGTGTAACGAATCTTGTTTCCGGCGAGCTTAGTTTCTTCGAAGAGGAGTTCGCGGCCTTCTGGAACGACGCTTTTAGCGGCTTCGATCAAAGCGGCTTTGTTCTCGCCTACGATAACCGTGGCGCCGGAGTTTCCGCGGCGTTCAACGAGTGCGCCTGCCGGAAGTTTGCCTGCAAGGCTATCGAAGCCTTTAAATTCTTCGTCAAGGAGCTTGAATTTGAGTTGAGCGGTACGACCTAGGAGTTCGCGAGCGCGCTCGGGATCTTTGAAACCAGGAAGTTGAACCATAATCGAACGGTCTGCGCGACGGTTGATCGAAGGCTCGGCCACACCCCATTTGTCGATACGACT
>JAZKGL010000139.1:0-17493 GCA_040385935.1 Bdellovibrionota bacterium
TTGTCCACGTGACTTCCAAATGACACTGTGATAGACCGATCTTTCTAACCGACCGCCTTTAACGGAAAGGTTTTTATGAAGATCGCCATGCTACTCTCCGGGGGAGTTGATTCCTCTGTCGCCTTAGCCGAACTCAAACGGCAGGGTCATTCCAATATCACTGCATTTTACCTAAAAATTTGGCTGGAAGATGATCTCTCCTATCTCGGGCAATGCCCATGGGAAGAGGATCTTGAATATGCTCGCGGTGTTTGCGAAAAGTTGGATATTCCTCTTGAGGTCGTTTCGCTTCAGCGCGCGTATTGGGACAGAGTTGTTGCGCATACCGTTCGTGAGCTTAAAGTCGGTCGCACACCGAGCCCCGACATACTCTGCAATGAGAACGTAAAATTTGGAGCCTTCGCCGATCTCATAGACGAAAGCTATACGCACATAGCTTCGGGTCATTACGCTCAAGTCGAGCACTCGGCCGAGGAATCCCGTCTTCTCAAAGGTGTCGATCCTATCAAAGATCAAACCTACTTTCTATCTCGCCTCACCCAAGGGCAGCTCAGACGCGCGCTCTTTCCTATCGGTCATTTGCCTAAAGCCGATGTTCGAAAACTTGCGACTCAGTATGATCTTCCCACTCAAAATAGACCTGATAGCCAAGGCATTTGTTTTCTCGGCAAGCTGAAGTTTAACGAATTCGTGAAAGCTCATTTAGGCGAATTGCCTGGTAAAATCATTGAACTCGAGACGGGCAAGGTTCTCGGTGATCACAAAGGATTCTGGTTTCATACGATCGGCCAAAGAAAAGGCCTAGGATTGTCGGGTGGTCCGTGGTTCGTCGTTCAAAAGGATGCTGAAAAAAATATCGTTTATGTGTCCTGTGAGGAAGCTCGCACTGAGCGGCCTCAGCTCGAATTTGTCGTCAGTGCTGTGCACTGGCTTGAAAAACCTGCTACCTTGTCTGAAGAATTCCAGGTCAAGATTCGGCACGGAGTTCGCACGACGCGCTGCTTGCTTCAGGACTTAGGCGAAGGCCGTTTTAAGATCCATCTGGCTGAAGCCGACGGCGGTATCGCCCCGGGACAGTATGCTGTCATCTACTCAGGTGCGACTTGCTTAGGATCGGGTGTTATCGAGTGAAAAAAACAAAATGGAACCGATTTTCCACTCTTCTCATGGTTGGCCTAATAGGATACTTTCTCTTCCAGAGAGTGCCGGGCTGGGTCGCTAACTCGAAAATTGAAGGCCAAATCGTTCAACCATTTTCCGTGTCGAAGGAAAACGGAGAGACTCTATCTCTTCCTTTGAGTGGGAAAAAGCAGGTCGTAGTGTTTTGGGCGACTTGGTGCGGGCCTTGTACGGTCGAACTCGCTCGTTTCAATTCGGCCGTTAAAGATGGCGAACTCAAAGCCGAGGATATCATCGCCATAAGTTTTGGCGAAGAACCCCAAATTGTATGGGCTGAGGCCAAAAAACGAGATTATCGATTCACGGTTGCTGTCGATCCGGATCTGCAATCACAGAAGTCTCTCGAAGTTTACGGCACACCTCAGACCTATCATATCAGCGCAGACCAAAAGATTTCTCATGCGAGTATGGGGTTGGGTTTACTTTCTATTTGGCGCGCGCGTTATTTTTTATCGGATAAGATTTAAGGGAGACTTGGCCTATGCCGCATTACGAAAGCCAAGAGCACCGACGCTTATCTTCGCTCGATTCCTACGCGATTCTTGATACTTTGCCCGAGCCTGTGTTCGACGATATTACACTCCTAGCCTCGCAGATCTGTCAGACTCCTATCGCGCTCATAAGCTTTGTCGATGCGAATCGTCAGTGGTTTAAATCGCGCGTTGGGCTCGATGCCGAGCAGACGCCGCGAAGCCTCGCGTTTTGTAATTACACTATCGAGCAACACGAGTTGTTTACGGTGCCTGACGCCTCAGCTGACGAGCGTTTTCGGGACAACTCACTCGTTACCGAAGATCCGAATATTCGTTTCTACTCCGGTGCCGTTCTTAAAAGTGCGAGTGGCGAGGCTCTAGGCAGTCTCTGTGTCATCGACACCAAGCCACGTGAGCTGACAGAGGCGCAGCAAAGCTCGCTGGAAGCTCTCGGCCGACAAGTCATGCAGCTACTTGAGTATCGTAAAACGCAGCTGCAGTATCAAAAAGCTGTTCGTACGCTTGCGGCCCGTGAACAGTTCCTCAGACTTATTACGAACAATATTCCGGCCCACATAGCTTATATCGGTCCTGATTTGAAAATGAAATTCGCTAACGAATATGTGTGCCAGACATTCAACATGACACAAGAGGAACTTCACGATATTCCTATCGAAAAATTGCTTACGCCTGAGCAATTTCTGCAGAGAAAAGCAGCCTATGAGAAAGCTCTGGACGGAGTGCCGCAAGTCATCAAAGTCGAAGTGATCGATAGCCACGACAATCTAGTGATAACGAAAAACGTCATCACACCCGATCTCGATGAAAAAGGTCGAACTCGCGGTATCGTGGTGATCGCCTACGATCAAACAGCCGAAGAAAAACTCAAAGCCGATCTATTGATGGCGAGTCTAGATGCCGAAGCGGCCAACGCAGCAAAGTCTGCCTTTCTTGCTAATATGAGCCATGAGATTCGCTCGCCGCTTGGGGCGATGATGGGATTTGTCGAATTGATGCGTGACGGAGATCTGTCTGTACCGGAGCAAAAGGAATATCTCGATATCATCACGCGCAATGCCGGACAGGTTACGCGCGTGATCGACGACATACTCGATCTCTCCAAGGTCGAGGCCGGAAAGATTGAAGTTGAGGAAATCGAGTTCTCGCTGACTGACCTTCTCAATGATTTTGCTGCGCTCACACAATTTCGGGCTCGGGAAAATGGCATTGAATTTGTCATTCGCAAGCAGTCTTCTGTTCCTAGCGTCTTGATTTCTGATCCCACTCGGCTAAAGCAAATTCTTAGCAATGTCGTGGGCAATGCCATCAAGTTTACCCGCGAAGGGAAAGTGGAACTTGACATCGGCATGTGCGGAGATCTTCTTAATTTCAAAGTCAAAGATAGCGGCATAGGCATATCAAGGGAGCATGCCGATCAGCTCTTCGAAGCTTTTCATCAAGCTGATTCGTCGATGACACGCAAGTTCGGTGGCACCGGTCTTGGTCTGGTCTTGACTCGAAAGCTGGCGCAGCTGATGGGCGGAGATTTTAATCTCGCCGAGAGTGAGCTTGGCATTGGGTCGACCTTTATCGCAAGTGTCCTCGTCAAACAACCTATCACTCGACCTTCCCCATCGCTACAAACGTCAAGTCAGGCGCGCATGGAACGGGCGGCGTTGTTTGCCAACAAGTTTTTGACCGATAGAAAAATTCTCGTAGTCGATGACGCGCCCGATAATCTCCTGCTCATGAAGACTCTGCTCAAACGCTGGGGCGCACTCATCGAAACTGCAAATGATGGGGCCGAGGGCGTGAGCCACGCGACTTCGGGCGATTTTGATTTGATACTGATGGATGTGCAAATGCCTAAGATGAGCGGGCATGAAGCCATTCGCACTTTGCGCAGCCTCGCATACTCCAAGCCTGTGATAGCCCTTACGGCTCATGCTATGGCTGATGAGCGAGACAAATGTCTAGCAAGCGGATACACCGACTTTCTATCCAAACCTATCGATCGTGATGAACTGTCGGCTGTTTTAAAACGGTACTTAGAGCCTTTATACGACCTTAACGCAAAAGCTTGAGGACTCGTTCAATATCAGCCGCTTCGTTATGAGCGTGAGTGGATAATCGAATGCCCGGGCCTCGGCGCGCGTAACTTATCTTATGGCTCACAAGGCATTGGATCATTTCGTCGATCGTTTTCACAGGTGATTGGGCGGTCGGAACGATATTGACGATAGGAGTCTTTTGCTTCGGTCCATTGCTTAAAACGATATGATAGTCGAGATCTTTCAGTCCGTCTGCCAGCGACTGCGAAAGAGTGATCGCCGACCTTGAAATGTTTTGTAGACCACAGCGTTGAATAAGATCAGCCGAAGCACCCAGCGCGATAATTTCTAAGACCTGCTTTGATCCGGCCTCAAAACGCAAGGCATCACGCTTAGGCGTGCAGCTAAGATCGGTGGGATCTTCGCAGGTTCCATAGGTGTAAGCGCCGATGTTATGAGGGCTCAGCTCTTTGACTCTGTCTTCTTTAATACAAAGATAGCCAACACCAACCGGCGACGTCATCCACTTGTGCGAGCCTCCGACGACCGCATCAATTCCGATATCTTTAAAAGAAAACGGCAGAACACCAATGCCTTGAAAGCCATCGACGACAGTCCAGATATTGGTCTTCTTCGCTCGCTCCACCACCTGTTCGAGATCCGTCACAGCTCCAGTCTGAAATTGAACCCAGGAGACTGCAATCACCTTGGTTTTGTCCGTCACATGACGAAGCAGCTTTTCGGTGGGAGTTGCCATCTGATCTTCAGACTCTACGAGGATAAGCGTAGCCCCCGTGCGTTGACACGCTTCCTGCCAAGGATACAAATGAGATCCATACTCTTGATCCCACATCACGACTTCATCACCGGGTTTTAAATTCACGTGGAAAGCCAATTGACTCACAGCATTCGCCGTACTTTGGAAAAAAGCGAGAGAACCCGGCGTTGCGTCCAGAAATTTTGCGAGTCGAACGCGCGCTTCATCCACGCCTTCGAGATAGGCATCGTTGCAGAACATGCCTTCGCGTCGATAGCGTTCCACCCAATATTTCACAGCGGCTTCCGCTTCGGTATTGATCGGCGACAAACCTGCATTATTCAAATGGGTCAAACCCGGGTCGGTGCGAAAGAAGTCACGAAAGTTCATACTTTAGCCTCGAGAGTAAGGATAAGCTTAACGAATTCGTCCAGATCAGACATCTCGGTGCGAAATCCGAGGATACAGGTGCGAATGACAAAGGTTTTCTCCCACTCGCAAGCCGTAACAAAGAAGTGACCGCTACTATTGATCGCTTGAAAGAGACGCCGGCTACGATTGCCGTCGAGATCATTTTTCAACTTCCAGGCGAAGAGAGACAGGTCGGGATCGGAAACGAGTTCGATTTTGCCCGTTTCCTTAAATCGCTCGGCAAGATATCGGGCCTGTTTCCACTTAGCTAAAAGATGTTGTCGAAAGATTTCCAATCCAAAATGTTTGATCGATAACCACAATCTAAGGCCGCGAAAATCGCGCGACAACTCGGGTGTGATATCTGAATACTCAAGACGCATGTGATCGGAACTAAAGGGGGGCATATACGAGGCGTTCAACCCTCGAGGCCACGTGATGCTTTTAACATCGCGAACAAGCAAGGCCCCCGTTCCATAGGGCATACTAAAGGCCTTATGGGGATCAAGAGACAGGGAATCGCCGCGCTCAAGGCCCTTGAGAACCGTTGCTTCGCCGAGGAGCTTAAAGAATCCCCCATAGGCGCCATCGACATGAAACCAGAGGTCTTCATCTCGACAAATATCAGCCAAATCATCGAGGGGATCGACGCGACCAAGATTGGTCGTTCCCGCTGTCCCGACTAACATCACAGGGGTAAGCCCTGAGGATTTATCGCGGCGAATGGCCTCGCGCGCACGCTCGGGATTTAGACGACCTTTGTCGCTAGGAATTACGATCGTTTCCTCTGGAAGAAACCCTGCTCCAAATAGGGCTTTGCCAAAACAATGATGAGCTTGGTCAGAAACATAGACGCGCCGTTTGCCTTGTGGTGCGACTCGCGCCTCGCGCGCGGCAAGGACAGCCGAGAAAATCGCGAGAGAGGAACCCGTGGTTAATAAACCTGTTCCCGCATCGGGCCAGTTCATCATCGTCATCAACCAACGTATCGTTTGATCCTCAAGTTGAACGGCACGCGGTGCGGTAGCAAACGTTCCCGTGTAGGGATTGAGCATCATCGAGAGCGCTTGACCAATCGGTGCCACGGGGTTCGCTGCGCCTGCAACATAAGCAAGATAGTGCGGATGACCAACCACTTGGCTATCCGACCCTAAATCCTTGATCACCGATTGAATGAGGACCGCTAGATCAAGACCATTTTCTGGTGGCCTATTGTCACTATAAATATTCACTTCTGGCCGAACGCCATGCGTTGCCGGATCGTGAGCCAGACCCGAGGGATTGAGCGTCGAAAGATTCTCCCACCATGGGCCTATCGCATTCGAAAACGCCTTATAGGCCGCTTCGATTTCGGCCGCTGACCAATCAAAGGGCGATGAACTCACGACTGTCGTCTCCAAAGACTTAGGTTAAGGCGGCCAAATGTTGCAAGATCCTTCGCCGGGCGCTCGACATGAAAACAGCTACCCGAATCTATTTTTTCAAAGGAACGACCGAGCGCCGAAGCGATGTCCTCGGTCTGCAACCACAGAGATTTCGGTGTCAGACGCTCAATCCAGGAGTAGCGATCTGCGATGATGACAAAACCACCGGGTTTCACAAGGCCACGCTCCCCACTGAGCCGGCTCAAGAGTCCCTTCGGTGAAGGCAACTGGCTCACCACGCGATTTAAAATCACGAGTTCATAGTCGAACCATTCCGCTGGCAGACTACTCGCATCGGTTTGTCGCCAGCTTAAGCGCTCCAGTATTTTTGGATCGAGTTCCAGAGTAAGAACGCTGTTATCATCGAGGCTGTGAAAGCTCACCTGACCGCTCTGATGCCAGGATCGAGCCGTGTCGATCGCGAGTTTGGAGATATCGGCTCCCGTGGTGTTTAGGCCAAGCGAAGCGATGCGATAGCTGAGCGCGCCGACGCCTGAGCCTACTTCTAAAGCGCGGCCTTTCAGCTGCTCGGAGTTCAGATGAGACTTGATCCACTGCGGTATCAAATTGCGATCGAGCTTTTCAGGCGTCATTCCCGAATCGATAAGAAGCGCATCATCTTTAGAGAAGGCCGTAAAGATTTGCTGTTTTCTGGTTTCCACTTCGTCTTTGAGATCATCGCCCGCAGGAATGATTTTAAACACGGCACCCGTATTATCAGCCGTTAGAGAATCGACTAGGCGAAATCCCGCGTGTTGACCAAAGTGCGGTCTAAAGTGAAAACGAGCGTGAACACTCGCCTCATCCCCGGCGCTTATAAAGCTGCCGCCCATGATCATCTGATGCAGACCATCGAAGCATGGCGTGGAGAAGTCATCATAAAAAGGATGCACTTCAAAGCCGGGGAGAAAATGAAAGTGATCTTCAAGCCACTGCCAGACGTTACCAAAGACGTCGGTGAATTCATCCTTTGGCTGGCCTTTGACACTGGATTCACTACCGAATCGAAGGCTGCTGTTCACACTTGGATTTTCGAGAGTGTGATAAGCGGCCTTGATATCTTTCTCCGTTGCAAAGGGCGCGTGATCGGATCGCATAACATGGTGTTCGGCTTCGGTGAGCAATCGATACGGAATAGAGGTGCCGTCCTTCTCCGACTTCCACGCAGCGAATGCGCGAGCTTCGTGATAGTTCGCGATCGCCGGCCAATCCCACGGCATCTGCACGATTTCAAAACACGTGCGCAAAGCATATTGATGGGCGCCCTGAGGGCCTACCGGAACCCAAAAACTTGGCCACTTAACATTGCGATAGGTCCGCCAGCGCCAGCCTTCGTCAGTCCAGAATTTTTGTTCGCGGTAACCACCATCTTTAACGAAGTCAAAGTATTCGCCGTTGCTGATCAGCTGACGATTCGCAGAGAAGGCTTTGACCTGCGTTTGTCGCTGACCGTATTCATTGTCCCAACCAAAAGTGGGAAATTCCTCGGCCTTACCTATGGTCACGTTCGATGCCGATTTTTTCACCCAAGGATTTTGCGGAAATTCGTTGCCTTCGGTCGGATTTTTCCAAGTCGAACCTTCCTTGTAAATCTTCGCGCCACTGGCAAGGGGAGAAAAACCGGGATGTCTCTTCACCAGATTCACCGGCAATTCACGGATCAAAACCGAGGAGGTTTCAAGGTGGATGCGTTCATGTTCAAAGCCCATTACGAGAGCCCACAGGGGATCGCCGGCCGTGATCGGCGGATGCCCTTGCTCAAGACCCGGATGCTCCTGAATGACTTTAGAGACTATGCGATAGCAATCGCGCCGGTACTGAAAACAATGGTCAAGCTCTGGCCATTCCATTTCATTTTTAGAAAGGTCGTCCCAACTCATTTCATCCACGCCGGTTTCAAACAAACGTTCGTGGTAAGGATGAACGGTTTCTGGAATCAGACCAGCGACGTGAAGCTTGTTTACATAGAGAACAGCAGGATGGGTGTAATAGAAAATCAGAGGATGACGAAGGTTGTGATAAGGCGGCCGATAAAAGGCTTCTTCTTCAGCTAGACAGGCAAATAGGAGTTCGGTCAGCATCCAGCCGTTATCAAAGTAGGCCTGCAGATCATTTCTCGTGCAAGTTTTTAGGTTGGGTATTGGTAGGGCTTTGATCGAGCCGTCGGCATTTTTATGTTCAGCACCGGCCGTTTTGGGGTTAGGTCCCGTCCACCAACTCGTGGCGCGGGGAAAACTGAGCGGGTTTTTGCCAATATTCTTACGCCAGCTTTCTTGGCCTGCGCCGCCTTTGGCCCCAGTCAGATCGAGGTTTGGATTTCGGGTTAGGTTGCTCGACATAAGATTAACTCCGCGCGATATTTCCGGATTCCCGCGACCATGGCCGCCTTTGATAGTGTTCCACAAATACTGAGTCATAGAAAGGCCTACACGACTTTGGGGCACTGGGGAAAATAGATATGTCAAAAATTATCCATCGGCCTTGCATCGCGCTTTGTTCTTTCTTTTCCATGGTGTAGGATTCGCGCACAATCCTTTGGGGAGACAGATATGACGAACGGTTCCTTTGCCGAATTCATTCTCCACCATGACATTATCGGTTTTCATGAGCAGCCTCTCACGCTCAAAAGCGGCCGAAAAAGTCACTTTTACGTCAACTGGCGAAAAGCCAGCAATGACGCCTATCTTTTGGATATACTCACCGACTTTATCGCCGATTATATCGAACGCGAAAAGATTCCCTGTGACACCCTTTACGGCGTTCCAGAAGGCGCAAGTAAAACCGCGGTGATCACTGCGTTCAAACTTGCCAAGCGAGCTAAAAATTTTGCGGAAGACTCGCATATCATCGCTATGGGTCGCGCCAAACCCAAACCTCACGGTGATCCAAAAGATCGGTTTTTCATCGGTGCTCCGCGTGGCAAGACTCTGGTGCTCGAAGATACGGTGACGACGGGCCTCTCGCTTTTTCAGTGCCTGGATCAACTCTTGGAATCCGGAGTTGACGTTCACGGCGTGTTAAGTTTAACGGATCGCTCGGAGGTTCGTGATGATGGCCTGACGGCAGCCGAGTATCTTAAGAAACATTACGGGGGAAAGATCGCCTATTATCCCTTGAGTCGGGCGCCTGAGCTGCTCAAAAAGGCTGTAAAGCAAAGACAACCCAGCGATGCTCTGGTGAGTGTTCTAGCCAGTGAATTGGGGATCAGCACTCAAGAATTGCGAGGTCAGGCGTGAGTCATTTTCGGAGTGACTGGCTTTCAGCAGTCGAAGCAAAAAAGAGTTTGCTCTGCGTAGGAATCGATCCGAGCGAACCCGGGCAGCGTAGTTCGCAGTCGATTCCCTCCGGCGTCGATAAAGTCGAATGGACGCTTAAGATTATCGATCAAGTTGCCCCTTATAGTGCCGCCATCAAACCGAATCGCAATTACTACAAAGACATCTCACGTAGCGATATGCAGCGCATCACGGCTCAGATTCGCAAACACGGCATGCTCAGTATCGATGACACTAAGCTTGCCGACATCGGTGATACCAACGCGGCTGCGCTCTATCATGCAGCTGCCGAAGGGTATGATTCCATCACTTATGCCCCCTTTCCTGGGAACACGATCGGAACAGCCGAGGAGGCGCGCAGACAGAACATTGGATTGATTCAACTCGTGCTTATGTCCAACCCTGAATTTCAGGTGATGAAAAACGCGCAAGTGAATGGTCAGAATTTTTACGAATTCCTCGCCGATCAAGCGGTGACAGCCGATGTTGATGGGGTCGTCATAGGCGCACCGAGTAAAGGCAACCATATCGGTCTCGATGAACTCGATCGATTGGCTAAGAAACTCACAACACAGGTTATATTGGTGCCGGGTATTGGCGCGCAGGGTGGTGAGGTCGGTCCGATCCTGCAACGATTCGGTAAACGCACTATGGTGAATGTCGGACGCGCGATTATCTATTCGCATGATCCGGCGGCTGAGGCCAAGCGCTATCGCGATTTAATTCAAGCGGAACTCGCTCAGTTCTGACTTGCTTACTGGGCCTCAATTTCCGATTCTAAGGGTGTTTCACGTTGAGATGTTTTTCTGGGGGAAATCATGACACGCACGATCGATAAACTACCCGCTTCATTGCGCTCCTACTGCAGCGAGCACGATTACAGCAAGTATACGGCTCGTGATCAGGCGGCCTGGCGATATATCATGCGCCGCAGTCAGGACTTTTTCAAAGAGCATGCCGTCTCAACTTATGCGGCCGGTTTCAAAAAAAGTGGCCTGCAAATCGATCGTATTCCCCATATCGATGATATCGATAAGGCGCTGCAGGAATCGGGTTGGGGTGCGGTTGGGGTTACTGGATTTATCGCGCCATGGGCTTTTATCGAATTTCAGGCGCGCAAAATCTTACCTATCGCAACCGATATGCGAACCGTCGATCATATTGCTTACACACCGGCCCCGGATATCGTGCATGAAGCGGCCGGCCACGCGCCTATTATTCCCGATAAGGAGTATAGCGACTACCTCGCCTACTACGCGACGCTGGGAACCAAAGCTCTTTATTCCAAAGAAGATCTGATGGTGTATGAAGCCGTTCGTTATCTTTCGGATGTGAAGGAAAACCCCGATCATAAACCCGATGTGATCGCGCGTGCCGAGTCGCGTTTGCAAGAGGTTTTAAAATCGACTCAGTTTGTGTCGGAGCAAACACTCGTTGCGCGCATGAGCTGGTGGACAGCCGAGTATGGCCTTGCCGGAACTCTCAAAAATCCGAAGATTTATGGTGCCGGACTTCTATCCTCGGTGGGTGAATCCAAGCTCGCGATGACCGACAAGGTAAAGAAAATTCCCTTTAGCATCGACTGTATCAATTATAGTTACAACATCACTGAACAACAGCCGCAGCTCTTTGTCGCTGAGGATATGCAGCATCTAACGAGCGTTTTGCATGAACTCGATTCGGTCCTTGCATTTAAAGTCGGTGGCGTGAAATCTTTGCAAAAATTGCAGGATAGTCGCGCGATCGGCACGGTCTGTTTGGAAACCGGAGCGAGTGCTTCGGGCATCCTTTCGTCGTTTGAGAATGAAGGCGAACGTGCGGAGTTCTTCAAACTCTCGGGGCCTGTTCAACTGTGTTACAAAGGTGAGCAAATCAGTGGGCACGGACTTGAGCGACACGGCGAAGGCTTTAGCACACCGATCGGAAGGCTAGTCGGGCGTCCTGATCGCGCTATGAGCACTCTCGATGATGCGGCCTTAAAAGGACTGGGGATCGAAGTTGGCCACGCTTGCCTACTCAAATTTCTATCGGGTTTTGAAGTCAAAGGTGTTTTGAAATCGGTTATTCGCCGTGATGGTCAACTCATCTTAATGACGTTCAGCGATTGTATCGTGACGCGTGGATCAAAGACTTATTTTGAGCCGAGCTGGGGCGAGTTCGATATGCTCATCGGTGAGACGATACCCTCTGTGTTCGGTGGTCCGGCCGATCGCGAGAGCTTTGGCGAACATGAGATTTCCGATCCCGAAACATCACCGGCTCGATCGACGCCTTACTCGACGTTTGAGAAATCGGTTTTCGTTCGCTATCAAAAATTGCGCGATTTACGCGCTCGGTTTGCCAAAGGTGATGGCCAAGCATTGACGGCGCTTCAAGACTTGGGTGAAGATACTTTAAAAACGGCTCGTGATGAGTGGCTCCTCCTTTTGGAAATCTATGAGCTTGGTCGTGAGCAAAAGGTCGAAGCAGAATGGATGGGCCGAGTCAAAGGTCAGTTGAAGGAAAAGACCGATATGCATTCGCCTGACACGAATAGTGATATTGGTGAGATGGTGTCTGAAGGGCTTAAGATGATTCACTGAGTATGAACCCAGCTCAATTCTTCGAAATTGAACGAATACGCGAAATGCGAAATAGAAATCTTGAAAATGTCGTCGAAAATTCGACGACATTGGCGATCAAGACGATAATAATAGCGTAAAAGGTAAATTATTTTTTCAACTTCTTCGCTTACTGACCGATAACCCATTAGGTCTTTTACAACCTATTGGGTGCGCGATGCTTCAAAATCTCTCTATCAAAGCAAAACTCCTAGCCCTCGTTTTCACGTCGTCCGTTGTGCTTGGGGCTATGGGCATTGGCGCCTGGGTTTCTCAAAACAAAATCAAAGAAAATATGGAACGCATTTCGAAGAAAAGCGTGCCGAAGTTGAGCCACCTGTCGGATATGCGATACTTTGGGTCCGAGGTGACTCGATTATTTCTTCGCGTGACCACGCAGGGCCTGGCTGAAAAAGAAGTCGATCGACTAAAGAAGAAACTCGAAGATCACGTCTCGCTCTACGAAGCTTCGGAAAACAAATATCTCGCGATGCCCTTTGAGGCCGGAGAAGAGGCGTTATTCAACTCGCAAAATGAACGATGGGATCAGGCGCTGGTTCTCATTCGAGAAGGTGTTACACTTATAGGAAATAAAGATCCTGCAGCTATCGAGCGCCTACTCGCCCTAAACTCGAGCGTTGTGGCCAAAGCCAAGGTCGGACACAATGAAGAGTTTGAAAAACTTCATACCTTTCAATCAGGCATGAGCGACACATGGCGATTAGAAGCAGAGACAAGCGCGGAGCGTGGCAATCAATTCCTTCTCATCGCAGCGGTCTTAGGTATCAGTTTTAACTTTCTCATTGGCTTCATTTTTGCGCGACACATCTCCCAGATTTTGGTTTCAATCTCCAATCGGCTGAATCAAGAAGCGAGTGAAGTAACCTTGGCGGCGACGACGATTGCATCGACGAGCGATCTACTTTCAAGTGGCGCCACACAGCAGGCTGCTTCCTTGGAAGAGACCGCGGCTTCGATGAATGAGATTACAGCGATGGTGTCCAACAGTGCTGCCAATGCGCGAAAGTCACGAGATATCGCAGGGGAGAGTCAGGTCGCGGTCAAACAAGGTCGCGAAGTCATGGAAAACATTCAATCCGCAATCTCCGATATCGAACGTGCGAATCTCTCTATTATGGCCGAAGTAAAAAATTCGAATCTCGAGATCAACCAAATCGTTACGATCATTGAGACGATTCGTGATCGGACTAAAGTCATCAATGATATCGTCTTTCAGACCAAGCTTTTGTCCTTTAATGCCTCGGTCGAAGCTGCGAGAGCAGGAGAGATGGGACGTGGATTTGCAGTAGTCGCGGAAGAAGTCGGCAAGCTCGCTCAAATGAGTGGTGATGCGGCTAAAGAAATCTCCGGACTATTGAGCGAGAGTGTTGATAAAGTCCGGAGCACTGTCCAAAAAAATCAGGTGACGGTTACGGAATTTATTAAAATTGGATCGGAGAAAATTCGGGTTGGAGTGGGTATCGCTGCGCAGGGTGTTGAGGTTCTTCAGGGCATAGTATCGAACGTGAATGTTATGGAAAGCTGTATTGCCGAGATTTCTAATGCTGCGGAAGAGCAGTCTCGGGGAATCACTGAGATTAATACGGCGATTGGACAATTGGATAACGTTACGCAGATGAATTCATCTGCGGCTGAGAAGTCGGCAGGGTCGGCTGAGGAGCTTAAGAAGCAGGCAACTGAGCTTTATTCGATCGTTCATCATCTGGATGAGGTGGTTAGGGGTAAGGTTGCTTAGTTTTAAAAAAAATTTACAGCAGCAACCTTTTAAGCATCTCATCGGTCAACTGACCCACTTTCAAAAGACTGTCGGCATCAATCTTATCGAATGTATCCGTTGGTTGATGCCAATGACTGGTATTCTCAAACCCTATCAAATCTATCGCTGGAATGTTCTTCCGAAGAAAAGGAATGTGATCATCCTCGATGCCCTTAGGACTCACGCCGCGAAATAATTCCCCTTTGAATAAGGACTGATCAACTACCTTTGCCAAATCTCTCAGCGCCTGAGTGGAATTGATATCATCCGACAAAGTTAAGTTCGCTTCGCCAACCATATCGAGAAGTATCAATCCTTCGACCTTATCCCCTTCAGCCGTGCACCAAGCGCTATCGCAGGCCTTAAGTGAGGAGGTATAGAATCGACTTCCATAGGTGTTGTCGATTTGATTCGCCGGATGCCTAGATTCGCCATCTCGCCAGTTGGGGAGATAGGCTTCCTCGCCATCGAACCAAATCGCCTTTACATGGCAGCGAAAACTTGGACTCTGGGTTTTCAGGCTACGCATGATTTCCATGAGCGCTGCCGACGAGGAGCCGCTGTCGTTGGCTCCTACGCTTTCGACACCGGATAGGCGCTTGCTGTCGTAATGGCTTCCCAATAGATAGACACACGCCTTGGCACTTGAGGATTTGTAAGTCGCGGTCACGTTCTCTAGCGATTTTGTTAAAGTCGCCTTTCGCATCATGCTCGCATCTTGATTGAGAAGCTCTGGATCGGGAACTTCGACATCGAACTTTATCCGCTCTATTGTCAGGCCAATGCTCTTCATCTCTTGATCGATGTAGTTGGCTAGGAGTGCATTGCGCGCTGAACCCAGCTCGTGCGGCTCCGCAGCGAACATCTGCAGATCCTTCATGGCTCTGGCTTTATCGAAGGCCGATGTTGAAGGGCCGCTGGATGATCCGCTCTGCGGACTCTTGCACATCGAGGCCATCGATAATAAAGCCAGAAGACCTATCCATTTCATTTTTTGCTCGTCTTTAACGCGGTAGCCGTTGGCTTTTTAGGAGGCTCGGTCGTCGTATCCATCCAGGGAAGCCACTCGACGAGCTTGCCCGAGGCCAAGAGCACCCCGATGATTATGAAAGGAATACTTAAGAGCTGACCCATGTTTAGAACCATTCCATTCTCAAAAGGAACCTGATTCTCTTTAACAAACTCGATGATGAACCTTGCCGTAAAAATCCACGCGAGCATCAAACCGATCAATCGACCTTTCACCTGGCCCGCATTGGTTTTCCAATACATGGCAAACAGCGTGAAAAAGAGAAGAAGGTAGGCTAGGGCCTCATAGAGCATCGCGGGATGCCTTGGAACCATATCGCCGTTCGAGGCGAAAATAATGGCCCACGGCGCATCACTTGGTTTGCCAAGGATCTCGGAGTTGAAAAAGTTGCCGATACGAATACAACACGCGGTGAACGCTGTTCCTATCGCTAGGCGATCGGCTAGCCACACATAGCCTTGGTCGGCGTGTTTGCGCTTGTAAAGCCAAAGGGCTAGGAGAACTCCAATCGTTCCACCGTGCGAGGCTAGGCCTCCCCGCCACACATAGAGTATCTCGATAGGATGCTGGAGATAGTATTCGGGTTCATAGAACAAACAGTGGCCAACCCTGGCTCCTACGATCGTACCGACCATGATGTGAAAGAGCAGCGACGACAAATCTTCGATATCTCGATTTTCATGAACAAATATTTTTTGCGTGATGGAGTAACCGACCATAAAGCCGATCGCGAACATAAGGCCATAGTACCGAGGAGCGAAGGAGCCCCACATAAAAATTTCGGGCGAAAAGTCCCAGATCAAATGCTGCATAAAGCCGTCATCCTCCAACCGGTCATGGGAAAGCACCCAAGTGGCCCCGATTATCGCAAAGTGCCAGCGAATTTGCATCTGAGAAAAGGCACGGCGTATGCCGTGCCTTTATTGGTCTTAGAAATTTTAGGTTCGAAGTGCGCCACTTCCTAAGGAGAACAGTGACTATTCCTGAGGCAAGAGTACGACGATGTCATTGTCTGTGCTTACGCCCAGTATCGCGCCCAGCCTTGGGTAGTAGGTAAATACGATGGTTTCGTAGTCGGTAAATGCAAGCTCAACGTCGTAGTCCCAGCGGGTGTAATAATAAGCCGTGCGATAAACGGCTGGTGTTACCCGAGCGACCATAATCGAGTTGCTCTGCGAGGATTCTAGATAATTAAACAGCTCGCTCGTATTGAAGGCCTCGTCACGATAGGCCGGCTTGAGTTTAAACTCCGTGGCTCGGACCGGCATGAACACTGTGTTCGAACCGCTTGCCTCAGCGGATAGGCTAGGCGTAAACGTTGCAAACAAAAGCATGAGGGCTAAGAGAAATCGTTTCATCCATCCAGCTCCTGGGCTAGGCTGAGGTCGCCTCGACTATCATTCCATTCATTACGATCGTAAAGCGAATACATCAAATCGCAGAAAAAGTGAACCCCGCCCTCAGAATCTTCATGATCTTTTAATTCATTCAGATCTTTCATAAACTTCATGACGAGTTCTTTAACCTTCGGCAGCAGCTCCGGTTTTACTGCCCCCGTTGAATGCATCAAGCTCGCACCCTCGGTGCCAACAAGATGCTTATCAAAGTGCTCCGTCGAATGCTTAACTTGGTCGAGGGCCAGCTCAATATTGCCAATCGCCCAGCTATCATCGGTGTATTTGATCGTCCCGCTCGGCAGTTCGTGCAAAAGAGCATCGTCGAGCATCTCGTCCAAAGCGTCAAGTCCTGCTTTTCCAGCGAGGGCTCCTATGGCTTTGCGAGTGGTCCCTTGTTTCGTTGCAGCAATGTTGAATATTTTGTTATGCGGTTCCTGGCGAATGAACCTTTGCAAGGTTTCATCATTCGGTTCCTGACGAATCGTCTTCACATAACACTCATCCATCAGGTTACCGATGGTGGGGAAATGTTTTTTCAAAAACATCAGGCGCTGCTGAGTACTCATCACAACTTCGGAGATCGCAAGTGCGGTGTATGGATGAGGCGCGCTTTCTCCCTGAGCGATCCGACGAATCGTCGAATATGCGACGCTTGTCCTCCGAGCTAAACCCGAAAGAGTTCGACTCTTAGAACTCGTCGACCACACTTGAATCGCGTCGACAAGATCGGTTAGCAATGCTTGCTCATTGACCATGCGTTAACTCAACCCTCAATAGGGAAAATTAGTCGATCAAACTCGTTGTTCATAAAAATAGTTTGGCAAGAATGTATCCCTATACTGCGCGCATAGATTAGAAAAGTTAAGCGATATTTTTGCATAACTTTTGGTTTTTAAGTCTTGCTCGTCAAACTGGTAGGACCAAAGTCGCGGCGTCAAAGCATTATGAGAAATCGTAGGGTTTCTTTCGTGGTAGAAATAAAAATGTGATTTTTTAATCGTTCGTTAGACGAACAAAAATTTTGTGTCGGATTATTAGTGTCGTTTGTTTAAGTCTGGCTGGTATATATGGTGCGTTTTCCCTCGGGATAGCGCTTCGCTGATGCCTCCGGCGGCATAA
>JAZKGL010000140.1:0-2012 GCA_040385935.1 Bdellovibrionota bacterium
TTCCAAAACGCTTCAACATACTTCGGTCGCGCGTTGCGATAGTCGATGTAGTAAGCGTGTTCCCAAACGTCACACGTCATAATTGGCTTGTGGCCGCTGGTCATTGGGTTACCAGCATTACCTGTTTTCTCAATAGCGAGAGAGCCATCTGGCTTTTTCACGAGCCATGCCCAGCCTGAGCCGAACTGAGTTTTAGCCGCTTCGGTGAAGTCGTCTTTGAATTTGTCGAACGAACCGAATTGCTTCTTGATCGCTTCGCCGATTTTGCCTGTTGGTTCGCCGCCGCCCTTAGGCTTCATGCAATACCAATAGAACGTGTGATTCCAAACCTGAGCGGCATTGTTGAAGATGCCGCCTTCTGTCGTCTTGATAAGGTCTTCCAAACTTTTGGTTTCGTTTGGTGTGCCTGCAACAAGCTTGTTGAGGTTATCGACGTAAGTCTGGTGATGTTTACCGTAGTGATACTCGAGCGTCTCAGCAGAAATGTGAGGAGCAAGAGCGTCTTTTGAATAAGGAAGTTCCGGGAGTTTAAAAGCCATACGATTTCTCCTTCTAAGGCAGACCCCCCTACTATAGTCACGGGGGATTAGGCGAACAAGGAAAATTACATCAAAAAGTCGTTCACGATCGAGTTCGCAAGCCTTTCCGAGACATCTTTGAAGCGTGAGTCTAAGGCTTCTTCGTAGTGCAGATAGACACTTTCTGTGGGTGTGACTGACACCGGTCGGAAACTTTTGAACGTGACGCCACTTGAGTAGTCGCGGTTGAAAAGGACAGCGCGAGATTTCAGATCGTAGACATTAACATGCACAGACAGCGTGATGCCCTCGTCGGTCGTCCAGGTTCCTGCGCGGCGAAGGTTGCGGTAGTCGCGCGGTTTGCCCTTCTCCGTTTCCGAATCGGGAGGATCTTTATCAAAGGCCTCCTGACTCGGAGTGCCTACGGGAGCGACCTTGGCGCCTGTGACAGTAATGACCATGAGCGCATCGGCCTCATCCTGATTGGTCAAGGTAACACGACCGTTCTTAATGACTTCGCGCTGAACCGCTGACCATAGCTCTTCGTGCGGAATCACTTCACGGCTTTCATCCCACACCGCTTCCACCGCGAGGGTCTGTATCCCCAGCGGGTTACGGATCGCTGTGTTGGTGAATCGATAGGCGCAGCCAAAAGTCGTGAATAAAACAGCCATAGGCAAAAGCTGCCGAAGCCACTTTAAAGATAGTTTTGCTAAACTGTTAAGAGAGATTGAGCCTTGCATAACCCTTCTTTCCGGGAAAATTGCGCTATGTCTATGTTCGATCGGGACTTTTCGCCCCGCAGACCCATCGCTCAGTCCTTGACGAGCGCCAACGCTGAGTTTTCGCGATGGCTTGCGCAGAATACGCAGAAGGATCATGTCGATGCTCTCGGTCTTGTCTGGACTGTGACGACCCAGCATACGATACTTCCCGATCCGGTGAATCGGCATGCGTCTATTCATCGTCTCAGCTTCGAACTCAAAACGCAGATTAGTCGGCGAATCCTGATAGAGCGTGGAGTTCTCGACGCGTCAAAGGATCAGAGACTTTGCGAACTGATGGATGATAGCATCATTACTTTCGTATACCAACGGCCGGCTTTTGAAACGGATCGGCTGGAAAAAGTTCGAAGCCAAGTTCTGGAAGATCTTGTCAAAATTCGGCAGAAACTTGCAGGGGTTGACCTTTCGCCGCTTTACCGTAAAGTGATCGGACGCTGGGTGAATAGTCGTTTCGCTATGACTTACCCGCCAGTGACGATACAGCAAATCAAGATAGATCTTGAAGTCTAAGGTTCCATAACCTATATTTTTCAAGTTTTTTCGCTAAAATACGCGACTCTATTCGATGAGAGATGAGTATGGACTTCGTCCCAGAGATGATAGACGGTGCGGTCGTTTTAAACGCCGTTGATGTTTGTACGGTCGGAAATGATTGTCGGCAGTGCACCGAATTATCGGTGGGCATTCACAACTGGCTCGTAGCCCATCA
>JAZKGL010000141.1:0-2760 GCA_040385935.1 Bdellovibrionota bacterium
GTTTGCGCCTTCTGCTTTAATCGGAAGACCTCAACCTGGGTGATGGAGCCGTTTGTGAAAAGACTCGAGATTTGGTTTGGTGCTGTGTTTATTTTTGTCAGCTCTCAACTTACGGCCGCAACGCGCGCGCCGGTTTGGAACGATAAGGGCCTGGTTACCTCGATCAGTCCGCTGGCCTCAGACATTGGGGCTCAAATACTTCGCGACGGCGGCACCGCAGGTGATGCCGCGGTCGCTGTGGCCTTTGCCCTTGCGGTTACGTGGCCATCGGCCGGGAACATTGGGGGCGGAGGATTCGCCTTGGTGCATAAACCCGATAGCGATACGACATTCATCGATTACCGCGAAACCGCGCCGGCCGCCGCTGGCCCAGACTTCTACCTCGATGAAAAAGGCGAAGCCGTCGATCAACTTTCGCGCGTCGGATACCGCGCGGCGGGTGTTCCGGGAACGGTCGCGGGCATGGTACTCCTACACAAAAAATACGGAAAACTTCCTTGGCAAAAACTGGTAAAACCCGCTCGTCTTCTGGCCACCAACGGCTTTATCGTGGATGCCTCTCTCGATGAGAGCCTCAAGCGAAACCAAAGTCTCCTGGCAAAATTTGCCGAGTCCCGCCGTATATTCTTCAACAAAGATCGAACCTGGAAACGCGGCGAGAGGCTTGTGCAAAAGGATCTGGGCGCTACACTCAAACTCATTGAGAACAACCCGGAAAACTTCTACAAAGGCGCCTTTGCCAAACGTGTGATCTCCGAATTTAAAGCCAACGGCGGTGTGATGGTTGAGAAAGATCTCTCAGATTACAAGCCGGTGGAAAGACAGCCTCTTAGAAAAGCCTGGCGAGGCTATGAAGTCGTGACTTCGCCTCCACCTTCGTCGGGCGGTGCGGTTCTCCTCGCGATACTCGGTATGCTTGAAAACGATAAGATTGAGGATATGGGACCCGGCTCGACCGACTTCACTCACCTTCTCATCGAGTCGATGAAAAAAGCATTTGCCGATCGATCGGTTTGGTTCGGTGATCCGGCTTTCGTCAACAATCCTCTCGATAAACTCCTCGATCCCACCTATCTCGCTAAACGTCGTGCGGAAATCTCCCTCACGAAAGCAGCGCATGATATCGGTCCCGGTGATCTACCCGGTGAAAAACTTGAGACCACTCATTTCTCGATACGTGATAAAACAGGAATGGCCGTCAGCAACACGTATACTTTGAATGGCTCTTACGGGGCTGGTGTGGTTCTTAAAGGAACCGGCATACTTCTCAACAACGAGATGGATGATTTTACGAGTAAAGTCGGCACGAGCAATATGTTCGGTTTGAAGCAGGGTAGTCGTAACCTCATCGCGCCGGGCAAACGCCCTCTATCCTCGATGACTCCCACTTTGATTTTCAAAGGAAAAGATCTTGTGATGGTTCTCGGTGCTCCTGGTGGCCCAACCATTATCAACTCGGTGACTCAAACGATCATCAATCGCCTAGTCTTTAAAATGAACATTCAACAGGCCGCTGACTTTCCACGCTTTCATCATCAGTGGCAGCCCGATAAAATCTGGTGGGAACCCTTCGGTATAAATCCGGATACAAAAAAAGCGCTCGAAGCACGCGGACATATTTTTGGCGACGAGCCTCGGCAGTTCGGAGATATCGAAGCGCTGGCGTGGGACGAGGAGCGCGGTCTATGGACTGGTGCAGCGGATTCTCGAAACGGCGGAGCGGTTGTGTGGGAGTAAACTCTCAGTTAGTATAAAAATGAGTCACCACTCTGTGAGGAAATGATCATGACAACTGCTGAGGCCTTGACCTATCTCGGCGTGCAGCCTGACGGTCGTCTAGCGCCTTGTCCACCCGCACGAAACGGGGTTGGAAGCTCTTTTCCTGCTGATAAAATACACTATCGCGATCCGATCCCCTATGAGGGTTCGGTCGACGATGCAAAGGCTCGTTTAAAAGCTATTCTTCAAACCCTACCAAGGCTCGAACTCGTTCAAGAAGATGGCCCTTACCTTCATTACGAGTCGGAGAGTCTGGTCTTTCGATTGATTAGCGATCTGGAATTTCTTATCGATGCTGACAGACAATTAATCGATTTTCGCTCCGCATCCCGATATGGATACTGGGATGCGGGCGCCAACGCTCGGTTGATACAAAAAGTTAAGCAGTTCTTCGCGAGCTTAGCCGACTAATACTCACCATCGCTTACAAATAATGATTGACCGCCGTCGTAACTAGCTGTTACCTGGAAGGAAATGCGTTTTCCAAAAGACGGAGGCAGTCTATGAAGCTTTGGCATCTTGCGCCCTTGGTTCTACTTTTGAGCCAAGGTCAGGCATTTGGCAAAAACTACGGTATGGCCGGTTGTGGTCTTGGATCTATTCTTATCAAAGAAGATTCCAAGATTCAGATTCTGGCCGCAACGCTTAACGCAACTGGCGTGCAGACATCGGGTATCACCAGCGGAACATCCAACTGCGTACCAGCGACTAAAGCTGCTCAACTCGAAAAACAAAAGCATTACGTTCGAGAGAATCTAGAGAACCTGCGTCGGGACATGGTTAAGGGTGATGGTGAGTATCTAAAAGGTTACGCAGAAGTCTTAGGATGTTCGGATCAATCCTTTGGATCGTTCAAGAGCTTCGCAAAGTCTGAGCAAGGTCAACTGTTCCGCGCTCCGGGCGCTATGGCAGTCCTTGAAGCGACCAAGACTTCGATTCGTAACAACAGTGAATTGCAAAACGCCTGCACTAACCTGATCT
>JAZKGL010000142.1:0-5236 GCA_040385935.1 Bdellovibrionota bacterium
GGAATTTGATGAACAACGGTGCATTGAAAACAGCAGCATTGCTTTCTGGATTGGTCGCTACCAGCGCGTTTGCCCAAGGTGAAACAGGAAGCCCTGCGAGCAAAGCCGGCGCTACTTTTTGGATTGATCATAATGTTTTAGTTTACTCAACGGATAAGACTAAGCCTGACGAAGGCAGTGACATCGATGACAACCGTTTGGTTACGACTCCGGATGATTTGACTGTCGGTATTTTCTGGAAGAACTACGGTATTTACGTTATGCCGAACAATGCCGGCGGCGCCGTTGGATTGAGTCTTTTCCCTACAAAAGAAGCAGAAGTCGGCGTTCTCCTTGGTACAGACCGTCAAGACAACGACAATGAGCCTGATACAGAATCAGACAAAATTGGCTTGTTCGGGACTTACTACTTACAGCTCGATTCGATCAGCACAATCGAATTTCAAGCTAAGTATGTCTACGGCAAGTCCAAGACAGAAATTGCTAACGCTGCTGGCGTAAAAAGCGACATCGAAGGCAAATCGAATACGTTTGAAATCGGTCTTCAGTATGATTACCAAATCGCTGAACACTTTCACATCGTTCCAGGTATTTTCTTTCACACTGGGTCAGCGACTCAGGATAACTTGACTGGCGGCGATAGCGATACAGACAACACAGGTTTCCAAATCAACCTCGCTCACTTCCGTTATGTATTCTAAGATCTTTTCTTAGTTTAGCTTGCGAAAGAAAGCCTCGCGATTTTCGCGAGGCTTTTTTGTTGGTGACAGGATCAAGATCAATCCACCGGCTGCTTAGTGAACTTAAGACGCGAGGCATCAAATCCAAGCGTACCAGCCTTAGCTGTCAGCTGGTCGATAATCCCTTGATCCAAGGTCCGTGTGCGACTCAAGATCCAAAGAGAATCAAAATCCGGCGACCCGACCAAGGCATAACTATAATCTTCCGCCAAATCAAAAACCCAATAATCACCTTCCGCCCAGTAAAACTTAACCTTGAGCTGCGCATTCGTATCGGCGTTCACAACTCGGGCCTCGCCCTTAACGCCATACTTCAATCCACCCGGGAAAAACAACTTACAGCTATTTTCAACCTGAACGTTTCCATTTTCCATCAGAGTATAATCAGCCTGCGTAGCCGTACACCCAAACTGAAAACCTTTAGGAAACGATGCGATCTCGTACCAAGTACCCATATACTTTCCGACATCGACGAACGGCACAGTCGCTGGCTCAGCCGAAGCCACGGCTTGACTAAGGCCTAGACCCATGGCCACCGAAAAGAAAACCCCACGAATAAACGACATAACAAACCTCTTTAAAATAACAACCAATTTTCCATCCCACTCTGTGCTAAACCTATTCAAATCAAACGTCCTGTTATTTCTAAGTCTTTTCGTTAGAGACAGACGCGAAAGGAAAAGATATTCAAGCCTTACAGGAAAAATAACGGAAGTCCGAAAAACCAAATACCTTGCCCACCTCACGAGGCAGAGCTAACGTTCTAAAGTTAATGTAGGAGATACTTGATGCAAGAGAAGAGTTCGCTGAAGAAGATCCAGGATCTTTTCTCCCAACCCGATATCAAACGCGACCTCTCTTATATACTCGCGCTCGCCAACCCCGATAAATCCTATGTGCAAAAGCTCGAATGGCTCGCGATGCTTCAAGCTTGGATCGTCGCGCCCCTCAATGAGCAGCGATCACCGCACACTCGCATACGCTTTATCCTGCAGCTTCTCGAGCGACACCCCGATTGGGCACGCAACGTCTCGCTCGTCCTTCGTGACCTGATCAAGACCTGCCGTTCCTTTGCCGTGTTCGCCTACCTCGGCTTGTTTGAGGAAAAAGGTTTTATCGATCAAGCCCTCGGGCTGGGTATCGAACAAATACTCCCTTTGCCAAAGCCCCCGCAGGATCTGGCAGAAATTCTTGAGCAAACCTTTCCCGAACGCGAGGATGCCATCTGGGTCGAACAACTTCCCCCAGCCCTGGTTCGTGATATTCTTACTTTGATCGGCGTTCACGCCCGTCCCGAAGAGCTTTCAAACGCCTTTCAAAATAATCTGTTCGCCACGATGCTCGACGATATGCTCTCCGCGATGAGGGTCCTCGCTGTCCAGATCGCCAGTGCCGGGAGCACGCCGAGTCTTTGGATTCGGCTAGGGAGTCCAAACCTCGAGCAACTCCCCTTCTGGCGACTCGAGCAAAGAATCTCAAACCTGTGCAACCAGCTGCAGCGCTCGACCGATATCGACTGGCAAACGCTCAACCTCGCCGAAATTTTTGTCGAACTCCGCGCCTGTGAAGTCGCTATGAATCAAGCGTTCACCTACCTGCAGACTAACGGCGTGAACACCGGGCTCGTCCTACGCATGGAACACATTCTCATGCACATGAAACGACTCGACTACTGCCTTCAGCAGCTCGAAGCGATGAAGGAGCAACACGGCTCGGACTTCGGAATCAAGTTCCTCGCCGAACTCATCCGCGCCCGCTATGATGCCCAAAACTTCAAGCAGCTCCTCAAAGGCAATATGCAAATGCTGTCTCTGCGTGTAGTCGAACACACCGGAACCAGCGGCGAGCACTATATCACCCGCACCAAAGCCGAATACTTCAGCATGCTCCGCTCGGCGTCGGGCGGTGGCGTGATGACGGTTGGTACAACGGCCTTGAAATACGCAATTTCAAAGCTGGCCGTTCCTCCGTTTATCGAAGCCTTTTTCAACGCCAGCAATTATGCACTCAGCTTTCTCACGATGCAGGCCCTTCATTTCACGCTCGCAACCAAGCAGCCTTCTATGACAGCCGCCGCACTCGCCAACAAAATTCGGCAAAGCAAAGGCTCGAACAACAACCTCGCCATCGCCTTAGAGATCCGGCACATCTTTCGCTCGCAGTTCGCAGCGGTCCTCGGCAACATCGGCCTCGCTGTGCCCACGGCTTGGCTCGTTTCCTATGCTTTTGCCAAGATCAACGGTGGCCCCTTCTTTGATGCCGATTACGCGAAACACACTATCGAATCACTCCATCCAATCAAAACCTTATCCCTACTCTATGCGGCCGAAACCGGTATCCTACTCTGGATGTCGAGTCTAGTCGCAGGTTGGGCCGAGAACTGGCTCGCCTATCAACGTGTGCCCGATCGTCTCGAAAGAAATTCCAGAATCAAACGCGCCTTCGGTCCCGAAGCCGGTAAGAAGTTTGCCGGCTTTCTCTCGCGCAACATCTCAGGCATAGCCGGTAACGTCACACTCGGCGTTTCCCTCGCTCTCGTGCCCTTCCTCGGTAAAATCTCGGGGCTTCCCCTCGACGTCAGACACGTAACGCTCTCGTCTGCAGGCCTTGCGATCTCCGCCGTTTCACTCGGCGAAAAGATGATACCTTTCGAAGTCTTCATGGCTGCTTTAGGGACTCTGGGCATTGGCCTTCTGAACTTCGGCGTGAGCTTTTACCTCGCTCTAAGCGTGGCGCGCTACGCACAGAATCTGAACGAAAGAATGTTTCTCTCCATCCGACTTCGCGTCACCCAGCTTTTCACCTGGGCGCCACTTGCATTCTTCTACCCGACTCAAGGAGCTGAAGAATCCGAAGCGGATGCGATTCCGATTCAAAAGGAGTGAAATTAAAGGTAGGGCGAACCAAGGCGCGCGATCGAATCGCGAAACTTCTTCCAGAACGGCCGTGTATCGACCGCATCGAGAGTCAAAGCCTGCGCCCGGGCTATCTTCTCGCTGATAATCGCATCCATCGTCTCGGCGAAATGTTGATCGTGGGCTTCGACATTGTGCTCAAAGTTCAAACGCAGGGAACGAGCATCCCAATTGCTCGAACCAAACAAAACCCAAAGACCATCCACCGTCATGATTTTTGAATGATCAAAAGGCGGGGGTGTGAGCCAGATGCGGCAGCCAAAGCTCAAAACCTCCTGCATCTGCGACCAAGCGGCCCATTCGACAAAACGTAAATTGCCTTTTTGCGGAATGACGATATCCACTTCAATGCCACGCGCCGACGCCACACTAAGTGCACTGAGCAAAGTAATATCCGGAACAAAATAAGGCGTGACAACACGTATCCGCTTTTTCGCAGCGGACAGCGCCGCGTGCAAGGTCATCGCGAGAGCGCTTACCGTTTCATCAGGTCCATCGGCAATCCCACGCGCAAAAATATTCCCATGCATCTGCATCGGCGCGACCCACTTTGGGCCATGCAAGACCTCGCCGGTTGCAAAGTTCCAGTCTTCGGCAAACACTTCCTGCAGCTGGGTGACCACCGGCCCTTGCAGGCGAAAGTGAATATCGATCGTCGGCTCTTTCTCGGCCTCTGACACGATATGATTGAGGCGAATATTCATCCCGCCTGTAAACCCGACGCCTCCATCCACGACCATCATCTTTCGGTGAGTGCGTAGATTCAAAACCTTAATATTTCGCACCGGAATAAACAACGCCGTGGGAACACCTCTCGCCCGCAGAAGACCATGAACGGGCGGAAAGGAGTACCGCACACCGATGCCATCAATCAGCACGCGCACCTGAACACCGCGCGCGACAGCAGCAGCCAAAGCCTCAACAAACTTCAAACCAAGGCGATCAGAATCAAAAATATAGGTCTGCAGGCTAATCGAAACTTTGGCTTGATCAATAGCCTCTAACATCGCCGGATACGCTTCTTCTCCATTTTGCAAAATATCGATTCGATTGCCGCGCAAGAGAGGTTTGCCACTCACATGCCCAAGAGTTTTTGCGATCTGCAAAAGAGTTTCACCCGCATGACCGTAACGCTCCGAGGTCTCAACTGGATCAACGGCAAACCGATAAAAACCGCTTGGCATTCGCACCCGTGTATTGCGTAGGGCTTTGGCTTTCCTTTGCACGCGATTGATACCAAGACAAAGATAAAGTACGACCCCGACACCAGGCGACAAAAGAACAACCCCGGCCCATCCGAGACCTGAGCGGACATCCCTTTTCGTCAATATGGCATGACCTGCCGCTAGGATGGAAAGCACTGTTGTGATGAAGGTGAGAATATAAGGCCAGTACGGCTCAATCCAGTCCAAGATGAGGATGTCAATCAAGCTATCAAACATCAGAGCCACTTCCCGTCAGATGGAAAATTTCCGTTTCAGTGCAAAAGCCACGCGAATGAAGGAGACGGTCTCTTGATGGAATGGTAGCTTAATCCGCCCTTGGTGAAAAGCATGCTGAAGGAAAATGTGATGAAATCAC
>JAZKGL010000143.1:0-1418 GCA_040385935.1 Bdellovibrionota bacterium
TCGGCGCTGGCTGTTCGGAAGTTACGATCTTCCCTCGCATGCCTTACGAAGGAACAGGCCACATCGATATGTGGGCCAAGTTCTTAAACGACGATACCGTGATCGTCAGCGAACTTCGTGACGAAGTTTTGAACCTTTATTCAAACACGTACTACAATAAAGCACGCACTGTTCAAACATACTTGAATACGCGCGCACGCGAAATCGCAGCTATGGGTTACAAAGTTATCCGTATGCCGACTCCTGGCCCGGTGTTTGTCGCCAATGATACAAACGGAATGTTTCGTTCTTACACCAACTCCTTGACTGTAAACGGCAGCGTAATCATTCCTCGCTACACGACTCCTGCTTATGCCCAGCACGGTGATCGTAATGGTCAATACTTCGATGCAGCGTTTATCTCGAAGTATGAGCGCGAAGTCACTCAGATCTATCAGTCGATTGGTTACAAGCCGACTTGGATCACGACCGATGACTTGATCGGTAACGGTGGAGCTGTTCACTGTACTACGATGCAAATCGCTCGATAATCCTTGTTTTGTCGATTAGAGTTTGAATAAACAAAAAATCCCCAGCGTTTATCGTTGGGGATTTTTTGTTTGGTGTGCATTCTAATTAGTGATGCGCATGCCCTGGTTCGTGATCATGTTTATGAGCCGATCCAGGTTCTGCCATCTTACGGCCCATATCAGCGGTGACATCTTTAGGTAGAATGCGGGCCATTTGCCCCTGCATACGTGATTTGAGTGAACCACCCATCACGTTTTTATCGCCCGACATGAGTCCCTCGTAACCTTGTTTTGCCACTACGGCTGGATCATCTTTTTCCGCTTGTCCGACTTCGGTATCCAACAGGTCAGCGCGTTCAAAAAATTCTGTCTCCGTAGCGTTCGGCATAAGGGCTGTAAGTGTGACATTGGAATCTTTGATCTCACTGCGGATGGCTGAGATGAACGAACGAAGAAAGGCCTTTGTTCCGCCGTAAACAGCTTGGAACGGCGCAGGCATAATACTCACTACCGAGCTTGTGAACAGAATCGCTCCCGAGTCACGATCTACCATATCTTTGAGAAAGAGTTTGGTGAGGAGCACGTTGGCCACAACATTGAGATGAATCATCGCGACTTCACGTTCGAAATCGGTCTCAAGGAACGGTCCGCCTACACCCACTCCTGCATTCAGTGCGAGGAAATCAAGTTGACGACCGGTTTCCTGCACTCGACTATAAAGCTGTTTCGAACTCTCGGGACGAATCAGGTCAAGCTGCAAAGCTTCGACCTGAACATTGTACTGCGACTGGATTTCACTCGCGACTGAGTAGATTCTTTGATCTTCGGCGACGATTAAAATATCGTGGCCATTCTCTGCAAATTGTTTCGCGAGTTCGTAGCCAATTCCTGATGATGCACCGGTAACGA
>JAZKGL010000144.1:0-2628 GCA_040385935.1 Bdellovibrionota bacterium
TCTTGATGATTTGCGAGACGATACGGTTGATCGTCGAGGACGGCACGGCAAAGCCAATGCCCGCGGAGCTGCCCGATTCTGAGAAAATCATGGTGTTCATGCCGAGCAAATAGCCGCGCGAATCCAGGAGTGGACCGCCTGAGTTCCCTGGATTGATGGAGGCATCCGTCTGAATCATATCTCGAATCTGAACGCCGCCCACGCCCGGAATCGAACGACCCAAGGCAGAAATCACGCCCTTAGTCAGCGTCTGGTCGAGACCAAAGGGGCTGCCGATGGCCACCGCTTTTTGCCCGACTTGAAGTTTGGACGAATCGGCCAGCATCATGGGCTCAAAGCCTTTCAGGCCTTCGGGTTTCACCCGCAAGACGGCTATGTCTTTGCGTGGTTCGGCACCCACGATCTTTGCCGGGAGAGACTTGCCGTTTTTGAAGGAGACGGTGAGGCGATCGGCTTCCTGAATCACGTGATAGTTCGTAACGATATATCCACTCTCATCCCAAATAAACCCGGAGCCCGAGCCCACTGGAACTTCGGTCACATCAAACGAAAAGAATCCGACGCGCGCGTAACGAAGGTTCGATACGTTGACGACGCGGGCTGAAATACGCGAGAAAATATCGATGGTATTGCGTTCGTCTTCGAGCAGATAACTATCGACCTCTTTAGCGGGAGGCGTGACGCTAGTCTGAGCGAGTGACGACGTAGAGAGGATCAGGCCAATAACTGTAAAAATATTTCTGTGAAAAAGAGCCAAGCCGCGCATTGGGACCACCCTTTCGTCTTGCGATCGATCTAAAGTAAGCAAGGATAAACGATAATCTTTCCCGAAGTCACTGAGCTTTTTCCAAGCCCATCCTCGCCTTCGCCAGCGCCCAAAGTTTTAAAGACAAAATTCTGGTTATGGTAAGTTTCTTTTCGCGTACGAGTTCGCGAATCGAAGGCGCCACCAGCTCTGCCCAGGTTGAAAGCTTTGCCCCTCGCCCCCAGGTCAGACGCGAGATGTTCAGAATATAATCTTTCTTCACCGCACTCCCCCCGAGTTCTCGCATAAAGTCCGGTATCTCCTCTTTAATCACAATACGTCTGTGCCCACTCATCAGCGCGGTTTTCAAAATCTCCTGCCAGAGTTTGCGCTCCGTCAGCTCTCCACGAACGGCGAGGCTAAACTCCTTGTCCCGCACTATGCGTTCGACCAGCAGTCCATCGACGGTTTCCGAAATACGCGCAGA
The DNA here is from genome assembly GCA_040385935.1 of Bdellovibrionota bacterium. GTDB lineage: Bacteria > Bdellovibrionota_B > Oligoflexia > Oligoflexales > Oligoflexaceae > Oligoflexus. Next base: position 1,233 of record JAZKGL010000144.1, read on the forward strand.
GGCCATCACCTTTTTGCCAAACTTCACAAGGACATGCCGAGCGTCCAGATCCTGCTGCTCGAGCATACTCCAGGGTTCTGTGATATCCAGACTTACGCCGCGATTATGCCGACTGAGCAGGCGAAGATCTGTCACCTGTAGAAAATCCTTGTGCGAACTCACCGCCTCAACCGTCAGGCTTTCCTCCAATCCACGCGCCGGGAAACCTTCCTCCAGCATCATTTGATAACTAATGTCCTGCGCAAAATTCACACAAAAATCAGTCAGGGCCGAAATCGTCTCGGCTTTTAGCCCAGTAAAGGCCACACCGAGCAAATAGCGATCGCTCGCGCTCTCCACACGTTTTACGACCACCTCCTCTTCAAATCGCCCATGAGCCGGAATGGAAATCGACATCCGAATCTTTAGATTCGGTAAAAGAAACTTATTGCGCGCCGAAGTTTCAAGCAGCGCCCCCTTAAGACTTAAATCGCGAATCGTGTAAAAGGCCATCTGCCCCGCACGCGAGGGATCCTCGCTCTCACTCTCAAGCAAAGGACCATCCATCACACTAAATCGCCGAGGCCGCGTGTCATCCATTCGTCCGAGAGTTTGCCGTAAGAGTTCCCCGTCCGCCTCGATTCGAAAGCCAAGTCTTAGCCCTTCTTTCTCAAGCAGGCTCTCACTCCGTGTGGCAAGTCGCCCTTGAACTTCGACCCATTGCCCACCGCGTTCAATCCGAATAGGAACCAAATCACCTTTTTTCAAAGGAATCGGCAGGCGAGCCGAGGGGCCTTCCAAGACGAGCCCGATACCCTTTGGGGTTATATCGAGAACTCTCGCTCGCAGCTCCCCTGAAGGGCAAATGATCACGGCGTACTCGGTATCGAGCCGATGAAGGTAGGATCGCTGGGTTTCTCTTTTCTCGAGATTCGGCGGCCGTACTATAGTCATGGGCTGTCCTTTGCTCAGGCGTGGTGACGGTGTTCATGAAAACCTCATTCTAACACCCACTTGCTTTCCCCTGCTATAATCACAGCATAAGAGAAAGGGCCCCTATGAGCGCGATCACCCATGAGCAGAGCTTTAGCGTTGAGCGGCCTCTAAATTTCGTGTTCGCTTATCTATGCGACTTCTCCCACCTTGCCTCCTGGGCCCCTTCAATTATTCAATCGATTAAAACCACGCCGGGTGAAACCTTGGCCGGCACTCACTTCGATATCCTGATGCAGATAGGGCGTTCACATTTTCGCCTCGACTATCTCGTGACTCAGCTCACCGCACCGCACTTTATTGAGATCAAAGGTAAAGGCGAGAGCTTTGGAACGATCGAAAGGATTCGCCTTGAGGGCGATGAAACGCACACCCATATTCAGTATCAGATTGAAATTTATTATCAGGAAACCGCCGCGCGGCT
>JAZKGL010000145.1:0-1845 GCA_040385935.1 Bdellovibrionota bacterium
TCTTCTCATTGATATTCACAGTAAGGTCAGTGATTACGTTCACATTTGCGACGATGCAGTACCAGCCGTTTGGATTGAGAAGGTCCCACTCAACATCGCTGATGACGTTGACGGCGGCGTAGATCAGTGTCAGTGCAGGCTCAGCGGTGACTTGTTTGTCAGAGAGTGTCGTGCCAGAGCTTAAGACCGAGACACTTGCGTAGATTTTGCGAACCGATTCTTTGTTAAAACCAGGAGTTAAACCCCAGCCCTTGGAACATTTGTTGATCGACTCAAGGTCTTTTTCCGACGGCTTTTCGACAACCACGCGGCCGCCGTCGACATCACCGGCTTCCGGAACTTTAGTCTGACTCCCGTCCGCTGGGTTTGCTTCGCCTGTGCCTGCCGAGGGACTGGCTTGTGCAGGGGAAACCTTCGCCGCATCACCTGAGAATTTACCGTCTCCACAAGCCTGTAGGCCGGCGAGCGAAAGTGCGAAGATAGAGAGTGCTACGGACTTCTGAATCATGCGTATCCCCATTTTGATTACGGACAGGTTCAAAGTCCTTATCGGTGAGTTTTGCGAAATCTGAAGTGACTTGTATTAATCATGTGAAATTCGTTAGATAGCCCCTAGGTTTTAATTTTTCGTATTTGCCGCCATCGAATGCAAAAGCCCCGAGAGCTGACTAGCTCCCGGGGCCTGAAAACTCTTCAATCATTAACCGTTAGCGGCTTCCGCTTTTTTCAAGTCATCACCCGAACCGCCTTGAAGGACAGTTTCATTGAAGTAATCATCTTCAATGTCGATCTGAGCCTTAAGCTGACCGAGGATAGGACCGTACTTGTTCGTAAAGCGATCGGCTGCGATGCGGAAGTTCTTGTCGTGCTCACCGTCTTTAATTGCTGCATAAGCGATTGCAACCGCGGCCTTCATCTCAGCCACTTTACTCGCGTGGAGTAGAGCCGGAGAAAGGTTATCGAAGCGGATCAAATCCGGTCCAAGGAGCTTAACAATCTTCAGAATGTCAGTTGGTTTGTTGACAGTGACCTTAGTCTTCACGCGCGTTTTAAGAAGCTTAGTGAAGATGGAAACAACACCAAGGTTCGCCGTCTGACGCATTTTGAAGAAGCGACGCATGAGAACGTCTTTCTCCGCAAGGCTTGCGACCCGTGAACCCAAAGTGTTCTCAACGAACTCTTTTGGATTCGTCATGATGTCTTTCACAGTATCCTTAATACACATGAGGGCCTGAATTTCAGATGTGCCTTCATAGATACTGAGAATCAAGCTTTCGCGAAGGAGCCACTCAGCCGTGTACTCAGTTGTGAAGCCGTAGCCGCCGTGAATCTGCACAGCATTCCGCGCATACACATAAGCGCGCTCACCGCCCCACCACTTAACGAGTGGAGTCCACTCACGAAGCTTTTGTTTGTAGTAACGCATAGCCTTCGAGATCTCGTTGCGCTTCTCAGCCGAAACTTGGCCTTCAGCAAGGCGACGATCCCCGAGAGTAATAAGCGAAGCATAGTGCGCGGCGCGATAACAAAGACTACGGTAAGCGCGAAGCTCAGTGTCCATGTCGTGAAGCTTTTCCGCGATCATTTCATGGCGAGCGATGGGCTTGCCCCAGCTCTCACGTTGCTGTGCGTAGTTGTAAGACAGACGATAAGCTGCCTCCATCAAACCCAAAGATTGGAAGCCTACCGCAAGGCGTGCTTCGTTCATCAAGTGAGCCATGTATTTGAAGCCTTCGCCGTCTTTACCGATGAGGTAAGCGACTGAGTTATCAAATTTCAAAGCGCAAGTTGCCGAACCGTGAAGACCTGGCTTCTCTTCGATCTTAGCAACTTCAAAGTTGAACT
>JAZKGL010000146.1:0-1929 GCA_040385935.1 Bdellovibrionota bacterium
CGAGCCGTCGCACCATGGGGTTCAATATATATTTTATGAGTTGGGGGAAGCATTTCCGCTTCACCGGCTTCTTCGGGCCATTCGACGAATATTCCGCGGAAGGGACGTATATCGTGAATCCCCAGTTCATCCAGGGAGAAGCCCTTGCTCGCTCGGTAGAGATCAAGATGCGCATACCAGTGCGCAGCGATCCTATATTCGTTCATAATCGTATAGGTCGGCGAAACCACAGGCGTGCGCTCCGGCAAACCGAGGTCATAGAGAAATGCGCGCACGAGACTGGTTTTCCCAGCGCCCATTTCTCCACATAGCCAAAGAGTGTAAGACTCCCGACTCTCGAGTTCATTTTTAAGAAGCGTGATCAGGGACGCGTCGCCTTCTGGTAAGACCAGATCTTTCGCTATCACCTTTTCCGCTGCCTCTATGGCCTTCATTTCGCATTTCCTTTGATCGGCGCAAACGTGGGATTATTGATCAACTCTTTCATCTCCCGCACCGCTTGCGGCAAGCCTACGAAGATCGCGCGCGAGATGATTGCGTGCCCAATATTAGCCTCCTCACAGTAAGGAAGATGCTGCATCCAGCTAGCATTCGCATAATTCAGCCCGTGCCCGATGTGAACCTGTAGCCCTTTGTTATGGGCACGCTCCGTCGCCTCCTGCATAGGCTTGATCAAAGCCCAGGCTTCGGGGGTCGTTCTCGTCTTATGAAACGCGGTGCACCAGTGCCCAGTGTGAATCTCTATGGCATGAGCACCCATTTTCGCTGACAGATCGATAGCAATCGGATCGGCTTCAATGAAGAGGGAAACCAAAATGCCTTTATCGCGAAGTCGTCTGATATCACGTTCAAGGCTTTTTGCCCCTTCGTTCATATCGAGACCACCTTCGGTCGTGAGTTCATGCCTTTTCTCGGGAACGAGCGTCACGGCATGAGGCACGATGTCGCAAGCATAAGCGATCATTTCTTCCGTCGCGGCGATTTCAAAATTCAGTGGAATCTGTATCGTTTCTTTTAGAAAACGAACATCCGCATCGCGAATATGCCGGCGATCCTCACGGAGGTGACACGTGATATTATCGGCCCCTCCGAGTTCGGCCATCACCGCAGCTTGCACAGGGCTCGGATAGCTTTCGCCTCGTGCATTCCGCACGGTGGCCACATGATCAATATTGACTCCAAGCCGCATCGCTGCGCTCCTTTTCGTTTTTTCGTCCAACGGCCACGTAACTTACACTTTTTGCGCACGTTCCAAAGCCAAGATAATATCGGAGGCCATCGACTCAATTTGCGCGTGGTCCTCGCCTTCGAGCATGACACGCGCAAGATTCTCAGTGCCCGAGTATCGAACCAGAACGCGTCCGCGTTGCCCAAGCTTAGTCTCGGCGTCGTGAATCGCTTTTTGAACATCGGGAAGCGATTCAATTGGCTTTTTGTGCAGCACGTGTATGTTCTTAAGAATCTGGGGCAGTAGATCCATACATTTTTTGAGTTCCGAGAGCTTCTTTTGCCGCAAAAGCATAACTTCTAAAAGGTGAAGCGCTGCGAGTATGCCGTCGCCTGTGGTTGAACAGTCGCTAAAAACAAGATGGCCTGACTGTTCACCACCGAGGTTATAGCCGCCCTTACGCATCTCATCGACTACATAGCGATCGCCGACTTTCGTGCGAGAGAGCTTGACGCCGATTCGTTGCATCGCGATATCAAGGCCCATATTGCTCATAACAGTTGAGACAACCGTCGATTTTTTGAGTTTGCCGGCGCGGTGCATATGCTCGGCGCAAATCGCTAGGATTTGATCACCGTCCACGATCTCGCCCGTGTCATCAACCACGATGAGGCGATCCGCGTCACCATCGAGAGCAATACCGATATCGGCTTTATACAGGCGAACCTTCTCCTGCAAATTCTGAGGATGAAGCGCGCCGC
>JAZKGL010000147.1:0-15106 GCA_040385935.1 Bdellovibrionota bacterium
TTCAACGCGATTATGCTTTGGCTTACGTCGCAAAGAACTCCAGTAACGATTTGCCTACGCTGTTTACTTTCACAGCGTTTTGGTCGTCACTCGAAGGATCGCACCTTACCTGGCTTATGCTCGTGACGGTGTTTGGAACGATAGCCGCCTGGAGTCACTCCAAAGATAACGAACATGTGATGCCTTATGTTTTGGCGGCAATCCAAGTCGTGGTCTGCTGGATGTTTTATCTAGCTTGGTCGCACTCCGATCCGTTTGTTGCGAATCTACCCGCACCGGCCAATGGTCGAGGCATGAACGAACTCCTACAAAACCCTTATATGGCGATTCACCCGCCGCTGCTCTTTACTGGTTATGCAAGTCTCGTCGTTCCTTTTGCTTATTCCATCGCAGCACTTTGTTATGGTGATATCACAGAGGGCTGGCTCAAAACCGTGCGTCGCTGGACACTTATTTCTTTTGTTTTCCTCACAGCTGCAATTACTCTTGGTGGCCGCTGGGCCTACGTGGAACTTGGATGGGCCGGCTACTGGGCTTGGGATCCGGTTGAAAACTCAAGCTTTATGCCTTGGCTCATGGCGACCGCTCTTCTTCACTCCCTTCTCGTTCAGGATAAAACGGGTCATTTGAAACGTCTCAGTATTATCCTCGCAATTGCGGGCTTTTTCATGACGTTCTTCGGGACTTTCCTTACGCGCTCCGGTGTCGTCAGCTCCGTTCACTCTTTTGCTGAATCGCCAATCGGACCCAACTACCTTGCCTACCTTGCAGCTCTGATGCTTATTTCCATCACGATCTACGGAATACGAGCGCCTTCGATACTCCCGTCTGAATCTGAGAAATCCTGGGGTGTCTCCCGCGAGTCGGCTCTGATCGTCACACAATTTCTTTTGATCTCTTTCGCAGCGATCGTTTTGATTGGAACATTATTCCCCATCGTTTCCGAATGGCTCACAAAACAACGTATTACGGTGCAGGCGCCTTACTTTAATATGTTTGCACCTTGGGTCGGTCTCGGAGTGATCTTTGGTGTCGCGATCGGCAATTTGCTTCGTTACGGTTCCAATGCGATGCCGAATGGCAAGAAGATCGTGTTCAGTTCTATCGTCTTCGCCATTCCATGTACGATTATACTCGTGTACTTCGGCGATGTGATGAGTACGGTCAAGATGAAGAATCTTATCGCTCAACTCGTCGGTCTTTACCTCACGACTTGGGCGATCGGTTGTCTGATCGGCGATCTTTACTACCGACTCGATACCTTGAAATGGAACTTTAAGCTCTTTATAACACGAAGTGCAGGCTATTTCGGAGGCTGGATCGCCCACCTTGGAATCTTGATCGCGATCATTGGTTTTCTCGGTAACTACCGAGGTATGGAACACCGTGAGACGGTGAAAGCCGGTCAGAGCTTTGAATACTACGGCTACAAGTTCGAATTCAAAGACTCGGGTATCGAAGCGCGAACCAAGCTTAACGCGACGGCTTACACGGCTCCTGTGAATCTTTCCCGCGATGGGACATTCATCATGGAGATGGACCCTGCTCAAGCGGTTTACCCGACTAAGCCCGATCAGACTTTCAATGAGATCGCGATCACCGGCAATATCTGGCACGACGTGTATCTGGTTTTGGTGGATTTCGACAAGACCGATGGCAAGCGCGCAACCTTTCAGCTCAATATCAACCCGACTGTGCGCTTTGTTTGGTTTGCGATCGTGATTATCTGCATCGGAGGACTCATTGCTCTTACCGATAAATACCGCGGAAACAAAAGTCGTGATGTCATCGGTGGCGAGTGGGAGACCAGCAAATGAAGAAATTTTTGGTGATGTTTACTTTGGCTTTCTCGCCTTTGCTCTTGGCGCAGACGCCCGCCCAAACACAAACGGGCGAAGTTCCGAGTCTTCAGCCGCCGGCTAATACGCCCGGTAGTGAATCGGTGACGCTTCTCGATAAGAAGACCAAGTACAACAACAACGACCCCCTCTTTCGCGACATTGCCAAAGAGTTTCGTTGTCCGACCTGTACCGGTCTGAGTGTTCTTGAATCCGACGCAGGCTTTTCTGTCCAAATTAAAGAGCAGGTTCAAGAGCAGCTTAATCTCGGCAAAAATCACGATCAGATCATCGAATACTTCACCGAGCGCTACGGCGCCTGGATTCTTCGCGAGCCGCCGGCTAAAGGCGTAAACGTGTTGGCCTGGGCCATCCCCATCACTTTGCTTTGCGCAGGGCCGATACTGATCTGGCTACTCGTTTGGAAGCGTCACGTGAAAAGTGATACGCATGGCGTGCGATCGGCAGCTGCCATCCTTCTTGAAATGCAGGACAGTCTCAAGCGTCTTAAAGAACGGGAGGTTCGCTGAATGTTTATATTTGCCTTTGTCGTTTCTATCCTCACCGTCGTTTTTGTTTTGCTCCCGCTTCTCGTCGGAAAAGGCGGACAACTCGCCTCCGCGTCCTCGCAGAATTCACCGGAAAGGCTGAAAGCGATGAAAGAGGCTCTGTTGAAGCGTTATATCGAAGACGAAAAAGCCTTTGAATCGAAGGCGATTCCCAAGCTGGTCTGGGATCAGCGAAAGCAATTCCTCACCAACCGTTATATCGATGCGGCAAGGCGTCTTGATTATATCAATGACGTGATCGCCCATCAGGCTAATCCTCTATCCAAGACCGAAGGAGTTTGATCATGCCGAGAACTCTTTCTACTCTAATCAAGTTGTTGCTCAGTCTTGGTCTACTAAGTTCCGTCGCGCAGGCAGGACCCGTCGTTGGACCCAAGCATGTCTTCATCGTTTATCCCGGACAGGATACGATCTGGGGCTCTTATCTCTTTGTCGTGAATAACGATAGCCCGGGCCCCGAAGCCTTCAGTTTCCCAGTGATGCTGCCTAAGGAAACCGTGGATTTTCAAGCTCAGGATTCATTGAGCCCGCAGGAATTAAAGCTCGGGAACGATGGCGGCGTGCGAATCGATAAAGTCTTTCAACCCGGGGAGACGCTGATGCAGATCAGTTTCAAACTCCCAGCCTCCGAAGGCAAGGCTACGGCGAGCTTCACGGCGCCTTATGCTTTCGAGACCTTCGGTGTCTTTGTCTGGCAAGACACGCTTGATGTTCAAGGGCCGCAGGGACTTGATATTCAAAAGGGTGTGAATCTTTCGGGTCGTTTGTTCGATACGTATTCGACCGGTGCGGGGGAAGTGGGAAAAGCTATCACTTACACGTTCGAAAAGGTTCCTGAGGGGCGCGGCCGTCTTTGGGTGATCGGTGGAATCTTCGCCGCGATCTTGTTCCTCGCGGCTTTCTCCCTGGCGTTTTACACGCGGCCCAAACTCACACATAACGAGGACTTGGTGTGAAATCGTTTATGACTCAGATCTTTCTCGCAGTGCTTGCCGTCATCTTTTTGATTAAAGGTGGAATCGGCATTCTCGCCGCTTCCTGGCGATTTGTATTGCCGATAATGTTTCTGGGCGCAGCCTATTACTTTGGAAAAAAGGCTATCAAGAGCTTTAATTTGCCGAGTGAAAAGAGCAAAGATCGAATGGATTCGGCGAGGGCCAAGGCCGGCGTAGGATCGGGAACCTCTTTTCAAAGCGCTTCGCAAAAAGGCGGCGTGATCGAAATCTGTCCTCACTGCCTTTCGGAAGTGGGCTCTTGTCCGAAGTGCCGCTGAGAGATCAGCGGCCTGCGCAGCGTAAATCGTTGTAGGGCAGTGGAATCTCAATGCGAGTATCGGCAAGGCGCGCGGGTATCGGTCGGATCTTTGAGATGAGTTCGTCCATTCTTTCTAATGCCGAAACATCATCACCCATCCAATCGCCTAGGCGGGATTTGAGAGAGCGAATATTGTTTTTGCCCCAAGCCTGACTTGGGATGATGTGAACGGACTTATCCTTCACATGCAGGAGCTGAAAGTAGAAAATTTTGTTAGCCGCCAGGGCTTTGACTTTGCTCGGGCTAGCAGACCAGATTTCCGTAGGGATAGGCTGCTTGTTCGCACAGCCGCCTTTCTTGCTTTGATCGATGCAAAGGTAAAGTCCGTAGGCGCCATCGCTCACAGGAATATCAAAGGTCATCGTCCGATTGGCATTTAGATCGCTCAAACTATAGGTCTGCGATCGTTTCACACCTTTATCGCCTATCGCTTCAAGAGAGAGTGTGACGAACTTATCATTGGTGTTCGGTGCCAGGCTTTTGATGAGATCAAAATCCCCGGTTTTGCACCACTGAGCTTCAGGTGCGGGCTGAATCAAAACCCTGATCTTATTGCCTGTCGCGACGGAGGGCACCGTGGTAATGCCGTTAAGAAGAGCGATATTAAAGTTGCGACGTGCGTTTTGAACAGCCGCCGTATCAAGTTCCTTCGCGGGGGCTGAGACTATAGCCTGTTTGGCTACAGGTGTTTTGCTCGTGCTCTCGGTGCTCGACTTATGAACATCAAGGCGATTTCCGCTCTTTTTTACGATAAAAAAGCCGAGCATGACCATGATCAGGACGATGAAGAGACCTGATTTTGAGTCGATCAAATTCATGTGTATTATTCACTCACGATTTTGCGGGATGCGGCGCCCTGATTACCCAGCTTTTGCTGAAGGTAAAGATCGCCTGTCATCACGCCGTTGGCCAATACATAATGATCATCGGGATCGGAGCTTCCGACAAGTTCAAAGTTCCAAACTTCAGGAGCTTTGGCATCCAATGCGCGCTCTTCGGCAATCACGGCTTCGACCTGAGTCTCAGCATCCCCTTCGATAAGGATATCGGCAGAAGTCAGTTTATACGCTGGTTTTAAACCCAATTTGGTTAAAAATGGGTGCTCGCCTGTGACAGTGACCGACTTGCCACCGGCTTTCACCTCGAGCAGAGGCCAACGCTCTGGGCCTGCAATCACCTTACGAATCATATGTGGGCGGCCAGTCTTAGGATTAAAGACGAGGTCACCGGCCCGAATCTCAGCCGCAAGTTTTGATGAACCATCCGCCATCTGTATCGATGTTTTCTCTTCGAAGCAGCCACAGCCCTGACGAAGACCTACGACTTCGCGTTTGCACGAAGGAGCCATGTACGCAACAAACTGCTTGAGGGGCATAGCTTCGCCAAGGAGCTTAGAATAAAGGTCCGGATTTGTGCGGCGAAGTTCTGATGGTGATTTGCCTGAACGTTTTTTGATCTCCTGAGCCGTTAGATCGTAATTTGAGCAGACGATACCTCGGCCGCGTTTGGAGTTGATCTCAGTCGTATGCTGCGGCTCAAAGAAATCGGTTTTGCCATTGGAAGTCAGAGCGCGATCGAGTCCGGCAGCGAACTCAGACGTTCCACCATCGGCTGCGGCTTGGGTGAGGACCCCGCAGGCCTCCGCACAAACGGGCGCTCCCGTATCCGCAAGTGGTTCTGCTTCGGCGCCTACATAGAGTACTTTATCGATCGATAGATTTGCATTATTTACACCGAAGATTTGGGCCGTGATCTGAGTGACGGTCTGGCCTGAGGCGGGGTTTAAATCATTTCCGACTTCAAGGTCACAGCCTTTTTTATTCACATGATCTTGGCTGCTGCCCTTGGTTGCGCGAAGATCGATAGGAGGTGTATCGCCGATGACGGCGCGAGCGAGGACGTTGTTTGCCTTGTGACTGATATTTCCTTTGTTATCCAGACCAACTATTTGCTTATTTGAGCCAACAGTGATTTCACCGTGATGAATGACGCCTTGGCCTTCCAAGCGAAGAATATAACGGCCTGGTTTAAGCGGTTTTAGTGGTGATCCGAAATTTTCGGTAAAGGTGCTTTCACTCTCTTCCCGTATCGACAGATGGGGACTGAGTGGAGTCGGAGCGGAAAGATTAATGCGGCCATAGGTCGTAACGTTTCGTCCTCGATTCTTAGGATTTGTCATATCGACTTTGCGCGAGGCTTTTACATCAATAGAAGTGATGTAGTACGGGAATTTGGGATTATCACGGTTCAAAGCGACAACTTCGAGAGTTTGTGCGTCGCTCATCATGGCAATTTGAGTTTTGCTTCCATCAAAGATGGCTTTGACCGAATCAATGGTGGCTTCGCCCGGTGCGAATGAACGAACCTTCACGCGATTGGCCATAGCTTCCACGCTCGGCAAGGAATACGACTTATTTTTTTGAAGATCCCAGCTCATGGAAAAATAATCTTCGGGATAAACGGCAGGCAGAGAGCTTTTTTGTCCTGGAACAATGCGATCGGCCATCAAACCACGGAGTAGCGAAAAGTTGGAGAGGTTCGATGTTTCTCCAAGCTCAGCTGCCTGCAAGGCGAGGGCTTGATCGATTGCGTTTTGAGTCTGGCGCGAAGAGTTCATCGTGTAGAAGAAGCCTAGGCCTAGGGCCATAAGGCTTGCAACCGCTGCGAATGCCATAGAACCTTGGTTTTTGGGGCCTAGCGTACCGTGCTTCATGGGGAACCTCGCGCTTAAATCTGGTCGAGCTTCTTATCGGAAACGGCCAAAATTTCTTTAGAACTTTTTGGCTAGTTTCAAAAAATCCCAGTTTAATCCCAAAATTTTAAGATGTTAGCTCAGGCGCTTCAGTGCATATTTTGCTGGAAATAAATCAGTCGGCTCTCATCAGCATAAGGGTTTTTGAGATTTTGCGCCTCGCTTTTCTAGTAATCTTGACTTGGTTGATGTGGCTCGATATGTGCGAAGAAAGGATCGAAAATTTGGTCTAAATCCGCTATAAGTCTTTAGATTCTTGGGTACTGCTCAGGCAACCTCAAGCCCAGAAATGATTGAGAGAGAGGAGTACCTTCCGCTATGGACTTTGGTTCTTTAATCAGACGGTTTTTGCCGGATACTTTGCGCGATACGATACTGGTTCGTCTGTTTGGTTTGTGGAAGGTTCCCCTGATCGCCTATGTGAAACCCAAAGTGCGGTATGTCGATGATGAGCGGGTGGAGATTATAATTCCACTGCGTAGGCGTACCAAGAATCATTTAGGATCGATGTATTTTGGCTCTTTGATGATAGGCGCTGATCTTGCCGCTGGGTATTATGCCGCGCGATTGATTCATCTGAGTGGCGAGAAGATTGATTTTGTTTTCAAAGCGTCCAATGCACGCTTTCTGAAACGCCCGACCGGCGATGTGGTGTTTACCTGCGCTCAGGGCGCTGCTATTCGGGCTCTTGTGCAAAAGGCGCTGACGACAGATGAGAGGGCTGATGCCGAGCTTTCGGTTTTGGCCACGGTGCCAAGCGAAGGAAATCAGGTAGTCGCTCAAATGGATCTGATACTCTCGATTAAGAAGCGCAAACGCTCAAACGTCTAATTGATTAAGAAGGAATGGCGATGAAGGGATTGAAGTGGATCGGGTTGGTAATCGTGCTTATCGCGATCGGTGTAGGACTCATGACAGCTATGGATATGGGCGAGAAGTCTCCGTTGTTTGTATCCGGGGAAGTTGTCCTTCCTGAAGGGATGCGCGGTGATGCCACGGGCGTCGAGACTTTGTTTATCATCGTTTATGATGAAGCCAGTCAGATGCCAATGCCGTTTGGCGCGCAAAAGGAAAAAATGCCCAAAGACCTTACGCAGCCGATTCCGTTTTTGGTAACGAAAGAGGCCTTGCGGGTGATGAATCCCGATGCGCCTCCGCCCCGAACAATGCGGGTGAAGGTTCGTATCGACAAAGACGGCGTTGCAGGCCCTGATCAGCCAGGTGATCTCACGGGCGAAGTCACAGGCGTGGCGTTCGGAACCCGAGATCAGTTGATAGAAATCAAGAAGAAAGCGGAATAAAACGCGAATGAAGTTATCTCAGTGTCAAAAGCTTATCGATGCGATGATCGCCGAATGCGGCCGATCGATGCGATCTCTGCGTGCGCCTCGTCATCCCAAGCCTTATTTCGTTAGCTACCTTGTGCGCGACTCGCGGGCCATCTCACTGGGCGCTCGCTACGGATCGCTCTATCTTGATAAGAATGAGCATCGCCGAGCCTGTTATACCGAGGTTCGAGTGGGAAGCTACGGCTACGATCAAACCAGCAAGGGCGGCTTGGATGAGACGCAGGAAGAGCAGGAAAACCAGGAACTCTTTGAGCTTCCGCTCGATACCGACACCGATGCTTTTCGCTTTTCCCTTTGGCGACTGACGGATGCGAAGTTCCGTGAGGCTGTCGCTCGTTTTCACGGCAAGAAATCGCGCGATGTGAGTTTTCTCGACCAGAACCGCAGCCTCGCTTCGTTTCAAAGGCCTACGGCGCAAAAGAGCAAGGCTGTGGATATCAAAGTGCAAGCCTTTGCTGCAGTCGACGTCGATGCCTGGCGTGAGCTTTTAAAGAAAGCGAGCCTCATCTTTAAGAAATATCCTGAGATCAAACATTCCTATATCGAATTCACAGTCGAACAGATGACCAAGATTTACGTGAATAGCGAAGGCGTGCAGCGAGCTTGGCAAGAACCGGTTTACTCACTTCACGCTTACTTTTGGTACCATACTCGTAGACTCGATCAGGAGCATTCAGTCGTCCATCATGTGGCTTCGCTCAAGGAATTGCCGACCCTGAAGGCCTTGACTAAACAAATCGAAGAACGGATCGCGCAGTACAAAGAAGTCGAAAATGGCGAATCCATGACGTCATTCGCAGGGCCGGTGCTCTTGTCAGCGCGAGCGGCCGGGCTATTCCTGCACGAAGTCGTCGGTCACAGACTTGAGGGCAGTCGTCTGCTCAGTGAAAGTGAAGGCCGGACCTTTCGCGATAAATTGAATCAAAAGATCATGCACGAGGATCTGACGATTTATGACGACCCGACGATGAAAAGTTATGCGGGCCAAACCCTTTTAGCCGCCTATCCTTATGATGATGAAGGAACGCCTGCGCAAAAGGCTCTGCTTGTGCAGCGAGGGGTTCTCAAAGGTTTTCTCACAACGCGGAGTCCTTTGAAGAAATCGGGTCATCAATCGAATGGCCATGCGCGCAACCAGCTTGATGAACGCCCGATCAGTCGTATGGCAAACCTTGTTATCGAAAGCCATAGCACAAACGATTGGGCGATGATGAAGGCTAAGCTGATTGAGGAAATCAAAAAGCAGAAGGTCCCCTTTGGAATTATTTTGCTCGATGTTGAAGGGGGCGAAACGGAAACCGACGCTTACAACTTTCAAGTGTTTATGGGGCAGATCACGCGCGCGGTGAAAGTCTATCCGAGTGGACGCGAGCGTTATGTAAAAGGTGTGGATTTTGTAGGAACTCCGTTGTCCTCGCTCTCGCATATCGTTGCCGTGGGCAAGGAGTCGGAAGTGGATAACGGATTCTGCGGCGCGGAGTCGGGCACAATACCTGTTTCCACAGTTGCGCCCGCGCTTTTGATGTCAAGTCTTGAGCTGCAAGCTAAGATCCCTTCAAAGATCACGCAGTATGCGATGCCTTTGCCCTGGTTTTAAACTTTGATTTTGTAGAAAGCCGGCACTTCGTTTTTGAATAGCAGAAAATCAGGATCGGGCATCTTCACCGCTACACAAACATCGACATCAAAAGCACGGCTGATGATTTCACCGTGAAACTTCTTCAGTAAATACTCAAGCCTCGTCTGCTCGGCATAAGGTAGGGTGACGGTAAACTCTTTAAAGGTCACGTAATCATGGAAACTGGCCTCGGAAATGAGTTGCCGTGCGGTGTTGCCATAAGCTTTGACGAGTCCGCCCGCACCTAACTTGATTCCACCGAAGTAGCGAACAACAAAGAAAGTCGTGTTGATAATCTGATGGCCTTCCAGATGCATCAATATAGGTTTGCCCGCGGTGCCTGAAGGCTCACCGTCGTCAAAGAATCGAGTATGCATGGAGTGATCGGAATAAATGCGGTAGGCGAAGGTCACGTGGTTGGCGTCAGAAAACTCAGATTCAATCTCGTCTTTTTGTTGCTTAAACTCGTTTAGGGACTGACTTATACAGCCAATCCCTATAAATCGAGAGTTCTTCTCGACGAGCTCAATGCGATGAGACTTAACGAGAACGCGACCTGTCACGGATTACGCGAGGCCGAGTTTTCTCATTTGCTTCATCAAACGCTTACGAGCAGCTGCCTGCTTCTTTTTGCTTTTGATGGAAGGCTTTTCGTAGTGTTGACGCTTCTTAAGCTCAGAAATAGTACCGGCCTTTTCGACCTGCTTTTTCAAAGCTTTCAATGCACGCTCAACGCTATCGCCTTCTTTAAGTCTTACTCCTGGCATAAACTCCCCTAAACATATGGCGCTAGAACGCCGTAATCATAGTAAAAATTGTAATCGCACACGCAGCTTACTGCGAATTTGGAGCCTAATAGTAAGGAATACTTCCCCAAAACGCCAGCAAAACTTAACGATTCCGCGATCACGGATTCATCTTAAGCCTTTTTACCGAGAAAAGTCCTGGGAATTGAATTGCGCTGATCGTCTGAGAGCCTGCCGAAGTCGCTCCATATAAGCCTCTGCGGGAATTTCGACCGCGCCAAGGCTGGCGAGATGTGGGGTCATAAACTGAACTTCGAGCAGGCTCATGCCTTTTTGCGTCATGCGATTCACAAGTCCGAACAAAGCGGCCTTGGAGGCATCGGTTTCGCGATGAAACATCGATTCGGCAAAGAACACGCCGCGAAGGGCAAGTCCATAAGTCCCGCCGACCAGCCTTTCGTCCATCCAGACTTCGACCGAGTGGGCAGCCCCAAGCTTATGCAGCTCAACGAATACCGAACGTATCTCGGCGTTGATCCAAGTCTCCTCGCGATCGGCACAGGCATCAATGACCGCTTCGAAGTCTTCGTCAAAGCTCGTCCGAAATTTCTTTTGGCGGATGGATTTTAAAAGAGATCGCGAGGCTCGAAAGCCATCAAGTGGAAGGATGGCCCTAGGATCGGGATGAAACCAACAGATCTCCTCTGTCTCTGGATGAGGCATAGGGAAATAACCGTTTGCATAGGCGGAGACGACCAAATCGGGAGTGAGAACCATCGTTTCTAAAGCCTCTATTCCATAAGCTTCTTAGAAAGTAGTTCCGTCCCAACTATTTTTCAAGGACGGTGTTATAAACTTTAGACTCGACGAACAAATCAAAAAGATCTTTATCGATCTTTTGCCCTTTCACTTCCATCTCCAAGATATCCAGCGCCTTCTCAACCGGCACCGCCTTCTTGTAAGGCCGATCAGAGGCCGTGAGCGCATCGAAGATATCAGCGATCGTCATGATGCGTGTTTGGGTCGGAATGTCTTGCGAAAGCTCTGACTCAGGATAACCGGAACCATCAAGTTTTTCATGGTGCTTGCCGGCAATCGATGGAACGTTGGGAAACGAGCGACCCCAAGGAATCTTTTTCAAAAACTCATAGGTGTGGACCACGTGCGACTGAATTTCGGCGAATTCTTCGCGCGTGAGGGATCCTCTTTGAACCGAAAGAGCCTGAAGTTCGCGATCGGAAAGAAAAGGGCGCGCACGGGTTCGGGCATCACGAAAGGTTAGATTGTGAATGTCTTTAAGCCGCTCAAAGCCGCCTTGTTCCAAAACGGTTGGCTCATTACACTTTTGTACGAACGTGAGAAAGTCGTCGAGTTCGTTTAATTTGATCTCGTAAGTCTCTTTAAAGCTTTCTGCCCCAAAGCCCGGCGGGACTATCGATTTGCCCTGAAGAAAGTCGATATACTCGCGGAGATATTCGATTTCATAACGCGAGCGAATGTGTTCGAACCGTTCCATGAGAATGTCGTATTCCCAAGGATAAAGTTTTTTCGCTTTGGTGAGCACCTGCTCGCGCACACCGAGCTTGCCAAAGTCGTGAAGGAGGGAGGCGTACTCGATTTCTTTGAGCTGCTGCTTATCAAATCGTAGATCGGCAAAGCGGCCGGTATCGATCTTATTGATGATTTGAGCCATGCCGACTGTCAGCGCAGCGACGCGCGAAGAGTGACCGGCCGTAGTCGGATCTCGCTGTTCGATAGCGGTAACGGCAGCGTTGACGAAGCCATCGAAAAGCTGCTCTTTTTCCTGGGTTAAAAGCGCATTTTCGAGGGCGATGCCGGCTTGCTGAGCGACGATCTCAGCGTATTCGATATCGGTGGGGCTAAATTCTGTCACCGACTTAGAAAAATCGGAAATGTCTTTGAGAGAGCGCGTATCCGGCAAACGCCGATTGATCAGTTGAATCACTCCGATTACTCGGTGACTGATATCAAACATCGGAATAGTGAGCATCGAGCGGCACTGGTAGCCCGTGCGCAAATCGAAAGTCTTATCGTGTTTGACGTTGAAGGGATTCTTCTCCGGATCTTCGTCCAAGGCATAAAGATCGGGAATATTGATCGACTTTTGATAGACGACTGCCGAGCCGACTATCGAGCGATCGTTGACGCGGATCGAGAACTCTTCCAGTTCCTGCTGAACCGTCTCGTTTTGTGTGACTTTGAAAACGATTCGGCTTTCTGTGTCCTGCTGATCGTTCCATTCTACAGTGTAGATGGAGCCGGCATCAGCATTGGCGATCTGCCGGGCTTTTTGCAAAATCAGGGAGAGCAGCTTCTTGGAATCGCGAATTCCGTTTAACTCGCGCGAGACTTGCAGAACATATTTTACGTTTTCATTCGTTTCGTTAACGGAAGCGCTGGCTTTTCCTGCATTCATCGCAACCGACTGAACGCGTTGAACGTTCATGATCGCGTTGCGCAGCTGACGTTTCCGAACTGGCAGCGAAATGGAGCGAAAATGCTTGGGATCGAGGATATTGGGCAGGTTCTCGATTTCATCATCGGAGCCTGTGCAGACGAAGATAAGGTCGGGCTCGCCGAGTTTAGCGAGAAACGGCTGAATCTTCTCGGGATCTTGCCAGATCTTGCTCTCGAGAAAGATGAACGTCACTTCGTCAGCTTTTAAGCTAAAGATTCCGTCATCGGGCACATCGACTTGAAACCCCTCCTGCAACTGGCCGCAGACGGCAGTCAGTTCGATGAAGTCTTGGATTTCGTCGACGCTAATCTCGGGCTGCGTCTTTAAGGTGTCTCTGGCTTGAGAACTCATGGCAATCCGTCAAAAGTCAGGTGAACGTTAGGGGAAACACGGCACTGTACTTATTGTAGCCGGCTGGCCGTTCATCCTAAATAGGCAGAAACTGTACGCCTGATCAGCGTTGATTGAATTTGCATCAACTCTGACAGACAGTCGTATCGATGGTCAGCCAAGGCCGATCCCATGAATTCGTCCTATAAAGATTAAGAAGAAGGGTTTAAGTATATATTTGGCAGAGTATTTTAGAGGGATCGAATGGACTACGGCGTGATTTTGGATCTGGAAACGACTGGGGTCGATTCCAAAAAAGATAAGATTATTGAAATTGGGCTTTTGGAATTCGGCGTCGGCGTGTCGGGCAAACCGCAAATTGGCAATCTCTACGGTGCGGTTGAGGACCCGGGTGAGCCCTTGTCGGAAGAGATTATCAAGCTCACGGGATTGACCGATGAGGTTTTAGCAGGGCAGAGAATCAACTGGGATTATGTCCGTTCTATCCTTGAGCGCGCATCGATCGTAATTGCGCATAACGCGAGCTTTGATCGCGCGTTTTGCGAAGGGCGAGACGAACTTACTGGCCTCAATCTACACTGGGGCTGCAGTCAAAAGCATATCGACTGGGAGGGGAAGGGTTTTCGGACTAAGGCATTGAACTACCTTGCCGCCGATCATGGTTTTGTCAATCCCTTCGCGCACCGCGCGCTCTTTGACTGCGCGACTACCTTTCGTGTAGTCGAGCCTTACTTCGAAGAGTTGCTAACGCGCAGTTATCTAAATGAATTGAGAGTCTGGGCTACAGGCGCGGCTTTCGAAACGAAGGACAAACTTCGTCTAGCCCGTTATCGCTGGGACGCGAGTGCTCGCGTTTGGTTTAAAGATATTATGGAAGACACGCTCGAACAGGAGCGCGTGTTTCTGCGCTCACACATTTATCCCGAAGGACGCGATACGCACAAAGTGGAAACTATCAAAGTTGTGCGTACCGAGATCACGATCGAAGAAGTTCAGGAGTAAAGCTAGTTTTTGGGCGGCGCCTCAGCCGCCTGAGTCTCCTCGCTTTTGCGCTTGGTTACCTCGTAGAGTTTTTTAAGCGCAGGATCGTGGAAGGTAAAGGTCAAGCTCTCGGCATCCACTTTAAGACTCATAAAACCAAACGCCGATTGAGCAAACCGGGTTTCTTTTTGCCACTCCTTCACTTCGTAAAGATCAGCTCCGCCCCCGCCAACGATAAAGAGATCAAGAGGAGTTTTACAGTTGCCTGCCGTGAGGTGCTCCAGGTGATGGGAGTGACCTGCGATGTAGTAGTGTGCCTGATCGCAGAGGATGCGCTCTAAGACGTTGCCTTGAAAATTGCGTGGATACTTGCTGCTGGAGCTGACGATGGGATGATGACCTAAAACAATCTTGAAATTGGAATCCGACGTCTTCAAAGATTCACGAAGAAAATCGAGGGTGCAGTAACTCGAGAGTCCGCAGATATCTAGAATATTCGTATCGAGCATAGTCAGGCTAAGAAGTTTGCCAAACTGTAGATCGTAAAAGCGATGAGGCATGTTCCACTCGGGGGACTTGCTGTGATAGGCGATCTGGGCTGAAGGGTTGCCTTTGTAGTCGTGATTACCGAGTAATGCGTAGAACGGAATATTCTTCAAACACGAGAGACCATAAGGTGTACGAAAGATAGATTCCCATTGTGGATCTTCAGTTGTCTTAACGCCGTGAGGATAAAAGTTGTCACCCAAAAAGATGATGGCTGCCAAAGGATGGCTCTCGCAGTAGGTATTCATCGCTGCTGCCAGCCGTTTTTGATCCTCGCCTCCTGTACCCATATCGCCGACTAGAATAAGTTCAGCCGAGGTGCCGACGGAAACCTTAGGATGCAGATCTTGGCCTTCGTAGTTTGGCGCTTTTCTTCTCCACATGAAGAATGTCAGGATGAGAAAGATGAAGAAAAAGACGAGGGCCAAAAAGAATTTTTTCATATTAGGCTCCTTGGGTTAGCTTATTCTTGAACCATAACATGAGCTTTATGGGGAGAAAAAGTCCGAAGGTTTGACTTGCGATGTCGTTTGTTTAAGCCTGGGTTGCTTTATATGGTGCGT
>JAZKGL010000148.1:0-17134 GCA_040385935.1 Bdellovibrionota bacterium
ACCATAATACTGCGGAACTGGGATGGACGTGGTCGAAGCACGAAGTGGTGAGGGGGTGATTTAGATTCAAACATCCCAGAGTAAAAAGAAAGCAAACGCGCCCCGCGAAGCGGTAGCCTGTACGGTGGGGGGATACATAAGGGGGGCAGGCGGAGCCTCTCCTCTTATGCCGCCGGAGGCACCAGCGAAGCGCTATCCCGAGGGAATACGCACCTTATAAAGCAACCCAGGCTTAAAAAATGACCTTCAAGCAACTTTAGAATTAATCGTAACCACATCAATATTTTCACGCGGAATCTTAATAAGAATCGAGGTACCTTGCCCCACTGTCGAATTAATTTGAATAAGACCCCCAGCCTCTTTTACAGAACTTTCCATCGCATTCATACCAACCCCGCGTCCAGAGATTTCAGATACGGTTTCTGCAGTGGAAACTCCGCTGAGGAAGATCAATTTTAACTTTTCTTCGTCGCTTAGACCAAAGGCCGCTTCTCGCGTAATCAGACCTTTGCTAATCGCATGTTCGGCAATGTCTTTTGTATCGATACCTCGTCCGTCGTCGGTGATAGCGATGATCCAGTATTTTTCATCTTCTTTGCACTCGATGGTTACGAAACCTTCTTCGTTTTTGTCGCCACGCATGTGCATCGGTTCGATGCCGTGGTCGATAGAGTTACGAACCAAATGAACGAGTGATTGAGTTATGGGCCTCATGATTTCTGGATTCACTCGCATGTCACCGTTGATCAGCCTGATCTTCACCGACTTGCCGAGGCGCGAGGCGAGCCTCTCGCCATAGTCAGGTAACGCACCGACAAGGGAGCGTAGGGTTTTATATCGCAAGGTCGAAAGCCAAGTGGATAATTCGCGCATCGCGAGATGATCCGATCCTAATGAGTCTTGGACACGACCGACCAGGCTATGAACTTCGCCATGCGAAACTTCATACGAGGCTTCGCCATCACCGTTCCATGACAGAGAAAGGATATCGACGTTGTCATCCAGAAATCCTATGAAGGTCGCTTCGATTCTATCGATGTCAGCGACTTCGATCGTAACGGCATCTTCGATATGGTGAACAAGCTTTGCAATATCCACAAGATCATAGGCTGACGAGTTGCCCTTAATCGTATGAAGTTCGGCGCGCGCCTTGCCCTGGTCACCAAGTTTGACGAAGTCACGCGTTGAGGCTAGACGTTTACGGGTATCGTCAAGGAAGTCTTCAAACGACTCGATTTCTTTGAGCAGCCGCACGAGAGTCTTGTGTTTGTGACTTTCTTTTTCTGCGCGCTCAAGGTTCGTGCTGTCAACTATCGTAAACAGGATATCTTGAACCGACTTATCAGGGCCGCGCACTGGGGAAGCCACGAGTGATAGAATCTTTTCACCGATCTGAACACGACTTGGCAACTGCTGCAGAGTCATGGCCTCGGGCAAAAAGTCTTCAAACGCCTGGTTTAAGAATTCGTTATACATAGGTGCGTTGCGGCTGCCCTCCAGGCCGACAGCCTTTAGAAAGGGCATACCAGGCTCGAGGTTTTCACTTAGTAAATCACTGCAGGCGCGACTGTATCCATCACCAATCGTCAAGTCGGGCTTGACCAGCAAAAAGCCAAATTTTACGTTATTCAAAATCAATTTGATCGTCGCTGTCCGTTCGGCAACGATGCTTTCAAGGTTCGTGTTGATCCCTTTCAATTCATCATTTTTACTTGCGATCTCAAGATTGAGCTTTTCGATTTGATCGTTCATCGCGTCAAAGGATTGACCAAGCTCATTGATTTCATCACCGCTCGTAAAGCCTGTGCGCGCTTTCAAGTCACCACCAGCAATCGAAGTCGTGGTTCTCTGGAAGAGACGGATTCGGCGAATCAAATTAAAGGCAATGAACGAGGCCAACACGATCGAGATTGCGAGGGAAAGGCAAGTCCAAAGGATGGCTCTTTTCACGTCGGCATGAAAGAAACCAAGTCGGGTATCGATCAAGGCATCGAGTTCATCAAAAGCGATCGCATGAAAGCTGTAACTCGAATCAATAGCCGAGAGTAGCACTTTGCGAGCGCTCGCAAAGTCATACTGGGCGGTGGTCGCAGAATGGGCCAAGTTCTTTAGTTCGGCAATAACCGGCTTCACGGTGGCATCGCTTCTGACCATAGCGGATGCTAGGTTTGTCTGCAGAGACGGACTTACTCCATAGAAATTTTGATCTTCGCTGAGCGAAGTCTGCGAGCTTCCATTGATACGGTCGTTGTCGGATTCTTTTAAAAAGGAAGCATAGACCATCGCTTGGATCTTTTGATCTTCGCTAAGCTTAGGAATGAGCGACATTTGTTCAAAAAATAAGGCGATTTCCTGAAGCCGGTCCTGCATCTGGGGCAAAGCGAGGAGACTCACGTCCATCAGATAATAGGAGTCGAGGTCCGGATCAAGGATAAGGTTGGACGTATCTCCCGCGTGAGTGATCATGGCTTTAATTTGAGCGATCATTTCTTTGTGCAGCTGCTCGGAATCTTCGATCGAAGTCTTGGCATCGAGAGCTTTTAAAACGTCCCAGCGCTTGGCAAGGTTTTCTACCGTAAAGTCGGAGCGATTTCGTTTGCCAAGGCCTTCTGGAGTGAACTGAAGGTCCTCGCCAACGGCGGCCATCGCAGCTTTTAGTTTTTCAATCGAATCAGTCCCTTCGCTTTCCGTTTTAGCAATCTCGGTCGCATTCGCTTTGCCTGAGATACGCTCAGAGGAAAACCATCTGTGTAGCGAAACTTGCTTCAAGATACCTTCGAGTGGGCGTTGAACGAGGTTACCCTTCTTTTCCCAATCGCCAAAGTCGATATCCTTTTGTTTCGCTTTGACCATGAGAACGAGCATAACGGCGATAGGCAGCGTAAACGATAGGCAAACCAGGGACAACTTGAGACTGATTCGATTCAATTTCATGGTTCAAACCTTGGCTTTGAATAATTGTATTAGAAGAGAAATGAATCGCCCTCAACAGCTGACGCGGACTCGGCTTTCGGACTCAGACTTTCAACCGTGACCGTGGGATCGACGATGGCGATGAAATACACACTCACGTTTTGGTGAGGCCCTACATAGTTAAGGCATTCTCTAAAGCCTTCTTTTGGATCTGCTACATTCAGAGCTTGCGCGACTAAAATGGTGGGAGTTCCCATAGTGCATTTAAGGCCACTAGCCGAAAATTTATTTTTCATTCGTCCCAGCAGCTGATTGGCAACTTCACCAATCCAGTCATTCAAATCTTGGTCTTCAACTGGCATCCCCATGGCAAGATTGGGATGAGATACCTCGAGTAGCCTTTTATCGCACAATAGGACTAGTGATCCTTTGATTAGCTCGCCCGTATACCCGACGATGGCTGCATAGGACGCTACTCCATCAGAAGGCGCAATATTTTGACTCGTAGAACTATACTCTTTGAATCCGTCCGAAGTTGAAAGAAACTCTTCAATTGATGCCTTAGCTATACGAACCAATTCACTTCGAACAGTTGCCATAAATCTTGCTCCAAGGTCACTTTCAGCTGGTTAATCTCTCTGCTGCTGCCACAAGGTGATCCGGATTAAATGGTTTTACGAGCCAACCGTTGGCACCAGCTTTTTTCGCTCTTCCAATGAGCGCAGTTATGCCAACTGTCGTCAACATAATAATGGGAACGGAAGGGAAGCTTCCTTCGGCCTTCATAGCCTCGAGCATTTCTAATCCAGTCATGACAGGCATATTCACATCGCTGATGATCAAAGAAATGTCATCATTCGATCTCATTTTTTCCATGGCATCTCTGCCGTCCTCAGCCTCAATGATCTCATATCCCCCTTTAGCTAGGGTAAAATTCACTTGTTGGCGAATGGCCTCGGAATCATCGACGATCAAGATTTTTTTTGTCATTGTAAGATTCCTTCTATACATGCCCGGTGTCTCAAGGGATGTCTCGTGCCTGCAATCCTCTTGATAATAAATTAATCGGAGGAGGGGGGCTGGGCTTTAGCCCTCAAATTGAAATGAGTCGTATACAATCGACAAATAGCTAATGACCGAAACGTTTGGACTCGTTGAAAGAACTCATCAAGGGCCATATAAATCGATATTTATTGAGGTTTATTTATGGATTTTATGATTCTGATATGGGGTCATAAGTAAGAATTCACAGTCATTCCTGACGTTTTAGTTAGGATTGAAAGTGACTCTTTTGGACCCTTTGTTCATTACTCACATCAAAGTCAAATGAGTTTTAAGGATTTCGTTGTGTAATTTTTCCCGTATGGGGGCACCTTCGGGCCACACCTAAGCCAGCTCCAGACCACAAAAAGGCCAAGGATCACTCCTTGGCCTATGCAATTTGATGGAAAGATTGAGAAAAGCTACAGACTGTCTCAGCCTGCTTTCTGAACGCTCTGCTGACCTAAAAAGCGGATCTGATACATGATCCGTGTCTTTCCAGATTTTTGAAAGCTCGGGCGACGACCACGTTTTGAAGAGCGGAAGCCTTCGGCATCTCCGACGACGTTGCCCGAGTTCGAGGCATCGTTCATTTTCACGACTAGACTACGGAACGAGTCACGCAAAGTCATGTCTTTAGCCAGACGACCGACAACTTCGCGAAAGAACGGCTCACCCTGAAAACCGGCCAGCGCGCCGAGCAGATGACGGCCAAGTTCTTTATGATCAACTTCAGCGACTTTCTTCGTCAAAAGAGCTAAGTGCTGCATAAAGGTCTTGCGGCACTGACGCGAATCTTCTTCCGGCAACGATAAGATATGAGCCGAGAGAGCTTGAACGAAGAGGGCAAAACGCTCAGGCTTTTTGAGCAAATAATGTTTCCAAGTTTCCTGAAGGATCGTTTGCGCATGATCGTCAGCTTCAAGAATGTAGGGGACATTCTCAAGCAGGTACTGAAGCGCGACGCTCTCGGTCTTTTTGTTGAACAAAAGAACAAAGAGATGCTCAAGCACTGTGTGACCAAAGCGGCCCATGATGCGGTTGAAACCAACCTTGTGCGTCTTACCCTTTTCCAGGCTACCGAAGTAGTGAAGAAGGCTTAAGCGAATGCAATTGTCACTCGAATTACTCACCGACAACAAATAGGTGGAGATATGATCGAGGAGCTTTTGACCTTGAGTGCCAAGTTCTTCCGGCTCTGAAATCTGCATCTGACGAATCATGGTGCCCAGCTCGCAAACCAACGCGACAGCGATCGAGAAGATCTCATCGGCTTTATCCGCGTCAGAGACATCAGCGGTGATAGCGAGTTCGACCAGCATAGAGCAGGTTGCGATGCGGTTGGGTTGGTTGAGAACTTCCTGAAGGAATGCTTCAAGAACGTTTTCCTCTTGAATATTGGCAAAGATAATGAGGAGTGATTCCGTGAGGATTTCCGCAGGCAGGCGGCTCTCGACACGTTCCGACAAACGAGAGGCTGCATAGACGACAAGATCCACGAGTTCTTCGTCTTTTAAGACTTTGCGAAGAACCTTAAAGTCCTTCCAAGTGAGTAGCACACCGAGGTCCACAAGATGCGTGGCATCCTCAAGGCTGCTCATCGTCTTCCAGCTCGCTTCGTCTTTCATCTGATCCATCATTGTCTTCCCTCTTACTCAAACATCTTCGTTAATGACTGAAAACCTACGTATCGATATAAGCGGCTGGCGCTTAGGACTGCATGGCAAAGCGGCCTTTGTTGCCTTGGCGGTTTGCTTCGTCCACCAGATCTTGAATACTTTTTTGACTCTCAGGATCGATCTTGGTGAAGCGCATGCCGTAGCCCATGGAAAATCGCGAGTCGCTGTTGTAGCGAATCACAATGGCTTCCACGTTAAATGCTTTCGAAAGGCCATCGCAGCGGATCGAGAGACGAAGGGTTTCGCCAACGGTGAAGAGCTGATCGCCGGTCTCGACGAAGATACCGCCCATGGAAATATTTACGCCGGAGCCCACAGCGAGCTGACCATTGTTATGAACGACGACTCGGCCGTTGATGGTGGCACGAGGAGCCACTTCGCGACGTTTCTCAAGATCTTGCTGATACGCGGCGTCATTGGCTTTGCCCGCATTGGGGTTTGGAATGCCAAGGGCTTCATAGCCATCTTCCAAAGGACGCCAGTCTTTCCAGCCTACCTTGAAAATGTAGCCGTCTTTAGAGATCATGTTATTAACGTAGAGCTGAGTAACCTGGGCCGTTTCAAACGGGCCAACCTGCTGTCCATTTTGATATAAGTACCAAATCTGTTCACTCATTGCTGACTCCTCAATCTTCCTTAATTTTCCTGCTCCCTGACCATGAGAGCTTTAAGCACGTGAAACGAGAACCGTTCACGGAGGAAATCGGCATAAGAGGGCCACGGCTTTAGCGGGCAAATTAAAATAATCTTAATACTCTAATGATTTTGAAGGATTAACAGGTTCTTTAAAGTCCACATTTAACGAGGTTTTTATGGGCCTTCTGAACAAAGTTTCGAAATGGCGACAAAAAGCACGAACTTATCAATCGTTTATCCTCGTTTTGACCCTGACCCTCTCGTCGGCAGGCCTTGCGGCATCCTCTAAAAAATCTTGGCAAAACACCCCAACACCTGAAGATTGGTCAAGTTTCTTTGAATCTTCGGACAAGGACCGCTTGAAGACCTGGGATCATATTAAGACTTATGGACTCACCTTTGAGGACCTCTCATGGGAATGGCGCCTCGGTTGGGTCAGAGCCTGCACAGCGGCCAGCTCCAAGGTCTGTAGCGACATTATGCAGCTTGGCCTCTTTGATAAAGCCCTGGTGGTACGCGCTGAAGCCGCCACACGTCTGGGTCAAAGGTTTGCAGGGACCGGTCACCCTCCGGCACTTCGACTTCTGAAGACGGCCTATGCGGTTCAACAGAACTCACGAAGCAAAGAGCCGCTTTTTGTTCAGTACCGTATCCTCTCGGCTCTCAATCAAATTGGAGGCGAAGGATCGGCGATCGGCAAACAGCTCTCCATGAACTCCCAGCGCATGAACAACTACTGGACCCGGATCGCGTCAAAGTAATTCTGATGTCTCAAAGCGCCCAAGACCCAAAATTCATTGACCTCGCCTGGGTTCGTGAGTACATTTCGCGTCTATGGTCGCGTAGCTCAGTTGGATAGAGCACCGGATTTCAGTATGCCGGAGCCCCTCAAAAGGCTTCAAAAATAGGACTCGCGGTATCGAAAGGTTCCGTGTTGCTTGCTTCAAATTCGGGGAAACCTTACGGCCCACTCAGTGGACCCTGGCAATCCCGAGCCAAGCCATTCTAACGAATGGAAGGTGTAGAGACTAGACGGAGCACACCTACGTCTCACGATAAGGTGAAGGTATAGTCCAGCCCCCAAAGCCTGAAAAGTTTTTCAGGTGGTGACGAAAGTCATAGTAGGGAAGCTAATCCGGCGGTCACAGGTTCGAATCCTGTCGCGATCGCCACCCCCATAGATTCGCCAAGCATTTGGTTTTCGTTCATCCTCTCATTCCCATTTCATTTCCGCGCCTGTAAAACTAAAGACTCGTTTCAACATCAAATCCTGATGGAAATTAGTCTGGAGCGGACATGACCATGGACTCGCAGTTCCGATCGGAGTTATCTCGCCGCCTTTTTTTAAGCGGGATGACAGGTGCGGGATTAATCGCCCCATTTTCAGCCCTTCAAGCCGCTCAGCCGCGCGCGACTCATGATATTCCCGTTCTCACTGGCAATACCTTTGATCTCGTCATTGGCGAGAGTCTTGTCAATTTTAATGGTTCTGATCGCATCGCTTATACGGTGAATAATTCTTTGCCGGCTCCGACTCTTGTCTGGCGCGAGGGTGATACCGTTACGATTCGCGTGCGTAACACTCTTTCGAAGATGACCGCTATTCACTGGCACGGAATTATTTTGCCCTTTCAGATGGATGGTGTCCCCGGGATCAGCTTTAGCGGGATCGCGCCCGGCGAAACCTTTACCTACACCTTTCAAGTGAATCAAACGGGAACCTACTGGTATCACTCGCACGCAGGCTTTCAAGAGATGCGCGGGCTTTATGGTGGGATCATCATCCTTCCGCGAAACGGCGCTTTCGGTAAAATGCGAGAGCATCTGATTCATCTTTCGGATTGGACGGACGAAGATCCGGTTCGATTGTTTGCGCGGCTGAAGATCAATTCTGAGTTCAATAACTTTAACGAACCGACAGTCCCCGACTTTATTTCCGACATCAAACGATTTGGGCTCGATAAGGCTCTAGACGTGAGAAAGATGTGGAATCAAATGCGAATGAGTCCGGTCGATCTTTCTGATCTGTCGGCCTACTCGATGAGTTATCATTTAAATGGACAACGCGCCGATCAGAATTGGACAGGCCTTTTCAAAAAAGGCGAAGAGGTTTTACTTAGATTTATCAATTCCTCTAGCAACACATTTTTCGATGTGAGAATCCCAGGCCTCAAGATGCGTATCGTTGAAGTCGATGGTTTGCCGGTAAATCCCGTAAGTGTCGACGAGTTTCGGTTCGGATCGGGCGAAACCTATGCAGCTATCGTTACGCCCGTTGAGGATGCGCATACGATATTCGCGCAGACAATGGATCGAAGTGGTCATTGCCGAGGGACCCTAGCGGTGCGCAAAGGTTTGGAGGCGCCTGTTCCCGAGCGGGATGCTCCGGAGTGGTTGAGTATGAGTGATATGGGGCATGGCATGAGTCATGACCATGGGAGTCATCATGAGCATCAGGGGCCTAAAGTACGACACGCATCGAGTGAGTATGGACCTTCGGTGGATATGCTTGTGGATAATCCGAAATTGAGACTGGATGATCCTGGTGTCGGCCTGAGAAATAACGGTCGAAAGGTCTTGACCTTGGATGATCTCCATTCCGTGCAGTACACACCGGATAAGCAGGATATTCACAAAGAGATAGAGCTGCATTTAACAGGAAATATGGAACGATATTCATGGTCAATTGATGGCCTCGAGTTTGCTAAGACTACGCCTGTCCATTTTCCTCATGGAAAACGTCTGAAGGTGACTCTGCACAACGATACGATGATGACTCATCCTATGCATTTGCATGGTATGTGGAGCGATGTTCTGAATGAGGCAGGTCAGTTTCAGGTCCGTCGTCATACGTTTCAGGTTCAACCCGCGCAGCGTATGAGTTTCGCTGTGACCGCTGATGCTCTCGGTCGCTGGGCTTGGCATTGTCATCTTCTTTTCCATATGGATGCCGGTATGTTCCGTGAGGTGATCGTCGCGTGAAGAAACTACTTTGTTTTCTTTTCTATACAAACATAGCGATGGCCCAGCACGAGCACCATCATCAAGAGGCGGCTCCTCCTGCGCATGAAGACACCGACGAAGGACCGCGAGATCCTCATGCTCATTCAGGGGGTTATACGCAACATTCGAACCCTTACTTGGTAGAGGGAATGCCTGCGCATTCTCATGGAGGCGATGATTCTTATCTCGCACTCCTTATGGAACGCTTCGAAATTGTCGGCACCAGGGATGAAAAACCTGCCGGACAATTTGAGGGCGAACTCTGGTACGGAACGAGTTTTGAAAAATGGTTGCTGCGAAGTGAAGGGGAAATTTTTGATCACAAGATATCTGAGAGCGAAAACGAATTGTTATGGGCTCATGCTATAGCCCCTTACTGGGACGCTGTCGCGGGACTTCGCTATGATGCGGGTGAATCAACAGGTCAAGGCTTCCTTGCACTTGGCCTTCGTGGACTGGCGCCCTATTGGTTTGAAACGAATGCCAATCTTTACCTCGGAGATAAGGGACGCGTGGCTCTCAACGCGGAAGCAGAATATGAACTTCTATTCACCCAGCGTTTGATACTCAGCCCTCGCCTCGAAGTAGACATGGCAGATCTTTTTGATAGAGACGATACTCTAGGAAGGTCTAGCAATAACTTAACGTTCGGCCTTAGACTTCGCTATGAAATCTATCGGCGTTTTGCCCCCTATATTGGCCTTGAATCCTCCCAATACCTAGACGCTAAAGACGATGGAGATGCTGAGGCAGCTGCAAGAAACTCTGCAGTGGCTGGGGTAAAGATCTGGCTCTAAGAAAGGCTTACCGATGACTCAATTTTCTATACACCAGGAAAAATTCGATATTCAAGGAATGAGCTGCGCATCCTGCGTCGCTCGCATCGAAAAGGTTGTTAAAAAACTACCTGGCGTAGCTGAGGCCAGTGTGAATCTTGCGACGGAGACCGCAATGATTCAATTCAATCCGGAGCTGGTCACTCCCGAAGTCATCGCTCAAACGATCAGTAAAGCGGGTTACGAAGCTACTCTTCAATTAGCGGAAGCGACTAAGGATTCTGAGTCGGACGATAAATTCAAAAAAGAGCGACTCAATCTCTTGATTGCAGCCCTTCTTACAATCCCTCTGATTTTACCTATGATCTTTGACCTGATGCTTCCAGGCTACTTCCAACTAGCGCTGGCTACTCCAATTCAATTTTACTTTGGTGCACGATTTTATATTTCCGCATGGAAGTCGATCCGTGCACTCAGCGGTAATATGGATCTACTCGTAGCGATCGGTACTTCAGCCGCATTTGGATTATCGCTCTACAATTTATTTGTGCACAACCATCATCACGAACTTTACTTTGAGAGTTCGGCTGTCATTATCACTCTCGTTCTTTTTGGAAAGTACTTAGAATCTCGCGCAAAATATCAAACAACATCGGCCATTCGTGCTTTGCAAAAACTCAGGCCTGAGATCGCCCATGTGAAACGCGGTGATACTTTTATCGATATACCCTCGGATAGAGTTAAACTGAGCGATCGGGTGCTTATCAAGCCTGGCGAAACGATTCCCGTGGATGGGATTATCCTAGAAGGCGAAACCTCTGTTGACGAGTCTTTAATCACAGGTGAGAGTCTTCCCGTTTTAAAGGGCACCGGCGATGCAGTGACAGGCGGTTCTTTGAACGGCGAAGGCGCGGTGATAGTCGAAACCAAGGCCGTGGGCGCACAGACTGTGCTTGCAAAGATCATTCGATATGTTGAAGACGCCCAGGCGAAAAAACCTGCGATTCAAAAACTCGTGGATAAGGTCAGCGCGGTATTTGTTCCCACCGTTTTGTTCGTGGCTATGCTCGTTACTCTCGGTTGGGGGCTTTCCGATGGCAATTGGCAGATTGCAATTATTCGTGGTGTCGCCGTCCTGGTTATCGCTTGCCCTTGCGCTTTGGGTTTAGCCACTCCGACTTCCCTTTTGGTAGGAACAGGGAACGCTGCACGCGTTGGTATTTTAATTCGTGATGCCGACGCTTTGGAGACAGTACATAAAGCAACTACGATTGCATTCGACAAGACAGGGACTTTAACCGAGGGTAAGCCTGAGCTTCAGCGCTACGAATCCATTTTGCCCGAAGCCGATTTTTTACGTATAGCGGCCGCGCTTCAAGCGGGAAGCGAGCATCCTCTCGCTAAAGCCGTCATTCAAAAAGCTCGGGAAAAAAACATAGTCTATCATTTAGCCGACAAAGTGAAGACGATTCCAGGCGGGGGATTGAGTGGCTCAGTCGATGGCACTCTCTATACACTCGCCTCTTCTTTATATTTAAAATCGCACAATCTTCCGCACGAATCGGGTAGTGCCGAGGCCTGGCAAAAAGAAGGTTTCACAAGTTCCCTTTTGGTCACAGAAGACGGAGTTCTCGGAGCACTCGGATTTCAAGATCAAATTAAGCCAGAGTCTCGCGCAGCAATTAAAGCCCTTCATGATTTGCATATGAATGTCATCTTGATCTCAGGCGATCACGAAATTTCTGTCAAAAACCTTGCGAAAGAACTGGGTATCTCGGGCTATCATGCCCGAGCGACACCTGAGGATAAAGCGCGCATCATTCAAAATGCTCGGCAAGCGAATGAAATCACTATTATGGTGGGGGATGGAATCAATGATGCCCCGGCACTCGCAGCCGCTGATGTGGGTATGGCCATGGGCGGCGGTACCGATGTTGCTATGCAAACTGCGGGCATAACTTTGATGAATAGCAATCCTCTGCTCATCGCCGACGCGATCGATATCTCTAAACGCACCTATGCGAAGATCAAACAGAATTTATTCTGGGCGTTTTTTTATAATGTGATTGGAATTCCATTGGCGGCTTTCGGCTTTTTAAGTCCGATGTTGGCCGGAGCTGCGATGGCTCTCAGTAGCGTCAGCGTTGTCGGCAATTCCTTGCTACTCAAACGCTGGCGACCAAGACGGGTTTGATTTTTAAAGGGATTTTAGAAAGCGAAGGAGAGCTTTGCGATTTTCCGCGCTCATATTTTTATAAGCGTCTCGACTCTTCTCGGCTTCGCCGCCGTGCCAGAGTACAGCCTCTTCCACTGTGCGCGCGCGTCCGTCATGCATATAGAACTCGTTCGAATTCACGACACCAGTAAGTCCTATGCCCCAAAGCGGAGGCGTTCGCCACTCAGTCCCAGTCGCAAGTCCATCAGCTCTGTGATCGGCAAGACCTTCGCCCATGTCATGGAGAAGAAAGTCGGAGTATGGCCAGACTTTTTGGTTTTGAAGAAGTTTGTGATCTGAGTTTGCGCTGGTGACCATGGAGGGGCGATGACAGCTTTGGCAATTGGCTTCAAAGAATAATGTCCGACCTTTTTTCACCTCAGCATCATCAACGTCCCGACGCGCAGGCACTGCGATAAAGCGGGAGTAGTGAAACATGAGATTCAGCTGTTTATCGGTAACTTCGGGATCGCCGCCGTTTGGTAGGTCTTTACAGACGGTCTGCAGATCGGTGCAATTTTGCAAAGGAAAGAGAGTCGAGGTCAGACCCATGTCACCGATGAATGCGGCTGCATCCTGATCACGTAGCGAGGGCTGGCTGGCCTTCCACCCGAAACGACCCAGCTCGATCTTGTTGGTTGAATGACTCAAAACGTAATTTGCGCGACCTGAGATTCCGTCGCCGTTTTCATCTTTCTCGTCTACCCATTCAAGAATAGTGGCAGCGTCTATGGCATCGATAAGGCCGAGACCATGCTGCGGCGGTGCAAGGCGAGCTGACATTTGTAGATCCGAGGGCAAAGGACCATATGCGAGCTTATCTAAACGAATCGTCGGTGATCGAAGGTTAACGCTAGAACCATCAGGAAAACCGTCTGGCTTTTCGGTCCAGGTGAATTTAATCGAGGCCTCGGGCTCAGCTCCTAGGACAGCGCGGTTTTGTATTTGATCACCGTAGGCATGGGCTTCTTCTGAACTCAGACGAAGCAGCAAACCCACAGGCTCATCGTTTTCATCTTTAGGCGGCGCGCCTCGTCCATCCTTAAGATGGCAATTGGCGCAGGCCTTAGTGATCATCAAGGGACCAAGTCCGTCGCGGCCAACCGTGGACGAAGGTGAGGAAACCCAGGCTTCGGTGAACAAAGCATCACCGGCCTGAAACTGAAGGCGTTCGATCCCACTCAGGGTGGGGAATGGCAAAGAAAATCCCTGAGAGTTTGATTGGAAAACCGTAGCAGAGCCACCAAGATTAAGATCTTCTGCGGTCTCAGTCGCCCGGCCTGAAGGAGTGATAAGACCAACCACAACGAGTGTGACGGGAAGTATCAACCAACGTTTAAAAACGGAGCTACGCTTTTCCAAAATAGGACTCTCAGGGTAAAAAGTTCGGGTCAATTATTCGACTGGAAGCTCAAGATCAACATTCTCTGCAGCGCTTTTTATCGCAGTTCCTGCATCTTGAATAGTCAAGATTGTGTCGAGAAATACTTTACGCTCTTCGCTTTCGTCATCGGCAATCAAAAGAGAATCAAACGGGTTTGGCAGAGCTTGAGCGCCTGAAAGGGCCGAGGCCAATGCGCGATCCACCCGGCGTGCCGTAGGAGCGTCAACCAAAGACTTGATGCTTGCGCCTTGAGTGCGGCCGTATAGGCCGTTCCAAACGTTGACTACGCCTTGAACGTTTTGGATGATGTCAACATGCGTGTTGTCGCTGAAACATGAGTGCTCGTCTTCTTGCGACTTCGACTCGTAGCCCACGTACATGCGCTCACCGGCAAGTTCGTCAGTCAAGAGCGAACTCATTCC
This sequence comes from Bdellovibrionota bacterium, assembly GCA_040385935.1. Taxonomy (GTDB): domain Bacteria; phylum Bdellovibrionota_B; class Oligoflexia; order Oligoflexales; family Oligoflexaceae; genus Oligoflexus. Next base: position 14,070 of record JAZKGL010000148.1, read on the forward strand.
TTTGAAGACTTTAGTCAATGCTTCGTTGACATCTTGCGACGCGAAGGTTGCGCCGTAGCTTGTCGCAACAGCTGGATCCCAAGCGGCTTTAACTGTCGCAACATGTTTTACGAGAAGGTTAGTCACTGTTGTTAGGTATGTCGCACGACGAGCTGCGTTTACGCCTTTGCCCACTACGAAATCAGTGAAAGGACGTGCGCCTGGGCCAGTTTGCGAAAGATCTTGTCCCCAAAGGAGGAATTCGATCGCATGAAAGCCTGTGGCTACGTTCGTTTCGGAACCGGCCTCGTTAGCACCGAGAAGAATGGCTTCGTTGATGACAGGGAAGTTCTTCACGTCATTGATGATACCAGCGCTGGTATTTCCAACGACGTAATCGATGTAAGCTTCGTCAAGGGGCCAAGCGTTGATCAGACCTTCAACGCCGTAAGTTGCGTCATCGATTGGGCCTTCGTAGAAACGGAAAACTTCTGTTTGGCCCCAAACAACACGTGAATCAAGCCAAGCTTTTTTTGCCGCTTCTTGAGTCGCAGCGCTGGGAGCAGCAACAAACGAACGTACCGCTGTTTGCAAAGCGAGAACTTTGACGTTGGCATCGCTGTAAGCGTTATAGACGTTTTGTGCGTAAGCTGAGAGAGCAACCTTAGCTTTCGCTTGATCAACGGGAGCTGCATTCAAAGCAGGAGCGAGTAGAGCGCCAGCGAGAAGGAGTGAACCGAATTTCATTGAGATCTCCGTGGTGTTTGAAAAAAGAAGGAGCTTAAAAACAGTACCATCAATAATGAAAACAGTTATCAATATCAATTGATTTATTGCGTGAAACAAATGTTTTTACGTTTTGTTTAATCGTTGTCGCCTTGTTTTTCGACTGGCACATTGACTTTAAGGACGTTTGCGTATTCGGCTTTGAAGTCGGCAACGACGGTTTTGATAGACTTTTGTACCTGACAGATCCAACTGACTTGAGTGGCTTCGCAATCTTCGTTTTTCTTGGCAAGCAGATCATCAAAATTGCTCTTCTCGGTGTCGATAAGAGTTAAAAGATCGGAGACATTCTTCTCAGATTTTTCAGCAGAAGCAGGAGCGCTTTCCTGACGAATGATAGCTGAGAGGCCGCCGCGACGAGGCTCGCCAAATCCAAAAATGATGTCGGCGAGGACTTTAACGTTTTCGCTCAAGGCTTCGCGAGATAGGCGACTGTAACGAAGTTCTTGTTTGTCGATGCAAGGGGCTGGCGACTTAGGGCAACCCTTGATGTCTTGGCCAGCTGGGATACCGATTTTTTTATTTTTCATTTCGATATCGATATAGAGGATGTTGTTAAACATCTCCTGCATGGCTGACTGTTCGGCTTCGGCGTTTCCGACTTTGCGGGATAGGTAGTTGTCGGCTGTGGTTCCCCAGGCCGTTTTCAACGTGGAAGCGTTGACACCCAGTTCGCGAGCAACGGGTTTCATGTAGGCACATCGCGCTTCTAATTTTTCTTGCCGACTCAGAGCTAGCCACTTGGTTTTGATCTCCCCGATTGGACAACCAGTTTCGAGGGTTTCTTCAAAAATAAGATATTCGAGAGCCTGAAGACCGATCTTATTGTTTTCTTCTGGAAAGAGAAACTCGTCGCCGTCTTCACGCGCAAACATCGATTGCTCATCGATTTTGCAGAGATAAGGAACGATTGGCCAGTTGTAGATCTTAGACTTCAAGGTGCTGTTCTTCTCAGTCATCGGACCCATTTGATAGAGTTCAAGCTGCTGCCAGTCGAGCATGGCTGTTTTGAATTTATCTTTGAGCGCCGTCAGACTTTCGGGCGAGTAACTAGCGCAGTAAGCGTTGGCAGCTGCTGTGAGATCGGTCGTTGCGCCTTCGAAACTCGCGATTTTGCTCGAAACGCCAGCGCCGAGATCCTTGATGAAGCCTGCGCGATTGTTTCTAAGTCCGGCGATGAGTTGAAAGGAGTTGCCTGAAATTACGTAAGGCTTTGTTTCAGTCTCGACAATTGGAGTCGTCGTCGCTGTGTCTGCGCCGGGCGTTGTTCCTGGAGGAACTGTACCGGTTGCGTTGTCACCCGTTGTGTTGCCAGTCGGTGTCCCTGACCCCAATGGAGGATTGGACGAACTTGAAGACGACGAGTCGCAAGATTGATTTAGGACAGCTGCGAATAAAAGCGAGCGAATACAGAGAGATTGATATTTCATCGGAGGACTCCGTGACATAGACGTTCAGAGCCGTTGATAATAGGTATCAATTTCATCGAGAGCAAGTGCAAAACGTTGCTCTGAACCCTGACTGGCAAGGCATTCCGCGGTCTTTATGAATAGCTGAGTAACATCTTTTGGATGGGTTGATGAGAATTGTTATCAATAGGCTGGGTTACAGCTTGACTCGTAGGTAGGAGAGCCCGTGCCGCCATTCTGATTAAAGGCGGCCAAGTGACCGCCTTCTCAGAAATCAATTTGCATGCTTTAAATTCTTCGAAGGAACATAGACTTCATTTCCGCCTGGCGGCGTCCAAAAGAGTTCTAAAGCAATCTCGTTCGGTGGTCCTTGAAAATACTTGACGTTGATTTTGTGTACGCCAGCGGTGAGAACTGCAGATCCTTCTTTCGCTGTTGCGCTTTGCGTACCGTTATTATTTATAACTTCGTGACCATCAATAAGGAAAATACTTCCATCGTCTGAAACGATCTTGAACTTGTATTCACCTGCGATATCAACTGTTAAATTACCGTAGAAATCTATACCGAACCATTGTTTCAAATCACTAACACCTGGGAAACCTTCGTCGAAATCTCGTCTATTGATATCAAACTGTTTGATGCAAATATCAGACACAGGAGTACGAGAAGAAAAATCTAAGAATTTTCCTTCTGACTTCTCAAGTCGATAGACTGTCCCAACAACTCCAATACCATTTGAATTATCACAGTCCTTGAATGTATCTTTTTCGTCAGTTATCGGCGAATCCACAATAGGATCGGGATTAGGCGCAGGAAGCGGCGCGGGCTCAACGTTCGCAGCCTGGCTAGGCGAAATCTTCGACCCACCACTAAACGACTTCTTATCCG
>JAZKGL010000149.1:0-12088 GCA_040385935.1 Bdellovibrionota bacterium
CTTTGCGTCCTAACTACAGGATGCTCGGTAATTTATTGCCGAGAGGATGTCACATCTCGAAGTTCGGTTATAACGAGATCCATTGATTCGGTTAGATTTTGATCCTTTTGAAAGAATACTCTCAGCTCAGTTTTATTTTCGTTCCAAAGGTAATTACTTACTGCTGCGCTGAACCTCACATAATTATGCATAGGCTCCGAGAACACGATAGCCACCGTCAGCTCGTTTTCGACCTGATAAACCCTCAGGACCGAAGGGGCAGTCGAGTCAATCTCTGTTCCTGAAACTAGAGTGGGTACGGGTTGTGTCGTGGGTGATGATGCGACAGCAGGAGGAGGATTTGACGAGCTACTTCCATCATTGTGGCATGCAGTTAGGACGTTTATGAGGAAGAGTCCGGCTAATTTGAGACGCACATGGATCTCCGGGGTCGGTAAGGTTTGAAGGATAGGGACGTCCGTGAAAAGAAGAAATCGGCCGTCGCGCGCCTCCAAGAAACTCGGCTTCCCGAATTATTGCAATTTTATTTTCTCAAAGATTTAATGCTATCTTGACTTATCTTGTTGCTTAGCCCTTAGAGGATGTATGGGAAAACTTTTTTACATCACGCCCGTATCACTCGATGGTTTCCTTTCTTCGCATGATTACGAATGGTCAGCGCCCGGGGAAGTGGAGATGCAATTCATGACAGATGCTCTTCGGCCAATGGGCACGCACCTGTACGGACGCAAAAATTATGAAACGATGAAAGTTTGGGACACACCCGAAGTGATGGGGGATCTCACGCCGGCGACCAAGGATTTTGCAAATATCTGGCAAGCCGCAAACAAAATCATCTACTCAAAAACCCTGGATGAGGTTTCGACCAAAAAGACTAAACTCGAATCCAATTTTGAACCCTTGGCCATCAAAAAACTCAAAGATGAATCATCCAAAAGTTTCTGCATAGCCGGACCAAACCTCGCGGCCCAAGCGATGCGCGTTGGTCTGATCGACGAATTTCAATTCTTCGTTGTTCCAAAAACGATAGGCGGAGATCTGCCTGTGCTCCCTCGTGATTTCCGACTCTCACTCGAACTCATCGAGTCGAAACCATTCGGCGAAGGATGGCTCTCATTGCGCTATCGCCCTCGAAAATAAAAAAGGAAGAGCCGGCTTTCTAAAGCCTGCTCTTCCTTGCTGCCGATACTCTAAATCATCGTGCGACTGGTGCTAAGCGCCACGCTTGCTTCGCACTTCCATCACACCGTTGTTGGACTGCCGGTGCGCGGTGAGCCGCACTGTCAGGACCACCAAAACTCAAACACTGACCGCTATGCAAAGCCTTTAGACTGTAAGTTTGATTGCCGAGCGATTGAACAGCGAACTTCTGATTCGGCCCGCCGTGGCAAGTAAACTGAAGAATCTGCGCACCTTCACTTAACGAATAGCTTGCAACGTCAAGACATAGGCCTGAGTTTACATTACGAAGCTCGTAATAACCGGCTCCCGATGGAACCAAACGAAACTGCTGATTGTTTCCGCCATGGCAATCCCACTGAAGGAGAGGAGCCGATAGCGCTGTTGAGAAATTTTCTACATCCAGGCATAGATTGCTATTCGCGGAGGTGAAGGTATAGACAGCTTTATCGGTTAGACCTTCAGGACGAGGCAAAGCCGGACGGACAGGCACTGAATAATCGTTATATCCGCAGTTGCGATCGAGTTCGAGACGAAGATAATTTTCTGAGGTGCGGTTAGCGTTGCCGTAACAGTATGTGCCATCAAAGGACTCAAAACCCCAATTCGACCGATCAAATCCTGCATCGATATCACCATCCCAATTGAAGGGACGATCTTCGATTACAGTCCAACTCTCACCGTGTTGCTCTTCAATGCGAAACGAGTCAACCGTTACTACAGTTTGCTCAGGACGATCCGATGTATCGGTACACCCCCAACTGTCTTTATCATTCACCTTACTGATCCAAACCCCTGTATTGGCTTCAAGAAGATTCTCCAAACGAGGAATATCACCGCCGACATCCGAACGAATCACTTGGCCATCAACGCGATACACGATGCGTGCATCGTTTCCTGCACTCGGGAGCCATTCTATTTGAAAGTCGTGAAATCCGCCGTCCCAAATATCCGCAACGGGGCCACCGATATAATGTTGAACAGCATGGCCACGACCTCGTTGGGTCGCAGCATCGGTTAGTTCATTATAGGTAATGTATTGCGTTTGGAATGCGTGCTTGCTTGGCTGGTTATAAGATCCCCCGTAGATCTCAAAATCGATTTCCGACCAACGACCTTGGTTGTTGGTAAAGATGCGGTCGCCGTTAAAGAGCGAGAGCAAAGTAATTGTGCAGTTTCCAGGAGCAGGCTTTGCACGCCAGGTTACGCGGAGCGGAGTACCTGAAACTCCGAACTCACGTTTGGAGCGAAGTTCTGCGCCTTGCCAAGGGCCGTTAACCGCCGCGTTGAGTTCGGCTGCACCGATCGCGGCAACACCGAAAGCGAGAGGCACGAGTAGCGAAAGTTTTTTCAACAATTTCCGAGCGCGAGGGATCATCGTTAACACTCCTGGACGTGATGGATAGGATTCATGCTCTGTTCGAAAGTCTCTGCTCGCGGAATATGCATGAGCTTCGAATAGAAACCAATGCCTATTCTGACGTAAAAGAGCTACAAAGCAGCAGCTTTGTAGCTCTTTTCATTGATAGATTATTAGTATTAGCGACTTAGCTGATAACGCTTAATCTTGAGCAACGACGATTCGTTGATCACCTTGATCGCGAAGGCTAATCAACGAGAGAAAACTCAGAAATTAGAAGATGTGTCGCGAATCCACTTTTGGAAGTAACGCAGATCCGTGTAGATGAAATCGAATTTACATTCGCGTGCTCGCGACGTCACGCCGAGGAGTCTAAGTTCTCCACCGACTCGAACAAAAGCAGGTCCACCAGAGTCGCCGTTGCATGCACCCTTGCCCGCATCAGCCTCAAGCCAGACTTCTTTGGATTGCGGAGCCAAAGTCACAACTCGAGTGTCTACTTCGTAAAGCACTCCACTCAGAGTCCCGAACCATCCGGATTTGATATCGGTCTTACCGAAACCGGCCAAGGTCACAGTCTCGCCGACATCGACATCGTCGCTCTCGGTCAACATTCTCACTGGTTCATAACCAGCCGGCGCGTCCTCGGCCAGCGCCAGAACGCTGATGTCGTTGACTGGAATCACGGTGCTGCCCTGGGTTCCAGCAGCGGCGTCATACGCGGCATTTGGCACAAAGGCTTCCACCAAAACTTGTTTTACCTTCTTCTCGCTCAGGCCAAATCCAATAGTGACAGGCTTATTCTTATTGAGCAGGTAGTAGCAATGGGCGGCAGAGACGACTAGACGTGGCGCAATCAACACACCGCTACACACGGTTTTGCCGTTCTGCATCATGATGACTGTCGACTTGGCAATTTCGTTGTTTGCCGTGACGGCTGTGCCGCCAACGATTTTTGCAGAGCTGTCGGATGACTGCGAGCCGCACGCAGACAAGGCCAAAGTGATGAGACTTAAGGCCAAAAAAGACTTAGATTTCATTGTGTATCCTCTTCAAGTTTGCTTCTTGCTGTCACCTAAACCTCCCTCGCAAAAAGAATCAACTCCGAAGCGAAATTAACAAAAAAGCTAAAGTTTGAGCGACATACGAACGCAAGACGGGGTCATACATTGAAAATGATTCTCGCTATTTTTTAACTATTCATTCAGTTTAAGCGGACTTTGTTTTTTGACAGGAATACGCAAATGAATTTAAGCCAAACCGTTACTGTGCTTGCTCTTGCCGTCTCAGCGTTTCTCAGCAGCAATGGCCTCGCCCAACGAGGTATCGCTGAAAAAGATCTCGCCATTGCTTTGCCTATGGAATCCAAACTCCTCGTGCCTATGAAATATGCTATCAAGGCGGAGAATAAGGCGATTTTTCCAAGTGAATGGTTTGCGACTCTTCATGCAGACTATCAGCAAACCTCGGCTGGCGAAGTTTTGGAAACCGAAAGCCCCTATGAAGACTGGCACATAGTGTCCGCGCGAGTCGTTCCCTGTCAGCCTCTCGGGCAAAATCCAAAGCAAAATATCAATGAACTCTGCTGGCCTGAGGTTCGGGTTGTATGGCAAGCCATTCAGAGAAAGACGATATTACACTCAATTTATATGGAAGCCTCCGCTGACGATCGCGCTATTCATGCAAGTTATCCCGTCGATCCTTCACTCGTCTTGTCCCTTGCCGAAGCCGTCGAAGCTCGGTCTTATTTGGAGGAGATTGCTAAAGGAGTGCGTGAGCAGGCGACCTTCGCGCAGCTTCCTGCTTCTCGTATGGATAGATTTCAAACGCTTCGCAATCGGGTGAGCAAAGTTTTACTTCAGGATTTACTTGCCCTTCGGCAACTGCCTGCATCCTCTTACAATGCAATTGGGCTAAGACCTGAGTCGATGGATTCAGATGCTTCGGAGAAGGCCTTTGCCAAGGCATGGGAAGGGTTTTTGCAAAAATATGCGCGCAGCAACGCACTTCGAGGCTTAACGTCCTTTTCTTTGCCAGAAGGTCGTGAACCGGCTCACTTGGATGAGTGGATCTTTTTATCTTATGAAGCTAAGGACGGCCGCATAAAACAAATGCCTATCGAATTGATCTCGCCGCAGACCAACGAAGTTTTGTTTTCCAGCTCCCATTCTCAAAGGGGCAGCATGGCTCGTGATGACGACAAGTTTTATGAGTCGGCGAATTTGCAGAGCCTTCGTGCAAACGTCTTGCTCTTTGTTAACGATCGCCGCAACCTCTTGCCTGTCCTCGCCGATCGTACGAAGACCTTGGTGCCTAACACGTCCTGCGCGTCGTGCCATAAGCTAAACGACGAACGTTTCGACTTTCATAATTTAAGCTATCTCGAAAACCGAGAACTCACAGTCTCACCGCGTGTCGTACGTGATGTGGAACTAGATCTTGCATGGCTGGCGACTCACGCTTTGTGATCGCCAAACCTGCAAGGGATCGCTCTAAACTATTTTTTGAAAAGCTTATCTTTTTGTTTGAGCAAAGTCTGACAGTCCATCTCAGCGCTTAGGCGCACGAGTTGGACTGTTGATTTGTTTGGATCAGAGTCTTGTTCGAGTTCAAGCTGACGCTCGAGATTCTTGTTTGTGGCTGCGAGTATGTAATTTTCCGATCGATCCACGATGAAGCCTGCAAAAGTCGATTCGCTAGTCGCCTCAAATTGAAGGGTGTAGCGTTCGCGACGAACAGAATAAGCCTCGCCAGACACCAACCCCTTAATCACTGACGTAACGCCGAGTTTGCCGTCCCCATCCTCATCCCAAATGCGAGGATCGCTGGCATCGGTAGGCAATGGATCATTGAAAGGGTCCTCGAGTCTCACACCGACCGGTGTTGGCGCTTCGGGACGCGAGTAGACCGTCTTGCCATCTACGGTTTCGCTGAAGAGTTCGCCTTCAACGATAATCGCCTTTGTTAAACCCTCTGGAACGATGGGATTGACAGGGAATTTTGGCGTAAGATCGATCTGGCAAAAGCTCTCAGTCATGATGAGCTTGCCACCGTCCTGGCGAATAGTCGCGAAGCCTACCGAGGTCGAGACGAGAGGGAGAGTGGGCAAAGGCTTAGGTAGCACTCTTTGTTTCTGAGATACGACTTCCTTTAAGGCATACGTGCCTACAATATCGGCTGCCTGTCCACTGCTGCTGATAAGCATAGCACTCAGCAAAAATCCGCTAGCATACTTCATAGTCAATTCTCCCCATTGATCGATAACTGGGTGGCCAGTTTTTAAATGGTTTATACCTTCGGGCACAGACTATCTACCCTCAAATCGTCCCAGCTTTGAAAATCGAAAGTTTTGGGAAAAATTTTAGGCGGGAATAATCCTTACACAAATCTTCTTTGAAATCTTACGCCGCGAAAGAATTGACCGGTCTCCCCTTTTTAAATCGAACTGCTCTTTAGTGTTTATGAACAATGACTTAGTGCGCCTTGGAGGACTGCATAAAAAAAGTTTATGTAAGCGACTGAAATTCTGACAAGTGCAGGGAAATTTTAAGTTTATTTATCAGAGCTAACGTCCGATATAGATTTCAGCACCATAGAAAGTAACAACTCAATGAAGAAGACGAAACACAAGCTGCAGAAGTCACCGTCATCCTCATCCTCAACGAAGATCGTTGTGGGTGCGGTAGGTCTCGCTGCGTGTGTTTACTTCATCGGTCGACCGAAAAATCCGCAGGTCGCGGCGCCTGCGAAAACACTCTTATCTAAAGTGGAAGCCAAAAAAGCTACGGCCGTCACTCCTGTTTCGAGTGCCCCTGAAGTTAAACAGAGTCGTCAAGAATATATAGCAGCCGTTGCTGCCGAGCGACGCGAGTACACAGCGATTTCTGATATCGGTCTTAAGTCGCTTAATCTCACGAGAACCGGCAGTAAGCTTTCTGTTCCTGTAAAACTGATTCCCGTAAAACGCTGGTGCATGGCCGGTGACATCGACACGATGAAAGCCGCTGTCGGTGATGTGAGTAAGGATAATATCCTTATCAGCCTCGAACCCGAAGATGGCGGACAGGGTGATTCCTACAGAACCAATGTCCTTAGCCTTTACAAAGCCACGCAGCACATATTTAAAATTGACTACACCGGGCCGCGTGATCGCAGCTTTGGCCTCCATATTTGCTCAGACTATAAAAATGGTAAATCTTGCCAGCCGAAAAAGATGAAAACTCATGAAAAAATTAGTGACGACAGGGCTGCGAGCGAGGCGAAACGTACAGCGAATTTAGCTGAAACGAAATTCTTCTTCCAGCATGTGGTGATCGCGGGCGATCGCATGCTTAGCTATGGAACCAATAATTTTTCTGAAAAATTCAGATCCAATGTCTCTAGCTACTTTGCGAAGAACACGTCATTGCCTGCCGACGAGTTGAAGGCGGCCCTTGCGACGGCGAGTATCACCCGATCCGTTCCTCTTGAAGTGACAAACAAGCTGATCGAGGTCCGCCTTCCCTATAACGATCCGCGCTGCGTTAGCCCTTAGTTGGCTCGGCGTTTCCCTATCTTTCGTGTTGGTCTTGAACTTGAAAAAAGGGGTCTGTATGAAAATCTTTAAAAGCAAAAACGATGGTTCTACGGCGTTCGCAGCTCTCTCCGCTGTGACGGTGCTATCTTTTGCAGCCCTTTATACAAGCAGGATCGCCTCGAACAACAAGCGGGAAATCTCTCAGGCTGAGATAGCAAACCATCGCTTGACCGCGAATGAAGCGGTGTTGAACGCAACCTCGCGCTTCAAGGCGATGATGAGTAACAGGAAAATGGCGAGTGGTCAGTATCTTCCTGTTTTTTACGCATCAAACTACTACGACCCGTACTGGAAAATTCAACTTGTGGGTGCCGAACCTAAGAATTATTCGAAGACAGGCAATGGAACGAGCATACAATTGAATGTGAGTGATTTTAATAAAAAAGACTTAAAAGAAGCCAACTCCGTGATGGCGGGAAACTCATCGACGACCGACGTCGCTCTGAAATTGACTCAACTTAAGCTCCTCCAAACCAACTTCACGGGGCCTTTAGCCACCAGTGTAGATGTAGAGGTGGATAGCACCGAAAAAATCGATAATGTCGATCAGAAGGTTTATTTGCGTGCGCGAGTGCCGCTCGGAGTTCCTCAACCCTCAGACCCTGTCCTCGAAATTAGTCCTGCGGGAGCTAATAACTTCCGGTCGGACCTCACTTCGATTCCAGCCGGCTTTTATGATCTAAGGGTCAGAGGAACGGGCGTTATCTATAACGCAAAAATTATGCTAGGTACGGATGAGCTTGGTGTCGTCGGTGGATTTCAGAACGGAAAAATCTCTCATAATGCAAACAACTATCTCGCTAAAAATGAGATCATCGGAACTCTTTCGAACAAATATCTTGCAACCGCTTCAGCCGACGATGGTACTGAGGACCCAGAAGGCGACGGAGCTAATTGTAAATACGTATCCGCATCTAAAACGGTCAGTCTATCAGCGATCATATACGGTCCTGATACCAAGACGTATGTAGCATCTGTTCCCATACAGCTGAACGTTGGAAGTGCGGCTCCCAGTACCGAACCAATGGATTACACAGCCCACTGTCAGAAAGAGTGCCCCTTCATTGGCCCTCAGGATCATACGCAATGGGATAACGGCTTTCTAAATGCGCATATGATCGACAATGGCTTCGGTGATTCTTCGTCGGCCTTCGTTCGCGATGTGGATGCTCAGAATTTCAAAGTTCCGAGCAACCGAAAACTTTGTATCAACTTTGAACTTCCGGCTCAGCTCGCTCTAAAAGCGGACGGGAAAATGCCTGCCGATTTCTGGCAACTCGGCGGTGGGACGGATCGACTCCAATTTGCAGATTTCTATACTTATGATATGAAAACCTGCAAACGAAAGTTACTCTTTAAACGCGGTGTTTGTGGATGCTTTGCTGACGATACGCAAATTACTCTAGGCGATGGCATCACTCAAAAGGCCATCAGCTCGCTCACCTATGAAGATACCGTTTGGAATCCGCTACTGAAACGAGCCTTTGGCATTCGCCGTATTACCCGTGGGCCCGAAAAGGTTCCTATGATTAAGATCACTGCCGATGGCAAAAGTGTGAGTGTGACAGGCAAGCATCCTTTCCCAACCAAAGAAGGCAACAAAACGGCCTTCAGTCTAAGTGTAGGCGATAGCATTCGTTCGGCAAGCGGTGATTGGGTCGAAGTCGAACAGATTGATATCGAGGTAAAGAAAGATTCCGCTAAAGACCCAGTCGTTTGGAACGTCGAACTTGATGCACCAAACGAAGATGAAGACGCCCATCACGTATTGGCCAACGGAGTCGTAACGGGCGACTACTTTATTCAGGTGAAATTAGAACAAGCTCGCTGAAATTTGCCTGATTTTATCGACGATTCGATAGTTAAATAGATTTTTGACGATTGATGTTCATTTGCGGTGCATGGTAGGTCTGGGGATATCACTTTTGTTCAAGCAAAGGATACCCCATGAAGCTTTATTTTAGTCCTAGCGCATGCTCGATGGTCCCTCATATCGTACTCGAAGAACTCGGTCTGCCTTTCACATTGGTTCCTGTTAACATGAAGGACAAGACCTATTCAGGCGGCGACTTTCGAAAAATTAATTCGAAGGGTCAAGTGCCAACTCTTGAACTGGACTCGGGCGATGTCCTCACGGAAAACTCGATCATTCTGCAGTATCTAGCTGGTCTCAAACCCGACGCTGGATTACTTGCGACATCGGGAATCGAGCGATTTCATCAGCTCGAAAGACTTAACTTTCTGACAACTGATATTCATAAAAATTTCACGCCTCTCTTCAATCCATCGATGCCGGCCGAAGCCACTCAGATCTTCAAGGATATCTTGAAGACCAAGTTTACTTGGATCGACGAGCACCTTAAGGCGAGCGAATTCATTTCCGGCAAAACCTTCGGTCTTGCCGATGCCTATCTTTTTGTGATGACCAGCTGGGCGTCGGCCAAAGGCGTGGAAATCAGCTCTTGCGAGCGTGTCCTGAATCACCATGAGAAGATGAAGCAGCGCCCGAGTGTTGAGAGAGCTTTGAAAAGCGAAAAAGAATTTAAAAAGAAGGTCTAAGGTAAACTATTTGATGTTCAGCATCTTTCGCTGCTGAATAATCTTACGAATAGCCAGTCCATGGAGTAGCAACGCAGCCACGACATGGACTGACGGTAGCCACGTGTTCGGGAAAGTGCCGATGAAAGCAGTGGACGGTGAATTGTCATATATTCGAATCGGGGAAGGCATGGAGAGGATCGCTGTCGCTACCACGTTAAGGAGCAAGAGCAGTCCCACAGCCGTGTGAAACATAGCGAGCTGCAGGTGCTGTCTGATCTTTTTCCAACGCAGGAAAAGGACGAGAGAAATCACTGCCGTAATGATGTCTAGATTTTTCCCGTGAAGAGTCATCTGAATCGGAGCTGTGCCTTCTCGATAAGCAAGTACGAGAAATATCTCAGGTAGAAATCGAAATGTCTGAGCGCAGATAAGGATGCTGATCGGAGTATTACGGACTAATCGTTCTCCCCAGGGCGTTAGCACCGCGATCAGAGTAAGGATAAAGAGGGTCAGGAGCAGCTTGAACAGTGCCGGCGGAAAGTCGCTGAAATCTGAGAGCAGGCCGGTGGCCGACAGAATGCCGGGTATGACGAGAAAGAACAAGACGCCTGTGATTCCATAGATTTTATCGGGCACTGACGGACAGAACTTCCAGAATATCGCCCCCATCATAGATGCAACCAGCAAGCTTGAGACTATAAGAAACGATGAAGCCATGACTATCCTCGCCGCTAGTGATATTCCGTGCTCGGAAATATTAGACTTGCTCGGTGACTTACGCAAGGAGTCCAGACTGGCGGATAGATTTACTGCTTGAGAACGAAAATTTTCAGTCGGCCAGCAATTGAGGTTGGCCGGTGATTGGGAGGCTGCTAGAAAAGCCGGTACTTCAGGAAAAGGTCCCTAGACTATGAGCCACCTTCCTTTCGTTGTTTTATTTCTGTTCTTAAGTCTCATTCAGATGTCATGCGCGAGTTCGGTGAGGGTGTCATCCATCGAGGATCTGCCTTTGGCTATGGCAGATAATAAGCTTATTGTCGTCTCGCCCAAACTCTTGGATGAAACTCTGAAGCGTCTGAAAGATAAAACCGTCGTCGTTGAATTTGAGACGAGTTGGTGCAGTGCCTGTAAAGCAATCAAACGCCCCCTCAGAAAGCTTGCTACCAAAGGTCAGGGCTCCTTTTATTTCGTGCAGGTGGATGTTACTCGTGAATATGAACTCCTTAACCAGCACACAATGAAACTAGTTTTTCCTGGATTTTTAGTTGTTTCGCCTGGGCTTAAAGAGCCTGTTCGTATGTACGGCGGAGATAAATTGGAACTCTTGGAGCCTTGGCTACTTGCCGGTGACAAGCGACCTACGGTTTCGCCTATGATCTTCGGCAGTGGAAATCAAGATTTGCCCGCGAAGGCTGTTCTGATTGCGGGGAGCAGTGAAGTTGCAAACTTCGCTCAAGAAGTGGCCTTTGTCCGCGGGCTTTTAGTTGAAAAGGGTATCAACGCCGAACAGACAGCTTGTTTTTTCGCAAATCCTGATCCGATCTCCTACTTTGCCGACCAAAAGCAGTTTGATGAACTCAAAGACTTTCTTAGCGACTGCCGCGTAGCGACCCGAGAGGAGATCCTGCGCACGATTCAAAAAGGTCTGTTGGCCAATCCCAAAACCTTTGTGCTTTATGCCAGCTCCCATGGTCAGCCTCCAATAAAGGCACCGAAACTTGAGAAGGATGAACCGGACTGCCTCGCGCGCGCTCCCGCACTCGTGCTGGATAGTGGCGACCACGAATGCGATAAGGTTAATCACCTCACGCCAGAGGCGATTGCCTCAGTTGTTCCTGCTGATAATAACACGCAGAAAGTTTTTATTTTTCAAGGCTGCTATACCGGTGGATTTATTTCAAACACGGATAATCCTGCGTCTGATCCTAGCGCCTTGGCGAAGCTTCCCCATACGACTATCCTTACGGCTTCTCGCTCAGATCGTGCGAGCTTTGGCTGTCAGGCGGGGACCTTGACGACTATTTATGGTGGGGCGTTCACCAGTGTTTTGCTTGAAGATAAACAGCCATTAGCCTCGATACCTTGGCTTGATTTGCATAAGCGCATTGTCGATATAGTTAATCTTACCGAGAAGAAAATTCGTCTTCGGCCTTCGTCTGAACCTCAGTTCTTTCAGACGCCCTGAGGCTTGATTTCACTGCAGTTGAAAACCGCTCTGTCACTTGGCGTCAGAGCGGTTTTTTTCAGCTGGAATACGATCCGTTATGAACGGACGTTGGCTTTGGAATAGGTGTACGCGGGCAGTGCACCTGAGACTATATTCGCTGCGGTGATGTCGGTTGATTGACTGCTTAAAGCCCCAAATGCGAATGCCGCCGCGTTGAGGACACCGTAGTGAGCCGATTCATCTGACGATAAGCCACCGAGTGTTT
>JAZKGL010000150.1:0-2919 GCA_040385935.1 Bdellovibrionota bacterium
GCTGAGGCTAACTTAAGCGCATCGATCCAAAATAAAAGTTCCATGAAGTTTCGGTCAACAGGGTAATGGACCCCTTGGATTACGTAGGTATCCTTGCCGCGCACGTTCTCAAGGATGCGAACGAACGTGTTGCCTTCGCTAAACGTTATAACTTCGGACCCAGTAGGCTTGATATCGAGATGTTTACAAATATTCTTGCCGAGTTCGGGTGAAGCGCTCCCGATGATAACCGCGATTTCTTTGCCTTGGTTTCTCTTCATGGGATCTCACTCAACTCGTTCGATGTTAAATCAAAGATCAGGCTACCAATTTAGGAGTTTGAATCCTATATCGATTTGCAGGGAATTGATCGCCTTCAAACCATACCGCTGACGCCACTCGGCATCCGGCGTAATCCGACCGAGCGTTGAGCCGAGTTCCACACGTGCGGAATCGGAGGTATAAAGATTGAATGTAACGCCAAGCTGGGCTTCGGTGATGTAATACTTATAGGGGCGAGTCTTCTCGCTTTCTCGATCGAAACTTCTGAGTTCGCCCGCGCCACCGGAAAGCCAAAGGGTAAAATTCGGCCAAATATGACCGTAAGCGAGAGAAGCGATATTGCCATCATTGTCAGCGCCGAGTGGGCCCATGCCGTAGACACGGAAAGCGTTTACATCGAGGGCAGCAAAGTAATTGGTGTTATCGAACTGATAGCCAAACCGTCCCGCGGCTGACACCGTGCCCGATGACCCCGATTTGCCCCCACTGTCTCCCTCCAAGAACACATAACCACCGCTGGCTCGCCCTTGAAAGAAAGGAAGAGCCATCGCTTGAGTGCTTACGCATGCGGCTGTAACAAGAAGAAGACGGCCAAACATAAAGTCCTCAAAAGTAAAAACCCCCGTCAGTGACGACGAGGGCTTTAGTGATACTTCTTACATTTACGCTTTAGCGCCTGGTTCGATAATCGCTGTCGCGATCGGACCGGGAATCTTGTGTGCCTTAGACGCTACACTTACGGCAGCAATCACGCGGTCCACCAGATCATGCGCGCGCTGAGGATTGTCCCGTTCGCGGCCTTTCAATCGAACCACAACCTTGACCTTGTCACCGCGCGTTAGGAACTTGTCTATCGCGCTCACTTTGGTCTGCATATCGTGGTCAGTGATATTCGCCTTCAACTGAATCTCTTTGAGATCGGAAGTCTGGCGATTGGCTTTTTGTTTTTTCTTCTTTTCGTACTGAAGTTTTTTAAAGTCTTCGATTCGAACGACCGGAGGAATCGCCTCGGGCGCACTTACCAGTACTAGATTCAGTCCCTCTTCTTCAGCGATGCGTAGAGCCTCGAGGGCTTGTACGATTTCGTTTCGACCTTCGCCGACGAGTCGGACCTCTTTCATCATTCTGATGTCAGCACGTTCTAAAACTTTCAAAAAAACTCTCTCCATTCATGGAATCCAGTGCAACGGTTGCACTCGCCACGGCCCTGAATCTCGCATTCGCATGAATACTGGGTCCGAGTCACAGAATATATAGGCGCGCGAGGCTACCAGCAATCAAAAAAGCAACGTGAATTCTTCCGTTTTAGGCTGGGTGGCCGTATTTGAGCCCAATTGAGGTCGGATGTTCGGATGCAAGCTTTTAAAAAAAGTGGCATCATCGCTGTGTTTATCAGTCGTGTTAAATTGGCGTAAGAAGGTTCGATATGTCCGCTCTCGATCCCGCAGATCCTATTTTAAACGCTTTAAGGCTAGGGGCGAATCAGTTTCCCGGGGCTTGGAATTACACCATGCCCACAGAGTTGCGCGGTCTAAAACTGCCCGACGAACGACGGGCGACCTGCATGAATTGCCCTAAGGCATGCTACGAAGACTATAGGCCAGATTATCGGTGCTGTACATATCATCCCCGTATTCCAAATTACTTAATGGGACTGAATGCCCTGGGGCCAAATGGTGACCTCGCCCTCGACCTCGTCTTGGAACGCGGGATGCTCCTCCCAGAAGGTATGAACCATGCACCTATGCAGTGGTACGACTACCTCGATGATCTGCAGAACGAATCGTTCGGCAAAAGCACCAAAGTCCTTTGTCCGATGCTCGATCAATCCAACGGTTACTGTCGCGCTCATGCTTTCCGTAATTCGGTGTGCTCGACCTTCTTTTGTTTGAAGGATCATGGTCAGGCCGGCGATGAATTCTGGGCTTCGCTGCAAACCCTTGGCACGCAGGTGGAATTAAGTTTAAGCCAGTGGTGCCTGCGCACGCTCGGGTTTGATCTCCAGCTTTATTTCAAAACGTTCACCAAGCTGTCGACCGAAATGCAAAATGTTTCGAGTCAGACCGGTTGGAAGGATTATGTTTTAGACTCTCTTTGGGGCAGCTGGCGCGGGCATGAAAAAGAAATCATGCTGGAGTGCGGACGGCTCGTCTCCAAACATCGGGATGATCTGTGGGATATTGCCAACACATTTGCTATCAGCGAATCGGCACCGTTTAATATCGCAATGATCAAGGGCGTTCCCAAACATCTCGAAGATCAAATCGATCCCGAGGACCTCGAAGAGGATGAGGACGCCGAAGCTGCGAAGCCTCGCGATCTTTGGAAATCCGTGATGAAAAATTATGACAAACTTTGGGATCTGCCTGAAGGGCGTTATATTTTGAGTCCGCGAGTGGAGATCATTCCTAACAAAGGCATCGATCAGGAAAGCCTTTATCACGCGGATCAGCCGTTTAGCTTGCGAGTTTACACACGTAAAGGCAGTCGAACGCTGGACTGGCGAATGTATATTCAACAGGCCGACTTTGATGTGCTGCAATTATTTAAGCAGGATGGAGTAAGTCTCGACTGGTCGCTGCTTATGAATCCTGTCCTGAGCGCGCATGGTCGCGGGAAAGAATTCATCGCCGAAATGCTGAAGAGCAAAGTCCTCGT
>JAZKGL010000150.1:3019-4838 GCA_040385935.1 Bdellovibrionota bacterium
CGCATGGTCGCGGGAAAGAATTCATCGCCGAAATGCTGAAGAGCAAAGTCCTCGTGCGTGAAGCGGTCCACTGAGGCTTAACTGCGCGAGGTAAATTGCTCGATAACTTTCACGAGCCGATCGAAGTCCACAGGCTTAGTGATGTGGGCATCGCAACCGGCGAGTTTGCTCTTATCGGAATCCTCAGCGAGGGCATGGGCGGACAAGGCTATGACAGGGCCTTTGTACCCGCCTGCTCTGAGGTGCCGCGTGGCATCATAACCGTCCATAATCGGCATTTGTATATCCATGAGGATCAGATCATAGATCTTACTCAATCCCTTCAAAACGGCTTGTTTTCCATTCTCAGCGATATCCACATCCGCACCTTCGTCTCGTAAAAAGCTCGAGAAAATAAATTGATTGTCCGGTGCGTCCTCAGCCAAGAGGATCTGCAGACCATCGAGGGCTTTTCGAGGCTCGAATTCTTTTCTGTGCGAAACCTCGATGGGCCCCCTGGGTAAAGTCTCTAGCTCGAAGTAGGGATTGATCGTGATTCGAAAACAGCTGCCTTGGCCCAATGTCGAATGAAGTAGGATGACGTCGCCGCCGAGTACGTTGGCGAGCATACGCGAAAGCATAAGGCCGAGGCCTGTTCCTCCATGCCTGCGGGTTGATGTGGCATCGACCTGGGAGAAGGCTTTGAAAAGGCGTTCAATTTGATGAGAGTCGATTCCATCACCCGTATCTGTCACATCGATCGCTAAGAGTCTGTCTGTAGACAACATTTGAAGTTCGACTTTGATTTGGCCCTGATCGGTGAACTTGATAGCGTTGCCCACGATATTGATCAGAATCTGCCTTAGCCGGAGTTCGTCGATAATGATGGTTTTGGGAACGGAGTCGGCAAAATTAAGTGAAATGGAAAGATTCTTTTCCTGCGCTTTCATTCGTAAGTCGTCGATAATCCCCTTGATTTGACTCTCCACGTCAAATTTCATCAAAGCCAGATCCAGCTTTTCCGCCTCCATTTTCGAAAGGTCGAGGATATTGTCGATAAGCTGGGACAGCTCATGTCCATTTCGCGTCATGGCTAATAGAAAGTCGTTTTGAAGTTCGGGAGTGATACCTGGTCTCTTCAATAATTCGCAATAACCTAGGATGATACCCAGCGGCGTGCGAATCTCATGGCTCATGTTCGCTAAGAACGCGCCTTTGGACTCACTGGCCGAAATCGCCAGCATACGAGCTTCATCGAGCTCCATCTCGATCTTTTTATGCGTGTCGATGTCCGTGCTCGTTCCAAGCCAGCGAATGTTATCGCCTTGTTCGTTGCGGACGGGGACGGCGCGGGCTAAAAACCAGCGATAGGAGCCATCCGCCATGCGAAATCTTTGGACGGCTTCGCGCCAGGGCGGATCGTCGTCTTCGTCTTTGGCATCATTTAAATCGATATTGGCGATGATAGTTTTGCGGTCGTCAGGGTGCATGACGTTGAGCCATTTCAAACCCAGACTATCTTCGATCGATCGACCCGTGTAGTCGGTCCACTGCTGATTGAGATAGATAACGTAACCATTATTATCTTGTACCCACACGATCTGCGGAATCGATTCGGCCAGGATACGAAAATTTTCTTCGATTTGTTTGACCGTGTCCTGAGCTTTGACCCGTTCGTCGATATCTTGAACCAAGGCTACGAAATACTTATTTTTGCCATTGCTGCCGGCAAAGGTTGAAACGCAAACCTGCACCCAAAAGGTGTGACCGTCTTTGTGAATGTAGCGCTTTTCTAAAAAGGCCTGGGTGTTCGGTTTCGAGAGAAGTTTGCGCTGCTCAG
>JAZKGL010000151.1:0-6971 GCA_040385935.1 Bdellovibrionota bacterium
CAAAACCGTTGATGCCAACTCTAAGTGTCATGGATCTACTCCTAAACGGAACAAATAATTTAAGCAAATCAGGGGGCCTTTATACGTCCGCCGAGAGAAAAAAGCTACGCCTTCGATCAGCCATCAAAAGATGTCATGCCCCTCGCGTGATCGGACGGAACCCGGTAATATAGACTACATCGACATACACAACTCCCTGCAACGTGCGGAACCCTTCCTCCGAGAGGTTTGATAGTGGCCAAATTTTCAAACATTAGTCTCAAACATTATGCCCTTTTGCTCTCGGCACTCGTGGGAGGCAGAGCTATGGCCGCGATGCCGGCTGCGAGTTTGCCGCTCGAGCCTGCGAGCACGGATCAGGAGGTTTTGAGTTCGGCATCCGATCCTATCGATGGTCGCTCGGGACGCGTCGCAATTGCACCTGAAACGAGTGTCACGCAACCCGCGTTTGAGCAGCGGCAATCGCGATCTTTGGGCACCGAGTCAGGCTCGGGCGACTTCTCTGCGCAAGTGCGTGTGAGTTTAGTTCAGGATGGATTCGGAGCGCAGCTCAAGTTGGTTCAATATCCTCGCGCTTGGCTCGGTATCACTGAGTCCTTTCGTTATATCAAAAACGAAGAGGATAGCCGCGCGTACTTTCTTCGCCGCGGATTTTTAGTGGGCGTTGATCTTCAACCATACCGCTCATCTTTTATCTCGCCGTTTTTGAATACGCAGTTGGGTTGGGAGAGTTTTGAACGTCCAGAAGGTCAAAGCGATGTGAACTCGCCCGTGACGGAAGCGTCCGCTGGACTCGAACTTCGCCTGACGCGTTTTGCATCGGTCGTCGGTCAATGGACGGAGGCCCATTATGCAAATATGGATGACAATCTCTTTTACCCGAATGAAAAAAAGGACCCCAAGCGCCATGCGGCTGCTGAGATCCTCTTCAATCTAAAATGGGAAAGAAATCTTTTCTAAAAAAATTCTTCGAGGTCCTTAGGGCGCTGACGGAAGATTATCCGGCACTTGTCCTGAGGCCGCCAGCAGGTTTCTCAGCTTTTCCGCGTTTGTCGCGCCGGGCTGGGCATCGAGCTGCGCTTTTATCTCCTCTACTTTCTCCGCTGCTACTCCATTTTCTTCCGCGCCTTGAAACAATACCGCAGAGTTCTCAGCATCGAGCAAACTGTTGATGATCGCGTCGGCCGATTCATCATCGAGGTTCGAGAGTTCTTCAATCGTGAATGAACCATCGCCATCCGCATCGAAGAACTTCGCCTGAAGGGCCGTAAAAGAAGCGTTAAAAATGGTGGCTTTAAGATTATCCGCATCGGTTCGTGAAGCGGCCGGAATCGAAGCCAGAAGATTCACGACTTCAAGCATGAGCTTGCGATTCTCGACTGTAACCGGTGGTAATATCGAGAACATCGCGGTTAAGCCGTTGTCACCCGAAACACCCTCGCTAGCGAGGCGGATGATCAGATCAAGAGTATCCACGCCAGCTTTTTGAGCTTTGGCACTGGCGAGCATGGAAATCAATTTATAATTCTGCGAATCGCTCGAAAGAGCTTTATTCAGCACCGAGATCGCTTCGTCCGGCTTTTGCTCATCCATATAAGCGGCGGCTTGGTCGGCGGGATCAGGGTTTTCGATCGGTTCATACACATTGTTATCGCAGCCGATAAGTGCGAATCCGAGCCAGATCGAAAGCACATTTGCTTTTACTTGATACATGAGCCCGTACTCCTTAAAAGCCAGCCATCAAACGAAACATCATGCGTTGATCAGGACGAAGACCGGCGGATGAGCCGATTTCTTGCGTCATGATTCCGATGTCCATTCGAACGACGTAAAAGTTTGCGAAAAAACCCATCGTTGGGTAACCCTGATTGAGTCCACCGGTCAGGCCGATAAATTTCAAGAATCGAACTTCAGCACCCATATGCATACGTTTGAACGCATTTTTCTCGACCGCTCCGAGCACATCGCGAAAGTCGGCCTGAAAGCTCAGCGAGCTGGTTTTCGTCGTTTTCTCCACAGCGAATCCGGCTGTGACGATCTGCGGCAAACGTTTGTCGGAGACGCCGTCTTCCTCGGACCCGAGTTTGGTGGTGCCCAAGTTTTCAATGTGAAGACCGAGGGACAAAGGCCAGGATTTCGGACGAAGCATCATGCCTAGATCCACGCCGTAGCCCTCACGACTTTGTTTAACGTCGTCGCTATCGAGCTTGTCGGCGATATTGGATGCATCCGCCGCGGAGATTTCCAGCATGGCTTCGTTGCGTTTGATGTACTTCAGTGTCGTTCCGATGAGAAAACTCTCGTCGAAAAAAGATTCGGCAGCGGCAAGCGTTGCGACCTGATTCACTGCGGCATCGGCATGGATGGTTTCGAGACCATTTTGGTCGGCGTCTTTGCCGAGCATAACGTTCAAATCGGAGCTGACGAGACCACCGAGAGCGAAGCGTCGAAAGACGATCCCTGTGAAGTTGTTTAAACCGAAGTGAATATTCTTTCCCGCGTAGTTTTTGAAGGTATCGGCGTCGTTGTCTTTATCAACCATGACCTGCCGGGCCACATCTTTGGTTTGGGTCGAAACCTGAACGCTTGGCGAAATGAGGACGGTTTCCTTGTAGATGCCTTTGCCGAGGGCAAGTCCTGCCGGGTTGTAGAAGATCGCCTCGTGGTTATCGGCGGTCGCGACTCCGGTATCGCCACGACCGAGAAAGTACGGACTGCGATAGAGCGTATAGAATTCAAGCGAGTCAGCTCTGAGCTCCTGCGCCGCTGCGAAGGCCGCCAGCGAAAGCGCAATGGATCGTATCCCCGGTCTCATCTACTGACTCCCTCATGGATAATTCTAGAAGAGGTGCTTTAGATAAGGATCGGCGAGTCAGGAGGAGACTTTAGGGGCGGGTGAAAATAGTGGTAAGGGCCTATGATTTTATAGAAAAAAAGAGGGCCCCCATAAGGGGCCCGCGACGCTCTCTGCACTTAAGGTGGTACGATTTTATGGGGGATATTTGGGATTTGTCTGAACATGCGGCGTTTTTAAGAAAACGCGAAAAAAACGGGAAAGGCTTTGTTTTGCAGTGCGAGAGCGGTATTGACCGAAACGTGTTCTATGCCTACCAGATCGCGTTGTCAACTTTTAAAGCTCCTTATTTTTACAGCACGAAATTCGTCAAGCGCGGTGAGCAGTTGAAGCTTTCCCAAGCTCTTAATTATCGTTCTCAAGGCCGCCCTGTAAGCTGAGTGAAACCTCCAAAAACAGTCGATTTTGGCAATTATGCTAAGAAATTGAATAGAAAAGATTGTTTACATTCGATCTAATAATTCGTGAGTTAATCCAATTATTTAACCGACGTTTCGATGCACTGTGATAGTCGCTAGCTAACACTCGTTTTCTCGATCTGAACGCAATCGATGGCGTTCAAAACGAAAGAAAGAAAATGTGCTCACCGCGCTCGCCCTCTTGATTGGCTGGTCGGCCTAAGGCTTGCGAGATTCGTTAGACGTCTTCGACTAGCTGGCCATCTTTCATGCGGAGTTTTCTGTCGACCTGGGTCATGAGTTTTTCGTCGTGCGTGGAGAAGATGAACGTCGTCTTATTTTTCAGATTGAGTTCGCGCATGAGTTTAATGATTGTGGCGGTCGTTTCCGAATCGAGGTTGGCCGTAGGTTCATCCGCAATGACTATGTAGGGATGCGTGACCAGAGCGCGGGCGATGGCGACTCGCTGCCGTTGTCCACCGGAGAGTTTGTCCGGTCGATACTTGGCGAACTTATCGAGTCCAACGTCGTGAAGCAGGCTAGTGACGCGTTCGATGCGCTCGGTCTTAGAGATATGTTTTTGAATCATGAGGGGAAGCTCGATGTTCTCTTGAACATTGAGAGTCGGCATAAGGTTAAACGATTGGAAGATAAACCCGATCATAGTATTTCGGGCTTTACTTCGCTCGTCGTCGGAGAGTTGGGTCCAAATTTTACCGCCGACTTCAACGGTTCCGCTGTCGGCGCTGTCGATGCCGCCGATGAGATTCAGCATCGTGCTCTTGCCGGAGCCTGAGGTGCCGACGACGGCTGTGAACTCGCCCGTCCGCATTTTAAGATTGAGTCCGCGCAAGGCATGCACGCGCGTTTCGCCGAGCTGGTAAGTTTTCACGACATCTGTCATCGATAGAACGTATTCGCTGCCTATCATCTCATCTATCCTCGACTGCACGCGGTGAAGGAAAAAAATCACATTTATTGGGCATAGACTAAGAGTAATATAACACGTTAGACTTATTTTTCCGTGATTTATTGCTGGAGACCTTCGAGTGGATAGATTTGCCTGGCTACTTGGTCTCAGAGGTGTCGTGCAGCATGCAAGGCGCAACCTCATCGCCGGATTCGCCATAGCCGTGGGTCTCATGGCGGTGTTGACGTTATTAGGATATTCCAAACGCATCGACGATTATCTAGCCGCTGCCGCAATGTATCTGCAGCAACCCGGGCATGTAGCTATCGTAAAAAAAGATGGTCTACGCAGGCGTCTAACCGATCCCAGTCACTACTCCCTCAAAGCCGCCGAGGTCCAAAGGATCGAGGCCGCCTTAGAGAAGTATCCAAACTTCGACTTCACCTCGCCGTATCTCTCAGGCTTTGGCCTCATAGGGAATGGGTGTAAATCTTTCCCTTTTCGTGCAAACGCGTTTTCGTTCGAGAAGAACGAAAGGATACTCAAGCTTCCAGAGATCAGGGAGATCCTAGGCGATCACAAGTCATATATCCAAGGTCAGTCGCATATCCTCTCAAAAGCCAAGGCGCCAGTGGGCGTTTCCGTAGGCCTGACCAAGCGTCTAGAGAAAAATCTGGATGGAACGTCCGAGGCGATAGCCGAAGTCTATGCAGCCGAAGATTGCGACAAGCCCGAGGTTAAACAAAGGCTGGCCAAAGATATGAATGTGCAGCTCATGGCGCAGGATTTCGAAGGCCGGTTGAATGCGATCGATGCGGAACTGGTCAATGAGTTCACAACGGGGTCATCCTTTTCAGACAACGGCGCCGTGACGATGGGAATCGGCGCGCTGCAGGAGCTTTTAAACACCGATAAAATATCGTATTTAGCGGTTTTTCTAAAGGACAGGCAAAAGGCTGAGCAGTTTGCGAGTGATATCAAAGTCGAGATGATTCAGCAAAAGCTTGATATCGATGCCTACGCCTGGGACGACAAGAATTGGAATTTCAACTTTTATGCCGGACGAAACATTCTATTTGTGACCAATGTCTTTGCGTCCATCGTGATTTTCATAGTTGTGATCCTATCGATCATAAACACGTTGAACATAGGACTGGTCGAGGCGAGACGAGAGATTGGAACGCTGCGAGCGTTAGGTTACACGCCTAAGCAAATAGCAGCAATTTTCGCGATCGAGGCCAAGTGCGTGGCGTGGATGGCTGTCATCTTCGGGACAGGTTCCTCCTATTTACTCTTTCATTTGATAGAAAAACTAGAGATTCCGTTTCGTTTCCCCGGTGCGAGTCAGGCCACGATCTTTCTCATTACGCCTCCCAAATGGTCGTATATTTCTGCAGCGCTGAGTTTGGTTGCAATCGTAGTGGTAACGAACTTTGTGATCGCTAAGAGATATGCGTCTAAAGACACTCTGACTCTACTAGACAGGGGCAACTAACATGCTATCGCTCAAGCTTGCCGCCCGATCAGTCCTAAGAAACTGGCGTCACAGTGCGGCCAGTGTCATGAGTATCAGTCTTGGATTCCTAGCGATCTCGGCTATTCAAGGTTATTACGTAGACTGTCTCCATCAATTCAAGTTCTCGCATGTGAATCGAACGATGACGGGTCATGTGATAGTCGATCGAAGAAGCGATAAGCCGGAGTCAACGCTGCTCACGCAAGAAGAGATCGCAGCGGTGAACGATGTGCTTGCCCAATACAGTGAAGAGGTCACGCATAAAATTAGGTTTCTCGCGGTAGAAGGCATCATAGCGGGCAGCGGATCTTCCTATGCGTATGCAGGATATGGCTATGATGTGCAAGAAGGCGAGATCGTCAGGGGTAAGGATTGGGCATGGAATGCAATCTACGGGCATCCGTTAGATGGTAAGGGGCAAAGTCAAATCGCGGTCGGAGCGGGCTTAGCCGAGCTTTTGGGATGCAAGCTAGAGGGCTTAAGTCCACTCTTGAATTCAGATGGGTCATTCAAGCCAAACCCAGTGGATTTGGACTGTTTCAAGCAGAGTTTTCAGCTAACCGCGCTTACCGAAAAAAATCAGATGAATGCAGCCGATGCTGCGATACATGGAATTGTAGATGGTGGTGTGAGGGAGTTAGAGGACAGTTGGATACAGATGCCGCTAGAACAGGCGCAGATTTTAAGCAACACAAAGAAGCTTTCCATGATAGGTATTCACCTGAAAGATGAAACGAGACGCTATGAGATTCGGGACGCGCTAAGGGAAGGCTTAAAAGAAAAGTTCCCCGCCGTGACGATCGATCAATGGGAAGATCATCCTCATGCCGAGATTTATCGAACCATGATGGCGATGATGCTGGTGTTACAGGGATTTATGTTATCAGTCGTGGCAGTGGTCTCGGCCTTGTCGATGATAAATACAGTGACACGAAGTATTGACGAACGCCAATCGGAGATTGGCACACTAAGAGCAGTGGGTTATGAAAACGGTTTTGTGATTCGTTTGTTTGCCTGGGAAGGTGGAGTTTTGGGACTCTCGGGTTCAATCATGGGAACATTGGCAACCTACGGTGTATCCAAGGCTCTCGATGCCGCCGAAATACTTTACCATCCAGCTTTGATCTCGCAAAAGGTTCCACTTAGAATAGCGTTCATTCCGAATTTTTATGCGCTATTAACGATAGTATTAATTGCTGGTGCATCTATCACGGCAATGGTCGTAGCGAGATACAAAATATCCAAAGACATCTCAGCGATATTAAGACATGAGGCTTAGTTAAAGTTCAGATT
>JAZKGL010000152.1:0-19459 GCA_040385935.1 Bdellovibrionota bacterium
CCAGTATATAGGAAGCATTCGCGCTGTAACGAGAGGGTTTCGAGCAATATCCGCTTACCTCCAATTTCTTTAAAACCTCAAATCTCTCATCAGAGTCACCAAAATAGAATGCGGGAACTTTATCGATGAGGACGTAGGAAGCACTTGCGCTGCAACGTGAGCCAGAACTACCCATTACAATTTTAGAGGCTTCGATGAGCTTTTCTAAACGTTCGTCTGAATCGCTAAAGTAGAAGGCCGACACCCCATTTACGAGTATGTAAGATAAATTCGCTGCTAATTGAAGTTTGCTTGAGCAATATCCACTCGACGCTAGTTTCTCAGCCGCTTTAACTCGTTCGTTTCCATCTGAATAATAAAGAGCTACAAGTTTATCGATAATCACATACGAAGCATTTGCCGAACAACGAGAACTATTCTCGAAGGACTTCTTTTCATAAAAACCGACAAAAAAAGTCTCGACTATGACAGTCGAGACTTTCACTTATTGCCGAAGCTCTTTGATTTTCAGCGTCCACAATGGCTCAGAGAAGTTCGAGACACGTGTCTCACCAATCGACATCCAGTTCCGGCAACCCATCAAGATCTATCCGCGAATAAATAAAAGTATCCCTCAACTCCTTGCGATCGACTTTCAAAAGATGATTTCTAAGCACACCATCCAGATTAAATCCCAATGTTTCCGGAACAGCACGACTTTTGAAATTGTCTCTATCGCAATGGATAGCTAATCGTTTTGCACCAAGCACTTGAAACGCGTATCTCGTCAAAGCGTTTACCGCTTCCACAACGTAGCCTTGTCCTAAAGCATCACCTCGAAGCCAATACCCTGTTTCAAAGCTAGGAACGTCCCAGTTGATTTCATGAAACCCTGAGCTACCTAGCAGCTGACCCGTGTGTCGATTCCAAATCAACATAACCAATGTCGTTCGTGCAGCAAAATCAGTGACAGCCGATCGAACGAACTCTTCACTTGTTTCGACATCAGGCACTGGTTTAGCCCAGGGCATCCACTGTGAAATATTTTCAATATTGCTAAGCACAGCCTCGTTAATCCACTTTCCATCACCGATGCGAGGAGGCTCTAGACGAAGTCGCGGTGATAATATAGGCAACGGCAAGACCATTGAAAAAACTCCACAATAAGAAACGAAATACTTCGCACCCCAAATCTACACTAATCCAAAGGGCTACAATTTAACTGCAATCAATCAAACCTGACTTATTCTTAAGCTCACGACACATACTTCTATAAAACAACTTTGTTCGCCAACAAAACTAAAACAACTGTCTTTATCTTTGTAGATTTTCCATGAAACTGGCCTAACAATGAAACCCAAATTGCTCCCATCACTGTTCATTCGAAAGGACGTTACTATGAAATTAG
This sequence comes from Bdellovibrionota bacterium, assembly GCA_040385935.1. Lineage (GTDB taxonomy): Bacteria > Bdellovibrionota_B > Oligoflexia > Oligoflexales > Oligoflexaceae > Oligoflexus. The sequence continues at coordinate 1,388 of JAZKGL010000152.1, forward strand.
CTCTAGGATTACTCCTCGCTCTCGCACCAACCTTAGCTCAAGCCACACAAGCAAAGGATCTAGGCGATCTCGGTGGAGGCCAAAGTTTTGCTCGAAGCCTCAACGAAGGCGGCTTGATAGTTGGTGATTCTCGAACATCATCCGGCGAGACTCACGCCTTTCTCTACTCAAATAATCAAATAGTCGATCTGGGCACGATAGGTGGCAACTACAGCTCAGCAAACGCCGTCAGCAATCGCGGCCAGGTTGCAGGCACAAGCTACTTACCAGGCGCTCAACCCGAACCACGCGCCGTAATCTGGGATCACGGTCAAACGATAATTCTACCTCACCTAAACGGTTCCTCAAACAGCCAAGCCAACGGCATCAACGACGCTGAGCACGTCGTCGGCTCCAGCGGAAACGTGGCCACTATCTGGGAAAATCGCCAACCGCGCTCCCTCGGAACACTCGGCGGCTCGAACTCCTATGCAAACGCGATTTCACAAAACGGTCTAGTCGTCGGCAACAGCGTGACAGCGCAAGGTCAATGGCACGCTTTCCTCTACCGCAACAATCAAATGATCGATCTAGGCACTTTGGGTGGCAGCACGAGCGCCGCCTATGGCGTCAACGACAGAGGCCAAGTCGTGGGCTCTAGCGAAACAGCCAACGGATCGGTTCACGCCTTTGTCTGGGAAAACGGAGTCATGCAAGACCTCGGAACCATCAACAACGGCTCCTCGATCGCACAAGCGATCAGTGCAGGCGGCCTCATCGCAGGCCAAGGTCTCGTCGGGAACAACGTCGTCCACACTCTAAAATGGGATTGGAACTCTCAACTCATCGACATCGGAGCCGCAACAAACGACGAGTACAGCGCAGGCTTTGGCATCAACAACAGCGGCAAAATCGCGGGCATTCGCTACGTAAACGGCACAGCACGCGCAACTCTCTGGGAATAACTCCAAAAAAAAACCCAGCCTCATCCAAAAGATGGAGCTGGGTAGTCTACCGTTCCAACTCAAAATCAACCAAACGTAAAAGCAAATCCCGAGGCATTCTCATCCAAAAACTCAATCTCAAGTCTGTGCTCCTCAGCTCCACCCTTAAGACGAATCAACTGATAAAGCCTCTCTTCCCGGATAACGCCCTCGCCATTCCTATCCACATCATCTCCGTTATTGCCCATCGGAGTCTGACCATCGAGTTTTATCCGAAAACGAACCGGCTTATCCGAAGGCGCGCTCAAAACTAAGTGAATATCCCTAGCCTTAAACTGCAGCGACAGCTTCGCTCCAGCTGATTGATTCACAACCCGTTCCGCCTCGATCTTCCAAGTCCCATCTAAGCTCCACTCCTTCAACTTCAAAACCGGCGGCGTTTTATAAACCTGAAACTGATCCTGAACGCGATCACTCAGCCCAACAAAGTTTTCCATGCGATCGTAACCCAAGTAAGTCTCATGATTGACCACGTCCTTTGACTTCCCAGCCTTCTGCTCGATACCGCTCCCTTGAACATCCTTGGCCACAACCCCATCATCAAATTCAAGCGCGGGATTCATTTCCTTCAATAATGCCTGGATAACTTTCTCAGATTCCTCATACTTCCCCTCACCAAAGTGATGGTAGCGAACCGTTCCTTTCGCATCGACAAAGTAATGAGCTGGCCAATATTGGTTCTGAAACGCATTCCAAATCTTCAAGTCATTATCAACCGCAACTGGGTATGTAATTCCAAAGTTTTTGATCGCCATGCGGACATTCTCAACATTCTTCTCAAAAGCAAACTCAGGCGCATGCACACCGATCACGACCAAGCCCTTATCCTTATACTTCTCCGCCCAAGTCTTTAGATAAGGCAGCGTGCGTATACAATTGATACATGAATAAGTCCAAAAATCGATGAGCACGACTTTTCCCTTAAGATCCTCAGACTTGATCTCAACACCATTCAGCCAAGCATTCGCGCCATCAATCGAAGGCATGGGACCTTCATCACTTAGCTGAGTCGAGTTACTCTTTCCTAAAGAAAAGTTCTCCAAAAGAGTCTGCTCAATACTATTCGTATTCAAATAAGACAGCTTCGCCAAAACCTTTGTATCAAAGCCCAGCGCTATCGCCAGAACAGAAAGCAAGACTAATCCGCCCAATATCTTTTTCAAATAATCTTCTGCACCCAAATTTTTCTTCACTCGATCAATAAACTTCGTACTCGCAAACAGCGCGAAAGCCAGTGACGTTGCAGCGCCAAGTGCAAAGGCGAAAAGCAAAGTAAAACTGCTGTGCGACAGTCCACCGAGAGCGGCGCCCGCAAGTACCAGGCCTAAGATAGGCCCCGCACATGGTGCCCACAAAAGCCCTACCGACGCGCCAATGATCAAGGACGAAAGGGCACTCTCATTGCGCGAAGCACGGGCCTGGATACGCCCACCGAGATTAACCAGAGGCTGCATGATCCTCTGCGAGAAGGCTGGAAACAGTAGAGTCAAACCTAAAACAGTAAAGACGACCATAGCCACGATTCGACCGTAGGAATTTGCTTGAATAACCCAATTCCCACCCGCTGCCGATAGAAGTCCAAAAAGAGTAAAGCTCAAGGCCATGCCTGCGAGTGTCGGCAAAGCCGACTTACGAAAGGACAAATGCGATCGCGAAAACAAAAAGGGGATCACGGGCAAAACACAAGGACTGAAAATCGTTAAAACACCACCGAAATAAGCCAGTATGTGAAGAAGCATTTTTCTCGTCCTTAGTGTTATGGATCAGAATTATTTCTTTTTCATCATCATCATTTGCTGGGGTGGCTCTTCACCGGCATCAGCGCTGATCGGCGTTGGTCGTTTCAGTGAAATCACTAAAGCGATAACAGCGAGTGCCAAAACGAGAGCGATAAGATACTTTTTTTGGAGACGCATAGAGTAAGTTCCTTTTTACTTCTGTTTATCGAAATTAAGATCCCGCAGATAATGGTTGTCATAACCGCCCGGGTTCTTCACCAAGTATTTTTGATGATAGTCCTCAGCCGCGTAGAAAGTCTTCCCTTCTGAGATCTGAGTCGAAAGCGATTTCTTCCAGGCTCCCGAGCGTTCGATCTTTGCCATCAATGTTTTGGCCGCTTTTGCCTGCAAATCATTTTGAGCAAATATCGCAGACCGGTACTGACTACCCTGATCATTGCCTTGACGATCTTTGGTCGTTGGATCGTGAAATTTGAAGAACAGAGTTAAAAGTTCCTCATAGGAAACCTTCGTCGGATCAAAGGACACCTCAACGGCTTCGGCATGACCCGTCCTCCCTGTTGTGACCTCCTCATAAGAGGATTTCTTAGGACCACCGATATATCCTACACGTGTTTCATAAACGCCCGGGACTTTCCGAAAGAATTCTTCAGAGCCCCAAAAGCATCCGGCGGCAAGCGTCGCTGTCTCAAGTATGGCCGGACGCTCCTTAGGAGGCTCGACGGCCGCAGGTGGAGTTCCTAGAAAAAAAGATGATAAAAGACTAAATAACCAAGTCACAGGCGTTCCTCCGCAAAGTTCTCGTAAGATTATTCGCGACTGAACGCCGTTTGGTTACAGCCAAGCAAGGACAAACCTTTGTTGCCCCCATTCATTCAATTATAACAATGACTTAAACATCTATATAATTAAGCTTTAAGAATTAAGTTAATCTACTTTCAACACGTTATATAGGAATGTTTATGACTCTAACCGTTCAGCCTATCCTATCGTCTCATGCAAACGCGGCCGCAGAAATCCACTTTCTCACGTGGAAAGATGTCTTCTCGCAATGGATTCCTCTCGATACTTGCAATAAGATGACTTTAGAAGCTTGCCAGAAGATTTGGTTTCAACTTACCGAGAGCGCTTCACCGCTACTCCATCCAATAGGCATCTTTGAGTCGAATGAACTTGTGGGAACCATAGTCTGGGGCCAGCCCAGGGAAGATAAAGCCTTTGATGCCGAACTCTATTCCATGCTGATTCATCCATCAAAACTCAGACAAGGCGCTGGCAGAAGACTATTCCCCGCCTGCCTGCAGAACATGCGAGAGCATGGCATCACAAACTTCTACCTCAATTGCATTGACGCGAACATACGCGCATTGAACTTCTACCAAAAAATGGGTGGCCGGACTCTACCAGGGCTGATCAATCGAAAAGACTACAAGGAGTTAAGAATACACTGGTCGATCACTTAAACATCGTGGCTGAAATGCGCGCGAATCGTGGCGATCAAGTCCTGAGAATTGATAGGTTTGGTCAGATGAGCATTGCACCCAGCCTGAAGAGTTTTCTCGCGCTCATCCGTCATCGCATGAGCCGTAAGAGCAATAATAGGCTTGGCATACCCTGCCTTACGTAGCGACCGTGTGGCTTCGTAGCCATCCATCTTCGGCATTTGAACGTCCATAAGAACCAGATCAAATGACGAGTCGTTCATCATCGCATATTCGACTGCATCCACACCGTTTTCGACGATTGAAACCGATGCTCCACTGCGCGTGAGTATTCGTTTCACCAAAACCTGATTGTCAATGGAATCTTCAGCAAGCAAAATACTCAGCCCATCGAGGCGATTTTCTTGAGCGCTCGGTCTCTTCTCGCCCTCGGCATGGATAATCTTACGGCCACGCGGAACGATTCCATCGCGAAAACGAATCACGAACGTACAGCCAAGACCTTCGCCATACTCAACCACCTCAATATCACCACCCAAAGCTTGCGCAAGGCGCAGTGATATCACAAGACCAAGACCCGTGCCCCCGAACGTTCGCGAAGTGCTACCGTCAGCCTGAACGAAAGGTTTGAACAAACGCTCGATCTGACCGCGATTAAGCCCCACACCTGTATCGGTGACTTTCACGATAAACACAGGCCCATTACTTTCTTCTGTGGAGGAAAGCTTAACGGTGACTCCACCATTTGAGGTGAACTTCACCGCGTTACCGATAATGTTAAAAAGTATCTGCCGCAGGCGCAAAGCATCCGATTGCAAAAGTTCAGGAATCGCTGTCTCCTGCACGAGATCAAGATAAAGGCCCTTATCGCGTGCACGCTCGGAAAGACTATCGACAACTTCCTTGACGAGTTCGATAAGCGAGAACTGACTGGCCTCTAGCTCCAACTTTCCGGCCTCGACTTTAGCCAGATCAAGTATGTCATCGATTATGCGGGTCAGGGACTTGGCATTTCGAATTACGCGATGAAGATACTCGCGCCGCTCATGCTCAGGCATGTTGTCTTCAAGCAAAATCTCGCAGAAGCCGATGATTATCCCAATCGGTGTCCGAATTTCATGACTCATATTGGCCACAAAGTTCGACTTAGAGGCATTCGCGGCATCGGAGATATCCTTTGCCGTTTGAATCGCTTCGCGCGCCGCAATCTGCTGCGTGACCTCACTCCCCAAGATCATAACGCCATTGATCGCCCCATCGCCACTGCGACGAGCGGAGTAAGTGAGATTGAAGTAGCGAAGCGATTTGCCAAGCGTAACAGGAATTTCTCTGAGTTCTGCCGTTTCCCCGGTTTGATAGACGTTGTCGAGTATCCCATGCACCTCAACGGACTCAGGCTGAGCTTGCCGCACATTCATGCCAGTCGCATCAAACCCAAGGGCTACGATGTGAGCATGATTGACAAACTCAAACACATGCTCGCTTCCGTGCAGTATACAAACCATCTCGGGAGTCTGACGAAAGAGGTTTCGAAAGTTCTCCCTTTCATTTTCTAAAACGTCTTGGCGGCTTAATCTCAGATCATCGTTGTCGCGTTGAAGCTGCTGGGCCTTGAAAAACAGTTCTATATCGTTTTTCGTTTCGCTTCGTGCGAGATCAGCGGTATTCAGTAGTCGTTCGAGATTTTTGAACTTGACCCATTCCGTAATATCTTGAACCGTATGAAGGATGTAGGTGATTTCACCAGCATCATCGAGAACCGGCGCGTTCTCCACCGTCCAGAACGTAACCTGATATTTGTCTTTCTCATACTCGACGCTGTAGCGCTGAAGCGGAATCACATCAGCTTTCTTAAAACGAATCACGCGATCGAGTGAATCCCGTAATGATTTGGCTCCGTGGGCATTCTTATCATTTGGATCTTCAGGATAACTCTCAAATAAACCACGACCAAGAACGTCATGTGCGGCCTTGTGCGTGCTCCTCTCGAAGGCTTCAGTCATTGCGAGGAGTGTAAAGGCCTCGTCGGGTTTCAAAACCAGAATTTGTCCAGGCAATTTTTGGAATAAAAGCTGGTAGTCAACGAAAGCCTGAGGCCGAGCGTCGAAAGGTACATCTGAAATTTGACCAGTAGAACTACCCATGAACTCTCGAAATACGAAAAAATTATCGGCTAAAGTGAATCAGATCTGTAGATTTTACTTGAGCGAAATTAATATGTTTCGAAAGGACATGAAAGACAAATTGGCAAACTCTCGAGAAACACTCGAGTCATTTATTCATTGAGATAACATTGAATACGACACAAAGAAGTGTTACCGACGAGATCAGCAGCCAAAGCGCGGCACCCTGGATCACGGGACGAATACCCATTCCTTGAAGCATTTTCCGGTTTAGATTCGCCCCGATTAGAAAGAGCGTAAGCACCATCAGGCGTTTGGCGAGAAACTCCAGTGCGTGACAGACCTCACTCAAGGCCGGTATCCACGTGTAAACGGCAGCGGCAGCCAAAAACCCTAGGATGAACCAAGGGTACTTTCTCTTAGGCTGTGGCCCCTCCTCGGCCTCCGAAGATCCAAACTTTGTCCAAAGAAAACCAAGAGCCATAGTCACGGGCACTATCCACAGCGCACGAGCGAGCTTAACCGTTGTGCCTATTTTTAGCGCTTCATCACCATAGGCGAACGTTGCTCCTACCACGGACGACGTATCATGGATAGCAAGGGCCGCCCAGAGTCCAAACTGGGATTGACTCAATTCAAAATAGTGACCGATGGGTGGAAAAATAAAGAGGGCTATCGCATTGAGAAGAAAAACTATCCCAAGCGACAAAGAGATTTCTTCCTGCTTTGCATGAATCACAGGAGCAACTGAGGCTATCGCGCTACCGCCGCAAATAGCGGTTCCACTGGCAATCAACAGAGAGACTCGGTTGTTTTGTTTCAAAAGCCTTCCGAGACCAAAGCCGACGATAAGGGTTAAAGTGATACCGACAGCCGTATAAAGAAATCCGGCCGCTCCAACGGTTAAAGCGAGTTTAAGATTCACGCCAAAGCCAAGTCCTATGACAGCCTTCGACAAAAGTTTAGGCGTCCACGTTTTGCTCTCGGGCAAAAACGGATTGAGACCGAAAAATCCGACGACTAATCCCAGCGCGAGTGCGACGGGTGAGCTAATAAGAGGCCAGCTAAAAACCAAGAGAGCAAGCAGGACACTAAAAACTGTTCGAGCATCAAAATGTAATTTCATCAAAGTCAGTGACCGCCTTTAATATTTCACCATCCGAAAACTCGACCGCAGTATATTGAAACTTGAGCGAAAGCCCTTGAACTTTAGGATTGCTTGGACTGAGAAACTGCGACTTCCTAATAAGAAAGACCTTCTTTTGATTAGGCTCAATGTCAAGCTGCGGATTTGAATAGCTCTCTTGAATCAAATGAGGACTCTGAGTATCCGAGATCACACCTTCGATACTCTTCACACCCTTAGGAAACATATTTTGAAACAAGATATCAAGACTAAGCACCGAACTCAGTCCGGCATCCGCACTTTCTAGCCTGCTCTCGCCGAAAAATTTTAATTTATCTTCGAGCGACCCTTGAAAATGCTCGTTATGCAGCTTCACTTTCGCATCGCGATCACTCTCATAGCGACTGAGGAGTGACGCCAAGCCTTCAAATCCTGAGAGTCGCCACACCTTATCCTCTGCCCTCTGAAATCTCAAGGTTAAGGGATAACTAGCGTTCATTTTGAGAAGATGAATCGTCGTGTTTAAAAGCACATCGCTTCCACTCTCTACCCAGTCGTTAAATTCTATATCACGGATGTCGTGCGCAAACAGACGAAAGCTCTGCTTTTCAAGCAGCGGCTCAAGCAAGGTAGGTTTCTTTCGATCACGACGAAACTCAAGTTCAAGCTCGTATTTGATCAAATCAATCGATTGCGAAGACGTCAGTTTCTGAGCACCACTGACTATTTGTGAACTGAGCTTTTCGACAAACCCGGGAGCTTCGGCGGCTTCAGTAAGAGCCTTGGTCGCCAGAGCATCAATTGCTGAGGCCCGTAAGGCGGAGAGATCAATTCGACTGTAGAGCAGTGCCAAATCCCTCTGCCGAAGAGCGGATTCAAAACTCTTGATCGCATAGCCAGGCGATTGCCGCCAATACCAAAAAAGGAGGGCAGCAAGGATCAAAAGCGCGGATATGAGCAGGAAAACACTCTTTTTCATGACGGCTCCGACCAGCAATTTTCATGGACGTCGCTGGTGTAAAGAGAGACAGTGTAATGGCATTGAGTAAAACTTGAAAGGACCACCTTATGAATTCTGACCGTCCCGAACCCGTTCGCATTTATTCCAATGTCAGAGCCAACCCTGAAAAAGTTTTTGATGCATGGATCGATCCGAAGTCAATCGGTCAGTGGATGTTCAAACCTTTTAATGACAAAGTTATCAAAATTAAGACCGATGGTTTTCCTGATACCGAATTTTCTTTTCTCATCGAGCGTGGTGGCGAGACGATCAATCACGTCGGCACATATATTGAAGTACGCAGACCTCATCGTCTGGTGTTTACCTGGGGCGTAGAAAATTCGCCAATGGGAGACAGTCGCGTATCGATCGACTTCGAACCAAACGGCGACGACACATATATGACACTCACGCATCGAGGAGTAGATGCCGCGTTCAAGAACCGCACGCAGGAAGGCTGGGACAAAATTATAGCCTCACTGCAAAGTACGATGACCGAACAGAAATAACCCACACAAAGTATGTCGGATTAAACGGTAAAATCTGCCTAAAACTTAAAAGTTGAACCATTCTGTCCTGCGTTCAAAACGAATACACTTGTGGACGAGCAGGGTTTGCGTTTTCACGATCTAATCCATGCGCTTAACGAAGACTGGTGAAGGCCATGCCCTCACCCGAGGGTATCTAGGTCTTGAATTTCTTAGCTCATTTCGCGTTTGCTCTAAGTCTGACATCGCCGCTCATTCACATGGGCCCGGTGAGTTCCATTTCTGCGTGCATTGACGAACGACCTTGGATTCCCTATACCAACCCGGATTTAGAAAAGCCGGGTACGATGCAAATACTTGTGGCTTATGCGAGTCGTGATTTGAATGTGCGTTTGAAAGTTGAGGCTCTGCCTTGGAAGCGCTGCTTGGCTGACGTTCGTTCGGGTCGAATCGATGCAGCCATTGGAGCCAGCGACGCACCCTTTATTCTGCAATTTGCCGAATTTCCAAGACTTATCGGGTCAGAAACCTCCGACACCAATCGTTCACTCGGCACCGCACGCATTATGCTCGTCAAGAGGATCGAGTCGTCCATCGATTGGGACGGCGCGACTCTTACTCACCTCAAAAAACCCATAGGTACGGCTATGGGAACACAGGCCATGCGAACCGCTGTCTTAAAATTTGGGGGCGAAGTCGACGACGCCGCACGCACCGATGATCAGAATTTAAGAAAGCTTTTGCTGGATCGTGTGGATCTGATGGCCGGATATGAGTTTGATCTCGAAGAAATCATTCGCACATCGTATGAGGGAAAGGTCGCTATCCTTTCGACCCCACTCCTAGAATCTCACTACTACCTCGCCTTTTCCAAGACCTTCTATCGTAAGCACCCAGCGTTGGCCGAAACCTTTTGGAACAAGATTGCAAACCTTCGTTTAGGCTATCATCCGGCGAGAGACTTTACGCAAGAAGATCTAACTTTCACCTCGCGCCGATCCTTGCATTGATCAGTTAAAAGAATTCGACTTCAAATCGAAGAGCCATATACGGGGCTTATTTTCTTCTTCACGAGCGGAGATTACGAGATGATTGCCAAAGGTCGCGCTACCCGAAGACTGCGCAAGTCCTTTCGGATCGCTAGGCGAGCGTAGAGATTCAAAGGTCTTTCCATTATCTTTAGATTCGAAGAGTAGAAATTCAAGTTTGGAATCTCGCGGGTACCCCGATACTACGATATGGTCGGGCTGTGAGGGATCAACCCAAATTTGTGTGAGATATCCGCTCCACTCTTGCTCGCTCGAAGCCTTCATTAACCAATCCGATTTCCGCTCCTTGACGTCATAACGCACAATACCGTCATCCACGCCGACGAATAAAGTATCCGGAAGAGAGGCGCTGGCAGCGAGAGTCTTGGGCGTTTTCTGACCAAGGAAACTTTCGTCGATCAGCTTTTCAAGCTTTTGTTCGGTAGGAACCGTACTCACCGAGGCAACAGTGGAGTCTTTCAGAGGACAGTCCTGACTTTTGAAAATGACACCTGGATGAGCGGGCAGAGTGATCGTGCGGCTTTCACCGCCCGGACAAGCGCCTTCGGGCTGTCTTCCCAGGGCATAGGTCCAAGTACGGCCTAAATCGGTGGAAACCACCGTGTTCAATCCCGAGAGCGAAGCGTAGAGTTTCCCGCTGTCTTCGCGAAAGAACTGCTTAGGAACTTCATACTCGAGCCCAACCTTTTCGGGCTGATCGGCAAATTCACTTCCATAGGCGGCCCAACTTTTTCCGCCATCATGGGAAATACGAAGAGGGAGTGTTTCAAACGCGTCTTTGAGAGTCAGAATGATAGTATCGGGCGAACCCGACACGGTGTAGATATCATTGAGTTCGTACTCAAATGTTTCAATTTCATTCCAGGCATTTCCCTCGTTATCGCCTGGCGTTCGCCCATAAAGAGTTTGACCACTAAGGGCATAGACGTGGTTCTCCGTCAGACTGAGTTTGACAGGATCATCCGTTGCCAATGTACCCAGATCTTTCCAACGGCCAGTAGTGTGACCCTTCTGACTGGCAAGATCAGTATTTAGGGACTTTGCTGACTGCGCGTGAGTGCACGATTGATTGGTGCTGAAGAGGGAAACTAAGGCCACAGACAGAAAGGTGGCCCGTAAAGCAACACAAGTTTTCATACAAATTCCTCTGATTGATACAATCAGCTTAAAAACTTATCCAATCTCTTGTCAACCTAGCGTTTCGTCTTGTTTTTCCTGCTCGGAATGATTGGCTAGCAGAGGACTCTTTCGCTCGAGTCCTTGACACCATCTCAGGCATTTGTCACCGTTTGCAAGAATCGAAAAGGGAGCGGATCGTGGACGAGTTTTTTACCTTGGTGAATCGTTTGCAATCGTCAGGCGAAACCTTCGCTATAGCGACCGTGATTGCAGTGCGTGGCTCAGCTTCGGCTAAGCCTGGCTCAAAGGCCATTATCAACTCTGCAGGAAAGAATATTTGGGGCTGGGTTGGAGGCGGCTGTGCGGAAACCTTTGTGGCCGAAAATGCTCTCGAAGCGATGAAGGAAGGGCAAACCCGAATAGTTCAGGCCGATCTTGATGATGAAGTTTTTGGGCTGGGTATGCCATGCGGCGGTGTGATGGATGTCTTCATCGATCCCCAGGAACCACCTTTGCCTCTACCGGTCAGAGCTTCCTCACAAACGCAAAAGCTTGTGATCTTACTCGGCAAACGTATGGGCTTTGAACCTCACATTATATCTAAGACTCTCAGCGATCATCAAAGACCTGCTGTGGATGCCATCGAAGAACTCGCAGCCGCTGTAGCCAAGGTCCGCAAGACGAGTTTGCAGCCGCTTAGAAAGCTGCGGGGCCTCCCCTGGGATGAGACTCATCCAGTGATTCCTTCCCCCCTTTCTGAGCTTTTAATTATAGGCTCAAGTCGAATTACCGAAGAACTTGCTCACCTCGGTGCACTCCTTGAGTGGCCTACGCGTGTTTACGGCTGGAATTTTGAAAAAGGGGTTTATCCAGAAGCCATCACTTGCGAAGAGTCACAAGCGGGTTTTACAAATTTCAAGGTCAAGAAAGGCTCAGCAGTAATCGTTGCCTCGCATCATAAAGGCGATCCAACGTTTATCTCCAAAGCGCATGAATCCGATGCAGCGTACGTGGGGATGGTTGCGAGCGAAAAGCGCTCAAGGCTTGTCGCAGCCTCACTCAGCGACTCGTCAAGACTCTTTGCCCCTGCAGGACTTGAAATGAATTGCCGCAATCCAAGCGAGATCGCGCTGAGCTGCATTGCTGAAATCCTATCGTTCAGTCAAAGACCGTAACGATCCGTAGCGTTCAAAATCTTCGGGCGTGTCGAGATCCCAAAGTGCTGCTTCAGGTTGTTCGAGTGTTTCGAAATCATACTTTTGAAAGAGATAAGACGCGCCGCTGTCGCGATCCATTCCTGCGAGGATTTCATTTTTATAATCCGAGCCGACCAGTACGGGATGGCCCGGAATACCAGCTACGACCGATCGAATAAGGGAGAATCGGTTCAGTTCCATTTCTGCAAAGGACAAAAGACGCTCGGTGAGGGAAAAGGGCTGATCGCCCAGGCATATAAAAAACCCCACGTTATCACTCGTCGCCTTAACGCCTTCGCGTAGAGAACTGTGAAGGCCCATGGAATAATCGTCATTATGAACAATTCGAACCGGATAAGGCTTGAGCACTTGCCGAATCTCATCCGCGCGAGCACCAGTCACAACGATCACTTCGCCAAAGGGAATTGTCATAAGTTGGCGAACGACTATTTCGATAACACTGATGCCACCGATCTTTTTGAGAAGCTTGTGATCATCACCCATTCGAGATGACCGCCCAGCTGCGAGACAAAGGCAGCTTAATTCGGAAAATGGGTTCATCATATCCTCATAGTACCTGTGTTCAAATCGCACGGTCTGACCCTACTCCCATCTCCCACGAAAACCTAGGCGCTTCGCCGATCAAAGGATCTGCAATCGATGATTCGTATGAGTTTGACCTCTATTTTTATTGCGGTATTTGGATTCTGGCCATTTTCTAAGGCTTCTGCCGTTGAGTGGTGGCAGGCCGATCGATCAAGCATGGGACTTGCACCGGCTCCTGAGGCGGAGCCCGAAGCTTTGGTTCAAATCTATGCAGCACGGGCCTTTCGCTGGCGCGGATATTTCTCTGTCCATACCTGGATCGCCGTGAAGGAGAAAAATGCGGATCATTATCAGACTTATCACGTCACGGGATTTGGCCGGGGAATGAACGGCGGGACCGTCATGATCAGTGAAGATATTCCCGACCGCCATTGGTTCGGCGCTGAGGCAGATCTCCTTTATCAAATCAAGGGCCCCCTGGCCGAACAAGCGATTCCCAAGGTTCATGAAGCCGCTCTTTCTTACCCTTATCAAAACTTTTACCGAGCTTGGCCAGGCCCAAATAGCAACACTTTCATTTCGCACATTATTCGTCACACGCCTGAGCTGCGGTTTGAATTACCACCGCATGCGATCGGAAAAGATTGGATTGGGACTGGCAATTTGTTTGGCGTCTCCGAATCAGGAACCGGCGTTCAGTTCTCTTTGATCGGACTTCTCGGACTCACGGTTGGATTGGGTGAAGGCGTTGAACTCAATGTTCTGGGACTCTCGTTTGGCGTCGACTTTTTAAGACCTGCCTTGAAGCTTCCCTTAATCGGACGAATTGGAATGCGCGATGCCGCACCACCGTTTGGCCCTGATCAAGATGAGGTAAAGAAGAGAGAAGAGAGGTAGCTTAAAGCCCTTTAACAAACTGACAAGCCACGTGCCAGTAGCCGAGGAAATAAACGCCGCTTACGATCCGAAACGCATCGGGATGATCGATCATAACCCAATCGGTTGTTGCGGGTTTCTTCGGTGGTGAGTCGATCATGGCCGAACAAACCACACGATCCTTATCCTCGAGTTCACTGCACTTCTCTATCAAAACACGGGTATTCTCACAGTTATCGGCTTTCGCTTTGATTAGGGGATTTTGCGCCATATCCTGCAGAGTGAAGGGATCTTCGATCGCTCGATTGGACTTTTTGAATATCTTGCCTTTATACGGCTGCGAGTCGTTCATTGTCTGAGGTGCACCAGGAAGAGGCTGAGTCTCGGCTTTAGTGGATGCGGCCACACCGAAAACGAAGGGATAGGAGAAGATGTTAGGCTGATTGGGAAGCGGGGCGACAAAGGTCCATTTCTTGACTTTGGATTCTACGCACTTTTCCACATCGGGAACAGTTATCGTACTGTCTTTCACTTTTGCAGTCTCGACTTTGCCGTTCTTGCCTACCTTAATCTCCATGCGGAATTTTCCTGACAATCCAGGCACTCTCTGCGCCACGGCTGTGTAACAGGCCCTGACTTCTTCCTGGTTCGCGCTGACAGTGGCCCCAATGCTTTGTTTGGTGAGACCTTCTGAAGCTGCGTGGAGCGTTGAAGTAGAGAACCAGCAGGTGAAAAGCAAAATAATTCGCTGAAAGTCACGCATGTTATCTCCAAAAAATTTCGGAGCGTGGATCTCAATTTTTTGAGATGAGGACCTTGAAGTTTATTAAAGATAGCAGAGTCGCTCTTAGGCTGGCAAGCTGAGGCAGTGGCGGCTGCACATCTCTAGATATTGAGCCGCCCGGGCGTAACTTAAGGCATGAGATTTCTGTATTGATCACAACTCATAGGTTCGGCCGTTGGATTGATCGACTGAGCCCAAGCAATGATTAGGTCCTTTTCATTCTTCGGAAGATCTTTTCCCGGTGGCATGTGTTGCCAAGCTTCGACCCCTTTGCATATATTCTCGACGATTGCGCTCGACCAGGCCTGCGCTGTTCGCTCCACCAGCAAGGCAGGTGAGCGTTTTGCTGAATGGCAGTAGCCGCATTTCGCTTCGAATATGGGCGCGATATCTTTGGCGAATTCTATCGGACCTTGGAATTGAGCTGGCGCCACATCCTCGACTGCAGGTGTTTCCCTTGGATTAGAAAGCGTGAAATAATCTTTCACCACGCGGCGAAGTGCTTCGGATTCGTTCGCAGCACGACGTGAAACGCTGATTGACATCGCAGGTCCGTAGCCAAAGTTTCGAAGATTGTTATCATTGCGCTTCTCGATACTTTTGAGAATCGGATCCCACATCGGATAGGTCCACGTGCTCGTAGCGGAGAGTTCGGCTAGATCACTGTGCGTCTTGCCGCTTCGGGTGCGAACCGCACGCTCTGTTTGGTCACGCGTGTGACAACTTGCACACGAGGCACCAAGCTTGCCGCCTAAATTGAAACTACTCTTATCAGGGTTTGCGATATCGACTAGCTCTTTTACAGCAGTCTTTGCCCCATCGCTCGAAAGCTCTTTATCCGTTCGACCGTCGCGGTAGAAATAATCGACCGTATTCATCGTCATATCAAAAGGCGTGTAAGGATAACCGCGCGCGACTTGACTTAAGGTAAAAGTCTCGATTTTGAATGGCTCTTCACGAACGACTTTGCGCGGAGCAAGTGTTCCAAAGTCGGGCTGCACGACGCGTAGTCCGAAACTCCAGTTGGCCCCACTGTTATCACTCGTCATCCAGGTCATCTTAAAGAGGCGACTTTGTTTCGCATGACGACTAAGAACGCGTCTCCATTCTGCCCCTATAGGACCCACTCCGTCTTGAGCTGATGCGCTGTCACAGTTCATCTCCTCGCGCAGACCTGGGTGCGGAAGGAGCATGTCTTTGTTATCCGCATACCAGACCGCATCGTCACCCTCACCGCTCTTGCCCGCAAGATTCTTACGCGTGACAGCACGAAGACTTCTTAGATCCGCGATCAACGAAGGCACATCCTCGAGCTTATAAAATGCATGTATCGCCATATCGATCGATCCATACCCGCCATCTCTTCGAGGAATGAAAGGCTGCAGGACGAGCCTTAGCTCAGCGCCTCCGCAAGCCTCTTTGGGAAAATCTTTATTTTGATTGGGATCGAAAGCAGCCGGATTATCTCGAAGCACTTTCGCGCGAAAGCCGCAGGGTTCAAACCGTGCACCGACCACGTGCCAGTTCTTATACCGACAAGCGCCAGCCGGTAGTGTTTGAGCAGCGGAAACATTGGTTGCGGCATTACGCAGACCTTCAACATCATTCGTGTTCAGCTCTTCAATTCCGATGGGGTCGGGACAAAGATCATCGGAGTCAACATCGGGCAGCGCACGCATCGCTTCGAAAAGCTTCGACTTGCGCTGAGCGACAGAGAGCCCATCTGGGCTTTCGGTCCACAGCTTTGTATCATTCGGTAATGGAAGTACGGAAAGTAGTGTGTCCTTGGCCCAATCTTGCCAGAGCGCCTCCGATATCACCGGATCGCTCCCACCAAGATCAAGGGTGGGCGCGTTACACATTCCGGTTCCGGCTTTGCCAAACTGTGAAGACGTTGGATCGTCTTCAATGGAGCTTTGCAGCGGAACCAGAATAGATAAATCACTGGCGCCGAGTTCGTGATCTTCGGCGGTTTGTTGTGAGCGAGCGGAAAGCCGAGTCTCTTCCGCAGGTTTGGTCTTCGTACAAGACAGGATAAGCAAAACGGTTGCGATGAAAGAAAGTTTGTTCGAGTGGACTTTTCCCAAAACCTTCATGATGCATCCCTTTTTCTTAAATGATCTGCCTTAGTTCGAATCGCGCGGGACACTGATCTCGCGGCTTGAGGAGAACTCAGGAATCTCTGTCACCAAAGGTTGATAACAGGCATCCGCCGAAGGAAGCTCAGCTTTGCTATCGAGTGGTTTGGTGTGAACGCGAAGACCGACGCGAAGTTGACCCGCCACAGAAAAGCATGACTCCTCAGCCGGGACGGTACAATCAAGTTCAGTTTTGTCATCGGTCGTGTATTGACAGTTTGCTGGAATTTCCGTGAGGAGACCGAACTGCAAGAATGGTTTTTCAGTTCGTTGGTTAGCGACAACCGGAAGTTGATCGACGCAGTAATCGAGACGATTCTCAAAACGCTCTTTGGTCGTCCAGCGAATCTTGTCACAGATCTCTGGATCAGAGTTACGCTCTTTTACACAAGCATCGGGTAGGCCTGCGCACAGCTTGCCGGTTCCAAGGCCTTTTTCCAGACGTGATGTTGCGTTATCTGCACAGGATTCTACGAGATATAACGCGGCTTCTAGAGTGTTAAAAGGAGTTTGATCGCGGGAGTTCAAATGAAATTTACGGCTGGTGTCAAAGCTGGCAGTGAAACGACAGGTCTTCTCGTCTTTCGCTTTATCGGTCTTGACTGTTTTCCATTCACAGTATTCTTCTTGGTAGGACACTTCTTTTTCGGCTTTTTTACCGTATTGTTTGGGTTCGCAAGACCAGTCTACGACATAGGTTCGAGTTTGATCAGGCTCCTGAGCATTTTCCCAATCGGATTTTACATGAGACGAATCTGTCGATGAATCTTTGCAGGACAAAGCCAACATAAAGAAGGCCATGGCTGCGTAATTTTTTTTCGATACCCAGTGTGTCATAATGATTCCCTTAGTCGAAGCTCATCTCTCGGCATAGATCTTAGACCAGCGACGCTACTCGCCTTTTTTACTTAACTGGCCAGACGGTTTATGGGCTACCACAAATAATTTATTCATGAAAGATGCATCTTCGGCCTTGGGCAAGGGTTTACGAATTTATTTGTCCAAGTTGAGGATAAAACAGCGCTCGAATAAAATCTGGGACGTTGAATATTTTTCAACTCACTACGACTGATTAAATTGACCGATCAAAAGTGTTGAGACAAAAAAGGGAAAGCCCGTGCGGCTTGACAAGGCGAGCTTTGGTGGGGTACCCCCTTGAACGGATCGAAGAACAAAATGTATTCTTCTTTATAGGAATCACCCATGAAATTTTCTCTGCGCGCCCTTATGATCTCGGCGGGACTACTGCTCACCAGCGCACTTGCGCACGCTCAATCCGCTGCCGTTCACGGCATGGTTCTTTTCGGAAACGATCAACTTTACGTTTCTCATATTCCTATGTACATGACGCCGCACGATTACCAAGCCCTGATCAAAGTAAAGATCTCGGCTAATGGTCTTGCCGCTTATGCAAAATACAATACGCCGGCCGCTGGTCAGCAGTATTTCACAATCGCGCCTAA
>JAZKGL010000153.1:0-2737 GCA_040385935.1 Bdellovibrionota bacterium
AAAAGCGTCTTCAATATCGGTATCAACATCGCGGATTACTGAAGTGCTTGAGATCAAACAGTTAAGCTTTCGTTATCAGTATAAAGTCATCCTGTCCAAACTCAGTTTCACTGTGAACCCGGGAGACATTCTCCACATCACAGGTCCGAACGGCAGCGGGAAAACCACGCTGATGAGTATCCTTGCCGGTCTGCGCAAAGAGTCGGCAGGCCAGATCACCTTTCGTTTGTCCGACGGCATGATCACCGATGATCGCCGCACCCATGTGGAATATCTACCAGCCGAGGCCAATGCGCTCTTTGGTAAAATGGATGCGATGAGCAATCTTCGGTTCTGGCGAAAGCTCAGAGGCCTTGATGCCTCCGATCCGTATTTACGACCCGTGCTTGCGCGCTGGGACCTCGATCATCCTTTGATCCGCGAAAACTTCCCTGTTGAGAGCTTCTCCACCGGCATGAAACGTCGCCTCGCCCTCGCCCGTCTTGAACTCTCGGAGACACCCTGCTGGCTATTGGACGAACCGCTTTATGGACTCGACACCAAAGGCATCGAAACGTTTCAGAACATGCTCGAGAAACATCACTCGCTAAACGGCATCACAGTCATCGTCAGTCACGACATCGCACCGCTTGAGAAGTTCCCCGTGCGACGCCTGGATCTGACACCGACAGCGGGGGTCAAAGGCGCATGAAACGATTTTTCACGCAGTATCGCGCTATGCTTTGGCAGAATCTTCAAGTCGAGTGGACCAACTCAGAACGTTGGTTATCGCCCCTTTTGTTTTCGGCCACGATGATTCTTCTCTTTGCGTTTTCGTTCGGTCAGGTCAAACAGGAATTTTTGCCCCAACTCTTTATCGCTGCGACTTTTCTCACTGCTTTCTTTTCACTGCAGATCGCGTTCTCGCGTGTTCTCGAACCTGATATGCAGGATCGCGTATTTGAACAGCTACGCACCTATCCCGTCTCACCGAGTGCATGGTTTCTCAGCAAATACACCATAGTTATTCTGCTCGGGATACTTATCCTCATTCCGACACTTTTTCTTTCTAATCTGTTTCTTAATGAAACCGGTGCGCCGCTCCTTTCGAGCGGACTATTTTTGATCGGCTTGGGATCGCTTCTAAGCCTTGGGGCTCTAGGTGTTCTACTCTCAACCATGATGTTGAGGTCGAATGCCAAACAGATTCTTTACCCTCTCATTTACTTTCCTCTCACGACGCCCGTGCTTTTGTCTGCGGTTGAGTCAAGTCGCGCGATACTCGTGGATGGCAAGGATTTGAGCTATTTGCTCAGCTCCTGGCTGGGACTCCTTGTAATTTTTGGTATAATGTATTTTACTCTGTGCCTTCTTTTATTTGGCGAACTCGTCAAACCCGAATAATGCTCGTTCAAAGAGGATTTTATGGTCGATGCGAACAAACAGGATCGCTTGACAGTAGGACTCGGTCTCGCTGCAGCAGTGATGGCCGGGATCTGCTGGTTTTACGGGCTAAGATTTGCGCCGACCGATCAGGCCCAGGGCGAAGTCTATCGCATCCTCTACTTTCATGTTCCTTCGGCGTTTACCGCTTTTCTATTCTCCGCATTACTCATGTTTTTCAGTATCTGGACCCTTTTTAAACGGAGTCCAGGTGGTGCGCTTTGGGCTAAGGCCACGGCTGAGGTCGGCCTGATTTTCACCATTATCACTTTGATGACGGGATCGATTTGGGGGCGTCCGACCTGGGGCGTTTGGTGGGATTGGGATGCTCGTCTGACGACGACGTTGATCTTGGCGCTTCTTTATGCCGGTTATCTCATCTTTACGAGTAGCATGGCGCCTGGTCCGTCTCGCGATCGTATGGCCGCAGCGCTTGGCGTGATTATCGCGATCGATGTTCCTATTATATATAAAAGCGTGACCTGGTGGCGCACGTTGCACCAGCCACCGAGTTTGATGCGTCAGGGCGGGTCTACCATGGACCCGGCGATGGTTCGCACTCTGATGATGTGCTGGGCTGCGATGACACTTCTTGCTGTTTGGATGCTTTGGACACGAGCTGTGAACCTTAGACTTCAGCAGCGCATCGAAGAACACAGTCACGGCGTGCACAACTAAGGAGGGTTTCATATGTACGGGACACCAACGGATCCGATTCCTTATATCGCGGCCGCCTACGGAATTGGCATTTTTATTCTCGTCTTCTACAGCGTTTGGCAAATTCGCACGCGTAAGAAACTCCGCGCTCTCGAGAGCGCCATTCATGAGACAGGAGCCCCGTCATGAGTAAAGTCCCTATGAAATGGATCGTTGGTGGCGGTGTTTTAGTCGTTGCGGCGCTTGCCGTTTCTAATCTCAAGTTTAGCGATAACGTCGTTTATTTTTATACGCCTGATGAAGCGATGGCCAAGGCCGCTGAGATCGAGACCAAGACGATCAAGGTCGGTGGCATGGTTAAGGCGGGCAGCGTTCAGTGGAAGCCTGAGGACCTTGCTCTCGACTTTGTGATGACCGATATGAAAGGTCATGAAATTAAGGTTGCGCATAAAGGTAACCCACCTGATATGTTTAAAGAGATGTCAGGCGTAGTGGTCGAGGGTCACATCACAAAAGACGGATCCGCTATGGTTTCGCAAAAGTTGATGGTGAAGCACTCGGAAGAGTACAAAGCGCCTGACAATCAGCACTCGGTGGATAAGAAGTTACTCGAAGAGTCGATGTTCAAGGAGCAATGATTATGGATGCTGAGCAAAAG
>JAZKGL010000154.1:0-3416 GCA_040385935.1 Bdellovibrionota bacterium
GAATCAACCTGCACCAAAAGATGAGAGTCCGAACCTGTGTGCACATACCGCCGATAGCTGACGCGCGACACCACACCCTGGGTGATAGAAAGCTGCTCGCCGCCCGTCGGATAACCGATCGTATTCACCGACTCCCGAACCTCGGGAAAATCAGCGAATGTCATCGGCGTTAGGCCTTTAAAAATCGCGGGATCTTGTACTTCGAGCAAAGCCAAATCGCAGTCATGCGCGATAAATCGCACACGCGCCGTCATCGGTCTGTCATCACCATCACGCTGCACGGTGATGAATTTGCCATCGGCCACGACGTGGGCATTCGTCATGATGCCTTCTTTACCGATATAAAAACCTGTACCCGACGAGGACTGCGTTGGGTTTTGCGCCCAAGGCTGTTCATAATTTGGGGTCTGAGAAATGACATGAATTTTGAAGAGAGATTTGCGCATGGCGCCGAGGTTGACAGCGAACGCACTCTGCGCGCAGAAAGTGAATAAGAGTATCGAGAGGAAACATAAAGACTTTGATCGCATCATATGATCCACGCGGCCAGAGATGATTTCTTTGTCTATTGTCTTCGATCATTGCAGGTGCGGCAAGCTTTGTTTGGATCCTTAGGAAAGTCTTAGTCAGCGCTGGATTGCGGTTTGAGGAGCCGAGATGCAGAATGCCGGTGTTAAGGCCTGCTCGTAGGCATAGATTGGCGGAAGTCCTGTTTGCCAATCAATCACATGACAGCCTGCCGCGCGCGCAACGCCATCTCCGGCAGCTGTGTCCCACGCATTTAGGGAATGAAAGCGCGGATAAATATGCGCCCTACGCGAAGCGACTAAACAAAACTTGATAGATGACCCTACGCGGTGATGTTCCGTAATGGAGTTACGGCTCAAAAAGCTCGTCAAAGCCTCTTCGGGATGCGAATGGCTCGACAAAAGTATAGTCCCTGCAGGCCAGGGAGTATGAGCAGAAATAATTCGCCCGTTCTCACGATAGTCACCATGGAAGGCGGAATACATCCGTTCCTCCATCGGGTCATAAACCACGGCGACTGTCGGCACTCCCATTTCGATAAGCGCGATATTTACGGTGAATGATTTGCGTCGGTTTACAAACTCTTTCGTTCCATCCAAAGGGTCGATCAACCAGTATCTCTCAGGCGAGTGCTCAAGAGTTTGACGGGGCTCTTCTTCGGAAATGTAAGGCAGAGCACCAAACTGTTTGAGGCCTGCGACCAGTATCGCATTCGCTGCGAGGTCAGCCTCGGTCACAGGCGATCGATCAGCCTTGGTACTCACGCTATAAGAATGGCTTTCGTAGATGCGGCGAATCTCGGCCCCAGCCTCGCGTGCTAAGTCTTCCAGCTTGTCGATCGCGATCATCAGGGGGCCTTTCGTCTAACAAAATTAAGCGGGAGGAAGGTAGGCAGCTACGATTTCGATTTCTTTGGCAATCTCTGCGCGTCTTTCTGTCTCAGTCTCTGGAAAGGCATCGTAGGATTTTTTGAGTTTCTTGTGATACGCCTTTACGACTTTGCCCGCAGCTTCATCATCGAGAGTATCGGAGCGTTCCTTGGCGGTCATAGCATATTTGAAATCTGAGAGAACCATGCGTAATACTTGAAGTTTGAACTTATCTTTAGCCCGCATGGCGTCTTTCATATCATTATTCATCTGTTCCTGGAGAGTCATTTTGATTTGCTCCTGTACGCAAAGAGGTATAATTTCACAACTCTGTGATAGCCCAGAGGCCGGCGGCTGTCGCATAGAAAAACTTTGGGATAGTTTATTTAGTTGAATCTTTCCCTGGGGATCTGCTATTGGATTGTACCTGCTTTCTAAACAGGTATTTCCTACGAGTTAAGGATCAGAAAAGATGGCAAAAGGTAAAAACGCACGCGAGCTTATTCGCCTTGTTTCCTCAGCAGGAACTGGCTTCTTCTATACAACTTCGAAGAAACGCGGAGGAGCAAAACTCCAACTCCGTAAGTTTGACCCTAAAGTCAAACAACACGTGATCTTCAAAGAAGCTAAGATTAAGTAATCTTCGTTTCTCCTGAATTGATCGTAATCAAAAAAGCCGGCATCCTTTTAGGAGCCGGTTTTTTTGCGCCCAAAAAAACTAAGAAACCTCTCCGAGGAGAGATTTCTTTGAATTGAGAAGATGCTACATTTAAAATGTGCATTAAGCCACCGAGGTGGCTTTGTCATGAATTTGTATCGGCCGCTTTACGAAATTGCAACGAGTAGTCTCACCGTATTAACAAGTTTATGCTCAAGCTGATTAATTCCCCACCAAATTTCATAATTGAAACCCCTATTTATAGAGTTTTTTGCTGACCGGTATTCAATTATTGGCCGTTTGGCGTCGTCGTTCCTGCGAGTCCTATATTTCCCACACCCGATGTTGGTACAGTTGGTCCGAAGCGAAGAGCGTCGGTGGACGATCCATTGAAAGTGAGATTAGGAACGAGTGGATATTGCGAGGCTCCAAAGGATTGAAGATTACCTTGTGTCGCCACGCGTCCGATGGATTTGAGGTCGAACGCTTTAATCGCGTCGCTGCACGTTGTGGAATCGGAAATATCAGCGGCCTTGGCGCAGACACTCTCGACGGCATTGCAAGTCATACCCATATCGATCGACGTCTGAGCGAAGATATCCGAATTATCCGACTTCAATTGCGCGCCGCAGTAACCCAACCCAAGACCAGCGACTGTGAATTCAAATGTCTTGAGGTCAGAGTTCGCGCTTAGGTTCATAAGTCCATAACTCCCTGAGTCCCAGATAGCATTGGAGGCACCCACAGTGAACCAAGCTTTAACAGTGTACTTAGTGGGTTTGTCAGCGATCGGGGAAATGATCACTGCGCTCTGATTCCCCGCGTTGCTTGAATAGATGTAGATCGTGCCGTCCTTGACTCCAAATTGAGTAAAGCCGCCCACGGTCGCCACATTGCCGACTTCGAGATTTTGATAACACTGCCCAAACATCGTAACGCTCTCACCCGAAGGCGTGATGGAATACTCCACGGGAGTCTGCGTCTGACAGGCTTTTTCTTCCGTGCCTGTGACCCGATTGATGTCTCCAATCGAATTATCGATGTTCGTCAAAAGTTGAAAAATGTTGCTCGGCCCACCGTCGGCATTGAAAAATCGCTCCGACAATCCCTGCGCGGCCGTCGACACCAAGCCCGTTTGTAATCCAGTCGGGGCGGCCTCTTGCACGGGTGGTTTCACGAGAGGGAGGTTGGCTGAGCGCCCCTTTTTATCGTCGTCATCGTCTTTGTCGCAAGCAATGAATCCAAGCGTGAGTACCGCAGCCGAAAGCGTTTGGAAACGATTCATGGGAACCTCGTGTGAATTGGGTTCCTAAAGGATAAGCGAACTCGATGAAGTATGCAGATGGTGGAAATTTGAGAAT
>JAZKGL010000155.1:0-3251 GCA_040385935.1 Bdellovibrionota bacterium
AGATTAGAAAACGGAAATTTTTTGAACAGCCAAGTCCACTGATTCATTAAAACCACCCAAGGACGGGTTAGAGGATTCTACAGACCATGAAAGAGGCTGGCAGAGTTGCAGGACCTTGCGCGAAACAACGTCGCCGTCTTCATCTTCCGTAATGAGGTGAATGTCTTTAGGCCCATACTTGCGTGAAGTCTGGTTTTTCGCCCAAAGATAGAGAGACGGCTGAGTAACAAACTCACGGCTCAGGTGGATAGCTTCAAAGCTTGAGCCTTCAGCTAAAGGGAACCCGTCGCGTGCGAACTTGTCGAGGCCATCAATCGAATCAAACGGACCGAAGTCGACACCATCGATTTCAACGTAAGTGGTAAGCACAGACGGTCTCAGAGCAGCCATGATGCTTTGTCCAAGCAGTCCGGTTAACCCAACAACGCCCAATGCATAGGCAGCTTTTCTCATGAGCGGTCGGCTCATTGGTCTCCCAATTCCCATAACGTAAAAGATGATCGATTCATTTAAAGCTTAGCACGGGCTTCATTAATTGAATACCTAGCTAACGCGTGTTTCCAAGATATTTCTTGAAATTTGTGGAAAGGGGTGCACATGTCCCATTTCAGGAGTGAACATATGCGAATTATAACCCTTATTGGAACAATTTTTTGAAGGCACAAGCTAGAAAATTAGTATTCAAAGCGAAGAGAGCCCGCGGCAAGCTTTATAACGATTTCGCTCAGTTTTATGCGGGCTGGAAAACGCGGGCGCAACTCGCGACACTCGTTACAGGAGTCGCGCAATAGCATCAATCTCAACAAGAGAAGAGCGGGGAAGCTTGGAGACTTCGACCGTGGCTCGAGCTGGGAAAGGCTTGGATAAATAACTTGCATAGACTTCGTTCACTTTGGCGAAGTTTTCGAGGTTCTGCAAATAAATAGTCGTGCGAATCACACCGCTTAAGCCCGAGCCCGCCGCTTCGAGAACAGCCGATAAATTCTTCATCACCTGATGAGTCTGCTCTTCGATCGTCTGGGCTTTCATCTCGCCCGACTCAGGGTCGAGAGGAATCTGGCCCGAACAGTAAACGATTCCGTTATGAACTATCGCTTGGGAGTAGGGGCCGATAGCAGCGGGAGCATCCGGTGTAGCGATTGCCGTGTGACTCATGATGATGACTTCCAAACAGTTTTAAGATTAAGAAAAAGGCAAGGCCCAGCAAATCACTGAGCCTGTACGTCTGAATCATAAACGCGTTGAAGATCGGCGATGATCGCCGCTGGGATATGGGGAGAACGCGCGGCCTTCTGGATCAGCTCTTGCGCCTCGTCTTGTTTGTTCATGGCGAGATAAGCCTGAGCGCCGTGAGCAAAGAGCTTCCAGTGCAGGGGCTTCTTCTCCATTTTTTCTAGGCGGAAAAGGATCTGCGGGATCTTTTCGAACTGCTCGGCCAGACCGAGAGCCGCGGTGTATTCGATAAGAAAGTCGTCTTCGCGGGAGCCGGAATCAAAAGCGTCGCCAAGGAACTGCGCTTTGAGCAGTCGATCATTTGGATCGATCAATTCGGCTGCCAGAGACATGCCCGCGTAACTGAGATTGGCTTCGGCCTTGGCTCGGACCTTCTCACCTGCGGTTTTGGGATCAGCGTACATGTATATCGAAGCGATGATTTCCCAAACCTTCTCGTTGTTCGCATCGATCGTCAGTGCACGATCGGCCCAGTGCATCGCTTCTTCGTCCTGCTCCATCGCGAAGTAGATCGAAACGAGATTGATGTATGGGGCGAGTTCCATCGGCGCCAGGCCTTGAGCCTGACGGAGGAACAAGGCGGCTTCGTCGAGTTCGGACTCGAGCATCAAAGACGAACCGAGCGCTAGACACGCCCGGAAATCACCTTCGATCGGCTGGCTGGCGTTGATCTCGACAAATTGCAAGACGACCGCCGACAGACCCATACTCGTCATCTCTTCGATGAGATCGACGAATTGGCCATGATTCTCGGGCTTGTGATCTTGAAAGTAGTCGATCAAATAGCTCGAAAACGCATCAAGCTTTTCCTTTGACGCCGCTGGTGCATGCTCGCCGCGATACTCGGACTCGCGGATCGCTAGGAAACTCTTGAGGTGCGGTCCCATCGGGTAATCGAGGAACTCCGCGCGATTGAAAAGCATAGATCACTCCAAAGTCATTTTCTGTACGCGGATGTGCAGATTGCGTAGTTCTGTGGCGCTGGCTTCGCTTGGCGCCTCAGTCATAAGGTCTGCGGCTTTGTTGGTTTTTGGGAACGCAATCACATCGCGAATCGAATCCGATCCGGTGAGAAGCATACACAAACGGTCAAGACCAAAGGCCATACCACCATGTGGGGGCGCACCGAACTTGAGGGCGTCGAGGAGGAAGCCGAATTTTGATTGGGCTTCTTCAGGCGTGAGGCCCAGAAGTTTGAAGATGCGCGACTGAAGCTCTTGGCTGTGAATACGAATCGATCCACCTGCGACTTCGTTTCCGTTCAAAACCAAGTCGTAGGCTTTGGCTTTAACTTTTTCCGGCGCGGTTTCGAGCAGGTGAAGATCTTCATCACGAGGAGACGTGAATGGATGGTGACAGGCGATCAGGCGGCCCGAGTCGGCATCGCGTTCGAATGAAGGAAAGTCGACCACCCAAAGGAAGTTGAATTGTTTTGGGTTGAAGAGCTGAAGACGTTTGCCGAGTTCAAGACGGACGGCTGACAGCGAAGCTTTGGTTGAGCGATAGTCGCCGGCACCGAACAGAATCGTGTCGCCGACTTGAGCGCCGACTTTGGCGTTGATGGCTTCGATCACTTCGTTGGTAAGGAATTTGGCGACAGGTGACTGCCAGCTTTCCTGTCCTTTGCCCTCTTTAATCTTGGCCCAAGCGAGGCCGCCCGCACCGTGGTGGCGCGCGATATCAGTGAGTTCGTCGAGTTCTTTACGAGTCAAAGTCTCGCTGCTACCTTTGACACAAAGGGCATTGACGATACCGCCTGTGCTCAGTGCGGTCGCAAATACTTTGAACTCTGCGCCAGCAAGAATTTCCGATAGGTTACTTATCTTTAGATCAAAACGGGTGTCGGGTTTGTCGTTGCCGTAGAATTCCATCGAATCGTCATAGGCCATGCGAGGGAGTGGAAGTGGGACTTTCGTACCCGAAACCTTTTCCCAAGCGCGGGCAATGATCTTTTCCATCGTGCCCATGACTTGGTCACGATCGACAAAGGACATCTCAAGGTCGATCTGCGAGAACTC
>JAZKGL010000156.1:0-15061 GCA_040385935.1 Bdellovibrionota bacterium
CGCCGGAGGCATCAGCGAAGCGCTATCCCGAGGGAAAACGCACCGTATAAAGCCCTCCAGTCTCAAACACATGACATTACCCATTCAAGCCACTAAAATTTTTCAAAAAAAAAAAATTACAAAATTTACATATTGATTTCAGGAACTCGTGTGTTCGCATCGTGAGCCTTTAGCGTTTCTTTAGCCGAAAGCGTGGGCGTTGAGATGAGACTAGCGTTCAGGTTTTCAGCCGTGTCGGGCAAAACGTGGCGATCGCTCATTCGCGTGCCGTCCATTTTTGTTCGACCGTTGAACTGCGCACCCTCTTGCACGACGAGCGAAGAGGTATGAATATCGCCTTCGAATATACACGAGCTGGAAAGTTCGACTTTCCCAGTGGATTCAAGTGAACCACGGAAGTGACCTTGAATCACGATATCTTCCACGCGGGCTTCGGCGTTGATGATAGCGCCTTCTTCCACAATGAGGAGACCTTCTGAGATGATTTCGCCCTCAACTTTACCGCCGATCCTTGTGCTGCCTTTGCAGTAAAGCTTACCTGAGAAGTGACATCCGTTCGTAATGATCGTAACGGCAAAATCTTTCAAGTTGTCACGTCGGCTCAGGCTCGTCGCTCCTTTTTTCTGTGGACTAAACAAGGGTCTGTCTCCTTTTTGAAAGTCTGGGATACCGGTCTTGTGATTTCCCAGCTACATTGAACATGGTAGCATTGTTTTCCTGACGCTATGAGAGAAAAAGATGCCGATCTCGACTCGAATCCATCTCGGTCCTGATTTCGAAGATTTTACCATGACCAGCGAAAACTTCCGTTGGTTACACTCCTGTCGGTGGGAAGCATCACACTCAAACGCTTATCTGGAGCTACGTAGCGCGGTTCCTCATTCATTTGGCAAACCGCCAAACTTGGTGAAAAGCAAAACTTTTCATAGCCCCACAACCAATGCGCAGTGGGTACTGGTCGATGATCAGGACGCAGCGATTGCCTGGGCCGAGCTGCAAAGCTTCCCCAATCGTCATGATAGTTACGGGATCTTAATGTGGGGACGTGCGAGTGGTCAGACCGAGCACTTCGATCGCCAGCATATTACGCGCCTTGTGAGTTTTTGTTTTTTAGTCGGGAAGTTTGATCATATGAAAATCGCGGGCACTGCCGCGCTTGAGCAGATACTGATGGAAGATCTGACTCGCGAAGTCGGCGAGATGCGCAAAACGTATGCGCTCGCGCGTTACCCCTGGTATCCATCTCAGGGCTCGCCCCTCATCGAACTTAAGACGCTCGAAATCGCGCGTGCGGAGTGGGTGATTTCGCCTGTTTCGGATGCCTACGATAAGACCCTTCAACATGTAGCCCTGCGGGTCAAAAACTTTGAACGCGCCCAAGCGTTAGCTGTTCCAAAACAAAAAAGGCGAAGCTTTTTAGCTCGCCTTCTTCGTCCGAAAGTCGATGACTCATTAATCTGAATCTCGACCTCATTTTTGCGCGTGAGATGCTAAGCCCCAAAGGGTCTTAGTATCAATCCTCGCCTTCGTCTGCTTTCTCTGCACCTTCAGGAACGAACTCGCCGTCCTTTGGATACCACTTCTGAAGAGCGACGATCATTTCATTGGCTTGTTTCGCCGAGGAAATGTTGAACTTACTTTGCTGACGGTAAACGCCGTTACGCTTTTGATAGCGACGGATCGAAACCTTGGCAGCGCCGTATTCTTGAGTGTTCTTATCAAGCTCCTGATAAAGGAACATGATAGTTGTCCAGCTCCCGCGAGTCAGGACGTTCTTATCGAGCTGCTTAACGACGATCTTGTCGTCTTCGGTGTACTCGATATCAATTGCATCAATAGTCTCAGCCATTCGTCAAGCTCCACGCAAGGGAGCCTTAGCACTCTGCCCACCGAAAAGAAGATTCCATCCGCAGCAGCATTGCTAAGGCACTTTCCACTATCGATCTTAGCGTCAAATTAGCGCTTAGAGAACTGGTAGCGTGCACGGGCTGACTTCTGACCGTACAATTTACGTTCTTTCTTCCTGGAATCACGAGTGATTAGGCCTTCAGCCTTAAGCACTGTACGATTTTCCGGGTTCATTTCTGCGAGGGCACGGCTGATAGCGTGACGAATCGCGCCAGCTTGACCGTGAAGACCGCCGCCCACAACATTCACAACGACGTCGAACTTATCAACGTTGCCTGTGAGTTCGAAAGCTTGGCGGATAACCATCTTCGAAGTCGCGCGGATATAGTATTCCTCGATATCGCGCTTGTTGATGGTGATTTTGCCTTTACCAGGCTTAAGATAAACGCGAGCGATCGCAGTTTTCTTTTTACCAATAGTATGAATTGTACCCTTCGGTGCCATTGCTTATCCTTCCTTGCCCAAACGGATTGGCTTAGAAGCGACTGGCTTCTGAGCATCATGTGGGTGTTCGCTACCAGCGTAGATCTTAACGTTGTTAAAAACTTTGCGGCCGAGCTTATTGTGCGGAAGCATGCCTCTGATAGCGTGCTCCAGGATGCGCTCTGGCTTGTTTTGCAGCAAGTCGCGAGCAGCAGTGGCTTTGATACCGCCGATATAGCCCGAGTGATGGTAATAGAACTTCTGGGTCCATTTACGGCCAGTAAAGTTGACTTTCTCAGCGTTGATGATAACGACATTGTCGCCACAATCAAGATGAGGAACGAAGTCGACTTTGTGTTTGCCGCGAAGGATACGGGCAACTTCAGATGCCAAACGACCTACGGTCTGATTGTTGGCATCGAACAGAACCCACTTCTTTTTGATGTCTGTGGGCGTAACGCTGGTGGTTTTCATGGAAATCTACTCTCCAGTTGTCGTGAGCTGCACACCCGTCATAGCATGAGGGAAAGACTAAAACAGAATCTCAGACCTGAACCCAGCTAGTCGGTCCCGATAGATTCTGTAGTTTAAGGTCTTACTCATCAGCCAAGGCTGCGTGTAATGTCTTAAAGGAACGCAAAACGAATGAGTTGTTACGCACTCCAGAGGCCCGAGTTATATCTGATCCCAAGCAAGGTGGTCAACATATGATTGATGCTTACGAGGGCTTCTTTCAATTATCTCAAAAGCCGATTCCCTGCGGGAAACGCGGGAATGGAATGACGTCACGTATATTCGCCATGCCTGTGACGTACTGAACGAGCCGTTCAAAGCCGAGACCAAACCCAGCGTGCGGCACACCGCCATAACGACGAAGATCGAGGTACCAAGAAAGATCTTCGGGTACGATTTGGAAGTCCCTCATACGGCTTTTAAGCACATCGATACGATCTTCCCTCTGAGAGCCGCCAATAATCTCGCCAATGCGTGGAGCTAGCACATCCATAGCTGCCACTGTCTTATCATCGTCATTTAGACGCATGTAGAAGGCTTTGAAATCTTTTGGGTAGTCGGTGACGATCACCGGCTTCTTGAAAACGGTCTCACTCAAATAGCGCTCATGCTCAGTTTGAAGATCGATACCCCATTTGACTGGGTATTCAAATGTCTGACCGCACTTCAAAAGCTCGTTCACAGCATCTGTATATGTAATGCGCCCGAAGCTTTGGGTGGCGAGAGCGGCAATTTGTTCGACTGATGAATTCTTATAGTGCTGACCCAGAAAGTCGAGCTCTTCGGGGCAACGTTTGACGATCTCACCAAAGAGGAAGCGAAGGAAATCCTCGGCGAGGTTCATATCATCTTTAAGGGTCGCGAAAGCCATCTCGGGCTCGACCATCCAAAACTCTGCCAAATGGCGGGTCGTATTGGAGTTCTCTGCGCGAAACGTCGGTCCAAAAGTATAGATATCACCGACTGACAAGGCGAGAGCTTCGCCATTGAGCTGACCCGAAACCGTCAAATGCGCCTTTTTGCCAAAGAAGTCCTGGCGAAAATCTATCTGACCTTTGTCATCTCGCGGCAGCTTATCGAGCGGCAGAGTGGTCACCTGGAACATTTCGCCCGCGCCCTCAGCATCGGAAGCCGTGATCAGTGGCGTATGCGCCCAGTGGAAACCACGCCCTTGAAAGAATTCATGCACCAAAAAGGCGAGCTGATTACGAACCCGGAACACAGCGCCAAAGGTATTTGTACGGCCGCGAAGATGCGCGATCTCCCGTAGAAATTCGAGCGTGTGACCCTTTTTCTGCAAAGGATAGTCTTCATTCGACTGGCCAAAGATCTCAAACGAGTCGACATGAACTTCAAAGTCCTGGCCTTTGCCTTGCGAGACTTTGAAAACACCTTCCGCGCGAATCGATGCGCCAGTGCCGAGATCATTGAGTTTGGCAAAGTCAGGATTGGTGCCGTCGACGACCAGCTGCAAATCCTTTTGCGTCGAACCATCGTTAACCACAAGAAAGGCCACATTTTTGGAAACACGCTTGGACCGAAGCCAACCGCAGATCGTTACCTTGTCTTCGGCCTTAGCACTTTTGAGGAGGGTCGAAAATCGTTCACGCATGACTTATGTTCCTCACGATCGATTGATATAGGCTTTTTCGCGCTGCATCATCACCTTCCACTTGGGAAAAGGTATGCTGTTATCCCCTTGGATCTGATGCGCCTCACAATAAACTTCGTAATATACCGCTAAAATATTTCGTGCAACCCGGTACCAGTTGAACTTTTTCACCTGCTCATACCCTCGCGCTCGCATCTCGCGGCGAAGCAGAGGATCGCGCACGATCAAAGCTAAGGTATCGGCGAGCTGATCGCAATCATAGGGACTAACCATCAGCGCGGCATTGCCTACAACTTCAGGCAGCGAACTGGTATTCGATGTGACGACGGGAGCACCGCTGGCCATCGCTTCAAGCGGCGGAAGACCAAAACCCTCGTAAAGACTTGGGTAGGCCACAGCCTGCGCATGGCGATAGTAGGCACGCAGTTCTTCGTCCGAGACAAAGCCCTTGAAGACGACATCCTGCTGATAGGTCTTGATCTGCAGTCGCACATTCGCAAACAAAGGACTTTCGCCGCCGATCAAAACAAGCTTGGTTTTGAGGTCGGGATTTCGCGAGCGCATGCGCTCGAACGCTTCGATCAGATTGCCAATGTTTTTGCGCGGCTCAAGCGAGCCCACATAAAGAATATAATCCGTCTCAGGAATCGTCTCGACGGTAGACGTTTCTTTTTGACCAAAGGTTTGATCCACGGCCCAATAAATCAGCCTGACCTTACTCGCATCAACATTATAAAATTGAAGAAGGTCGTTGCGCGAGTTGTTGCTATTGGTGATGACCCGCGTGGCTTTCTTTGCCAGACGAGGAATCGCAATATTATAAGCTGTATGGAAGGTGTAGGAGTACCATTGCGGATTCACCACAAAACACAAATCGTGAATGTGAACGACCGAGGCTCCATTATAAAATAAAGGAGCCATGTTTGCCGGTGAATGCAAAATGTCTATCTTGTGCTTCTTCGCGAGGCGGGGCAGCAAAAACTGTTCCCACAAATGGTTTCTCAGGTTACCGCCGACTTTAAGCGGCGAGGTGACGAGGGTGACGTTAGGATATT
Organism: Bdellovibrionota bacterium; assembly: GCA_040385935.1. Lineage (GTDB taxonomy): Bacteria > Bdellovibrionota_B > Oligoflexia > Oligoflexales > Oligoflexaceae > Oligoflexus. The sequence goes on from JAZKGL010000156.1 coordinate 5,512, forward strand.
TTCGCCACTCCTCCGCCTGGTCTTCACCAGTGAAGAGCACATACTCGTTTTCGGTATCGATATCGAAAAGAGTTTTAACAAGATTGTAAGCGGCCCTTTGAACCCCAGTGCGTTTGGCTACCAGAAAACGGCCGTTAATACCTATGCGCAAGTCATACCTCAGTAAATATAAACCTAACTCTTATCTTAAGCTTCCTCAACCAGTCCGAGCGGTGCGGGCTTAGGCGCGCCTTGGCGTTCGCAAAGCTCGTACACCTGTATCGTCTTCTCTATCATCTGATCCCAGGAGAACGACTTAGCGTGCCCCAGACCCTTCTTCTTCAGCTGCTCACGAAGCGGAATATCATAGACACCGCTTTCCAGCGCAGCCGCGATCGCTTTGTAATCGAAGGGGTTGGCAAAGATCGCATTATCGCCAACGACTTCAGGCAAACTGGACGAGCGAGCCACCACCACCGGTGCTCCACAGGCCAGGGCCTCTAGAGGCGGCAGACCAAAACCTTCGTAAGTCGATGGATAAACAAATAAATCGGTCAGCGAATAAACCGCCGGCAAATGCTGCTCTTCGATAAACTTCGAGAAGTACACCAAATGCTTTTTCCCGTAGTTTTCGGCGATGCGAATCAGGTTCGGATCGGTTGGACAAGCCAGAACGAGCGGAATATCGACATTCGAATAACAGTACGCTCGAACCAGTTGATGCACGTTCTTATGCGGCTTGTTGTTGGACACGCAAAAGATGAAACGTTCCGGCAAACCGTAGATATCGCGCACGTATTCGAGATAAAGCTTATCCTCGATCGGCTTATAGTCTTCCGACACACCGTTATAGGTGACAAAAATCTTATCGGGATCAAGCGCGAGCGTTCGCACGATCTCTTTTTTCGAGAACTTGCTCACGGTAAGAATATACTTCGAACGCTTGATACTGCGCTGCACCACGATCTGATAATACATCTGGTGAAACAGAGTGTAAAACTGCGGGAGCACCATATGGTTCAAGTCGTGAATCGTCATAACCATTGCGCAGGGAACAAAGATCGGCGCAACGAATGACGGCGCATGAAAGAGATCCACGTTGAGACGCTTGAGTATCTGCGGAAGCTCTCGTTGTTCACGCACGCTAATCCATGGCGAATTGACATTCACCAGGTGAACATACGAAGGCCAATCCATCTGCTCGAGCGGGGAGTCTTTGTTGATCAGCACGTAGTAATCATGCCGCGACGTACCGACCTTCAAACCTTGAAGAAGTTGGTACACATAGCGGGCAATACCATGCATGCTGCCCTGGCGTATCATGCGGGCATCGATAGCAATTCGCACTGGTCCTCCCGAGGAACGTGAGCTTTCTCTTTTGCCATGAATCTCGTATTTTTTCCACAAGTGCCTGTATGTGGGCTATCATGTTCCAATTATTTGTCAGTGGCAAAGGAGCTTTTATGAAAGTCGTAGCCCATCGGGGAGCCTGCACCGAGGCCCTAGAAAACACGTGGGAAGCGTTCAGAAAAGCGGTCGAACTCGGCGCCGATCGGATCGAGCTTGATGTTCATCTTACCGCTGATAATCACATTGTCATACTTCACGACGAAGACTTTCGCCGCACAGCAGGTCTCGATAAGACGCTTCGTCAGCTGACGCGCAAAGAGATCGAATCGACCATTAAGCTCAGCAACGGCGAGGGCGTTCCGTTTTTGGATGAAGTCAGCGAAGACCTTCTCGACAAAATCGAATTGAATGTCGAAATCAAAGCGCTAGGTCCCGCGATCGTCGATGCGGTGGGCAAACTCTATGAGGGTCATCGATTCGCCGATAAAGTTATTATTTCAAGCTTTAATCGTGACACCTGCGCATGGAGCGCCACGAAGTTTCCGAAAGTGAAAGTGGCTCTTTTATGGGACAAATATCTTTGGCTTCCCGGATCGTTTCAACTTGGGCCCGTGCGTTTTATGAAAAAGCATGGCATACGGATTTATCATCCCGAAGCCAAGCTTTTGACTCCGTCGATGATGAAGACGGCTCGCGCTGAGGGAATCGATGTTGTGCCTTACGTGGGCCTTCGAGATGAAACGAATCGTGAACAGCTTTGGTCCTATTTGATGACTGTGGGTGTGCAGGGACTTTGCACGAATTATCCACGTGCGATGAAACTGTGGCTGCAGGAGGCTCGCGACGATGAAACCCGCTACGCAAACCAAAGCCTGGGAAATCAGGCACCTAAAATCTGAGGTTGATGACATCACCATTCGTTATGCAGTGCGCCCGGGAACCGGCCGCTGCATCCTATTTTTAAACGGTCGCAGCGAATATATTGAAAAGTATCAGGACCTACCGGACGACACCGATTTTGCTGAAGCAACCTGGATTATGATGGATCATCGTGGTCAGGGTTCGTCTGAGGGGAAACGCAGTCATGTGAAATCCTACGATGACTTCGCACGCGACTCGGCCGCGGTTGTGAAGGCTGCGATCGGATCAGAGCCTTATGCAGTCATCGCTCATTCGATGGGTGGGCTCATCGCCTTGCATGCGACGTTAAAAGGCTTTCTTTCGCCGACCCATCTGGTTTTGTGCGCGCCGCTCTTTGGAATCCTCGCGCCGATGCCTACGGCTCTCGCACGGGTTTTGGCTAAAGTATTTTCCTACACGCCCTTGGCTGGCCGATCGAGTGGGGCCGCTGTCGATCGTCGCGCGGTGTTCGAAGGAAATATTTTAACCTCCTCGCGCCAACGGTTTGATCGCATGACTCATTCACAATTTAAAGGGACTCCACCGACCTTTGGCTGGATTCACGCATCGTTTCAGGCGATCTCGGGGATCTTTTCCAAACGTTTGCTACGAGATCTTAAGATTCCCGTGGGAATCATGGTAGGCGACAAGGAATTGGTCGTAAATCGTATGGTCTATGAAGGATGGGTGAAGGCTCGCGAAAAAATCACGGGAATAACAACGCCTTTCAAACTGATTGCCAATGCCCATCATGAGCTTTTGAATGAAGCCGATGAGTTTCGTCACGAAGCCATTGCCTTTATCCATCTCATTTTGAAGCGATGAAAAACGGCCTGATCTGGTCAGGCCGTGTTTGAACTTATGCGTGTGTCCAGGAACGCACGATATCTTTCACCGACTCAATCTCGCGAATGCCGCCCACACTCTTACCGGCCTGATAGAATTCTTTGTAATCGCCACCCTGATGCAAACTTTGTTTGAGTTGCCAAGCCGAACGAAGGGAATAGAACATGCGCGCATAGTGCTTGGTCTTTGGATTAGTCAAAAAGAATTTGGCGATTGCCGAACTATCGGCGCCACGCGATTTCATGTACCCCGTATTGATCACAGCTACAGGGACGCCTGTGATCTTCTTGGTCAAAATAATATCCTCGGGCGTGGCCTCGAGTATCGCTTTTTTATAGTCCTCGTGAGCCGAGCACTCTTTGCTTGCGATAAATCGCGTCCCGATCTGCACCCCGCTATAACCCAAGGCCATAGCTTCCTGATAAGCTTTGCGATCACCGATGCCACCCGCGCAAATCAAAGGTTTGCCGAACTTCGTCAATTCTCGCATGAGATCCGAAGGCGATTCTTCGCCAGCGTGACCGCCTGCGCGATTATTCACACAGATGAGGCCATCGACTCCTCCGGCGACGGCTTTCTCTGCCCACTTTGCATTCGTTACATCATGAAAGACCACACCACCGAGTGGCCGGACTTTCTCAACGACCCAGTCGGGGTTGCCCAGAGCGGTAATGAAGAATCGAACGCCTTCTTCAAGGGCAATATCGAGCCATTCTTTATTTTTCTCGAGATATTTTTGCGACGATTTTTCGATCAGAAGATTGAGTCCGATCGGCTTTTTCGTGAGCGTGCGAATATGCTGAAGACCTTTGCGAAAATCATATTTGTTCACAAAGGTGAGCGAGACGGGCTGAACGATACCGATGCCACCGGCTTCGGAGACGGCAGCAACCAGTTCGGGGTTACTGCACGGATACATCGCGCCGCCGATAATGGGATGCTCGATGCCCAGAATCTCAGACAGTGAAGGGTTTGCCATAGTATAGACCTCCGAGGTGGAAAAACCTCAGCATTCTATGACGTTTACCGCCAAACCACCACGGGATGTTTCTTTATATTTGGTTTTCATATCGGCACCGGTCGCACGCATCGTTGCGATAACGGAATCGAGTGAAACGTGATGTTCGCCTTCGCGTTTCATGGCGATGCGGTTGGCATTGATCGCTTTCACCGCACCCATGGCATTGCGTTCGATACAAGGGATTTGAACGAGACCACCGATCGGATCACATGTAAGCCCAAGGTTGTGCTCCATACCAATCTCTGCGGCTTCTTCGATCTGCGCATTGGTTCCGCCCACAGCGGCCGTTAAGCCACCCGCCGCCATGCTACAGGCCACACCGACCTCGCCCTGACAGCCCACCTCTGCGCCGGATATCGAAGCATTTTTTGTATAGAGAACACCGATAGCGGCTGCGGTCAGCAAAAACCGATGAACGCCGGCCCGGTCGGCGCTCGGACAAAATTCTTCAAAGTATTTGAGCACGGCCGGAATAATTCCAGCCGCACCATTGGTCGGAGCTGTGACGACGCGTGAGCCGGCTGCGTTTTCTTCGTTTACGGCTAAGGCGTAGAGATTGACCCAATCGAGTATCGACAAAGGATCTCTCAAGCTCTTTTGGGGGTTCTTGGTCAGATCGAGGTAAAGGTTGGGCGCGCGTCGTTTGACTTTGAGTTTACCCGGCAAAATCCCAGGCGATCGACAGCCGCGATCGATACAGTCCTTCATCGTTTGCCAGATAAAATCGATGCCATCCAAAACTTCTTTTTCCGTGCGCAGGCACACTTCATTGGCGAGCATCAGTTGCGCGATGGTGAGACCTTCGCGTTTGCAGATGGCGAGTAGTTCGGCAGCTGATTCAAACGGATACTTAACCTTAACGACTTCGTTACTCAGCTTATCTTTGGCGGCCGTTTCTTCATCGACGACAAATCCGCCGCCGATGGAGTAGTAAACGCGCGAATAAATTTCGGTGTAGTCGCGATCGAACGCAATAAAACGCATGCCATTGGAGTGCAGCGGAAGAAGTTTGCGACGAAGGAAAACGAGATGTTTCTTCGGCTCGAAATGGATCGCATATTTTCCGGCCAGAAAAAGTTTTTCTTCGGATCGGATTTTATCGAGCTTGGCATCGATACTCTCGGGATCGATCGTATCCGGCAGTTCGCCTGAGAGGCCAAGCATGATAGCTTTATCGGTTCCGTGACCGATTCCGGTAAGAGCCAGCGAGCCATAGAGTTCAACCGTGACGCTCGCGACCTTTTCGATAAGGTTCTTTTCGAGCAATGTCTTCAAAAAGCGTTCACCTGCCCTCATCGGACCCACTGTATGCGAGCTCGACGGACCGATGCCCACCTTAAACAAATCGAAGACACTCATTGACATAGAACACTCCCAATCGAGTCGAGCTGAAGGTACAGTCGTTTCCTACAAATCCCAAAGTCGCACAAGGAAAAACGGCCTAGATTCCCCAGGCGGAGCAAATGAGTTCGCGCACATGCTTCACCGCGCGATGCTCACAGAGGTAGATCCCCTGCCATTGACCTAACGCGAGTTTACCATCTCGTATGGGAATGAGAACGGAGGCTCCCATAAGACTGGCTTTGACGTGGGCCGGCATATCATCGGGTCCTTCTTCATCGTGCGTGTAAGGCAAAGTCTCTGGCGCAATCGTATCGAGCGCCATCACGAGGTCCTCGCGAACAGCCGTATCCGAGTTTTCATTAATCGTAAGAGAAGCGGAGGTGTGACGAATGAAGACCTGCAGCATCCCCGTTTTCATGGTGCGAATGAAACCGCAGGCTTCCAAAACTTCGTTCGTAACCAAGAGAGCCTTGCGACCATGCGTTTGCACAGTGAGGCTGGTTTGTTCGAATCGCATGATGTCTCCTTCCTAAGCAAAGAAAAACGCTCGCTACCCATCATACTTGGGTAACGAGCGTTTGCCGAACTATCTTAATCTAAAAATCTGGTTATGGTAAGTAACCCTGATTGAACGAATTAGACTCTGTCTGCTTTACGAACCGAGCGGTTGTTAGCGGCCAAGATCTTCTTACGAAGACGAATCGACTTAGGTGTAACTTCGATCCACTCATCATCATCGATCCACTCAATACACTTCTCAAGGGACATCGCCTTGATACCGTAGAGGTTGGTGATACCATCCGAACCGGTGGTTCGCATGTTTGTGAGTTTCTTAGGCTTAACAGGGTTTACGTTAAGGTCGTTATCTTTGGCACATTCGCCGATGATCATACCTTCGTAAACTTCAACGCCTTCACCGATAAAGAGCACACCGCGCTCCTGGACCGATGCGAGAGCGTATTCCGTTGTCGAACCAACACGGTCAGCGATCAAAGATCCTGTCTGACGGTGAAAGATCTGACCTGCGTGAGGACGATAGCCCAGAGGCTCAGAACTGATCAGTCCAGATCCACGTGTAGCGGTCTTAAACATCGAGTTTGTACCGAGGATACCGCGTGTCGGGATTTCAAAGATCAAACGAACGCGTTGTTCTTCTTGACCAGAGATTGTCGCCGCTTCGTAAGAGGTAAGTACACCCTTACGCTGCTGGTACATCTTCGTGACTTCACCCGAGCACGTTTCAGGAAGGTCGAGAGTCATCTTCTCGAAAGGTTCCATTTTCTGGCCGTTCTCTTCTTTCATAAGAACGTTAGGACGACCAACCATGAATTCATGACCTTCACGACGCATTTTCTCGATGAGAATACCGAACTGAAGTTCGCCACGGCCGAGAAGATAGATCTGATCCGCTTGCTCAGTGTCTTCCAAACGAAGAGCCACGTTTGAGCGAATCTCGTTGAGCAGACGTTGACGAAGGTCACGCGACTGAATCGCTTTGCCTTCACGGCCTGAGTTAGGCGTCGTATTGATCGAGAAGATCATACGCATAGTCGGCTCTTCAACGCTAATACGCGGAAGGGCTTTGCCGTTCAGACCCGAGAGGGTGTCACCGATTTCGAGGACATCACAACCCGCGATCAAACCGATATCACCGGCTACGATCTCATCGACTTCAACCTGCTTCATACCTTCGTAGGAAAGAAGGCGGAAGACAGAGAATTTTTGTTTAACTTCTTTACCGTTCTCATCGATACCGTGACGAAGAAGCTCTGTTCCCTTGCGAGCGACGCCTGACACGAGGCGGCCCAAAGCGAGGTTACCGAGGTAATCCGAGTAAGCGATGTTCGAAACGAGGAGTTGGCACTCGCCTTCGACGTTGGCCTTTGGAGGCGGAAAGCCCAAGATTACGTCGAAGAGAGGTTTCAATGAACGCTCTCCGCCGCCTTCGAGAAGGGTAGGGATTTCGTCAACACTGGCCGTACACCAGCCTTTACGAGCGCATGCATAGATGATTGGGAAGTCGCACTGATCTTCCGAAGCGCCGAGTTCAACGAAGAGATCGAAAGCTTTGTCCACACATTCGGTAACCATCGGGCTGCCGATTGCTTCGGGACGGTCGACCTTGTTGATACACAAAGCGATTTTCAAACCTTTTTCGATCGCCTTTTGGAGAACGAAACGAGTCTGAGGCAAAGGACCTTCGACCGCATCCACGAGGAGGATAGCGCCGTCGACCATGTCCATAATACGTTCAACTTCACCACCAAAGTCGGCGTGACCAGGGGTGTCGACAACGTTTACTTTGACATCGCCAAGAAGGAATGACGCGTTTTTGGCTGAGATCGTAATCCCGCGCTCACGTTCCTGAGAGTCTGAGTCCATCATTCGGTCAGCCGTAGCTTCGTGAGCCGCGAAGGTACCCGCTTGCTTAAGAAGAAAATCTACGAGTGTTGTTTTGCCGTGGTCAACGTGGGCGATGATGCAAATGTTGCGAAGATTCTTAGACATAATTCCCTTGGATTCTGAGGACAAAGTCCCCAAAGGCTAAGCTCGCGGCTTAGAATTAGACAGACGTCTGAACGAGCGGCCCAATCCTATACCAAAATCGCAGAAAGATCAAAGATTCTCTCCATGCTTTCTGCATAAGATCACTGATTCATGAAAGGTTGATTCCGCTCATAAAGCATCGCTTATTGGAGCCAATAAACAATAGAAAAATTTGAGTATCAGGGCCGTTCCCTCACAGGGCTCTAAGGCCGAGCGAATTTAGGGGAAATTAAGCCGTTACAAGGCCTTTTGAGAGTCTTATTTTGGATCAGGTAGGAGTTTTTGATAATCAAGATTTCGGAGTTGTTATGAAAATCTCAATCTTACCCAGTTGTCTGTGTCTGATTCTAGGTCTCGGCTGTACAACGACGCCCTCGTCCAATATGGATTCTTCGAGCGCCACGACGGTGGAATCAGATGGCATGGGCACCATCACGACAAGCCCAACGCCGAATGTGAACTACGAGGCAAGCTCGGTATCGGAAACAACCGAAATGGATCCTGAAGGCGATATTGCGCCGATAGTTCCGTGCAAAGATGGAGAGATCGAACGTCGTCAGAGTGGGAAGGTTGTCTGCGTAAGTCCAGGCAAGAATCGCTCGGGAAGCACCATGGGTGGTCGTTGATCCGCTTTTCTTTAGGGTAGGTAGTTGATCCTGCTTTGCATCACAACTACCTCACTCTTCTTCGCTGGTATTCACCAAGCAGATATTCTACCTTCCTCTTTTTTCCCCTGTCCGAGGCTGACTTTTATGGATTTTCACTACCGCGCGATCGGAACGCTTTTATCGCCCTTTCGCGAAAAGTTTGGGATTCCTCGTCAGTCTTTGATGATGAATGAAGCGCGCGGCACCATTAAATTGAATCCTGACCCGCAGTATGCGCTCGCACTGAAGAATCTCGAGCAGTTCACCCACATCTGGGTGCTCTTTGACTTTCATAAGAACGGTCGAGGCCCTTGGCATCCTTTGATTGATACGCCGCGTATCGAAGCGGGTGAACGAATGGGTGTGTTTGCCACGCGCTCACCGCATAGACCTAACGCTATTGGAATGTCTGCCGTACGCTTGGAAAGAGTGGAACTGGGGGCCGAAGGCGGGATTGAGATTCATATTAATGGCGTCGATATCATGGATGGAACGCCGGTGCTTGATATCAAACCTTATTTGCCTTTTGCTGATCGTATTGAAGATGCAAACAGCGGCTGGGCACATACCGATATTCGGCGTTATGAAGTGGTTTTTTTGAGTGAAGTTTTGGCGACTTTAAAAAAATTTGAAGATCGTCATCCGAGATTGTTAGCTTTGATCGAAGAGATGTTAGCCTTCGATCCACGTCCGACTTCGCAAAGACGAGCCGCGCCCATTTACGAATCGTCTTCGGAGGGACTGAAGTTTGCTTTTAGAATTTTAGACCTCGATATTCATTGGATGGTTCGTGATAAAAGTTTGATGGTTTTCGATGTCAAAGACCTTGCGGCGAGTAAGAGTTGACTAAGGATGCAAATTACTTAGATTTTCATCTGCAATATTGGAGACTCGGTTTACCTCTCAAATTTGAGTC
>JAZKGL010000157.1:0-1640 GCA_040385935.1 Bdellovibrionota bacterium
AGCTGCTTTTTTTCATACCCCATTTGAAGCCCCCCTGCTTTTCCTATACAGTGCGAAAACTCATTGGATAGCAAAGCCGGAGTTTTCCATGACCCTATATAGGCACTACAAGAATCTGCCGTATCGTATGCTCGACATTGTAAAGCACAGCGAAACCATGGAAGATCTCGTGCTCTACGAAACTCTCTACGACCACCAGGGCGGGCGTCTTTGGGTCAGGCCTAAAGCTATGTTCTTTGAGACCGTCGAAGTGCAGGGTCAAAAGCAGCCACGCTTTGCGAAGGCGGAGCTAATCGTCAAAAGTTACACAAGCCTCACCGACGATGTTCACCTAGCCATCAATCGCATAGGCGAGCTTTGCTTTGACACATGGAATCCCGAAGATCTCAATACGCGGACGACGGGCAAGCTTAAGCTTAATATTCTAATCGGAGAATTCGACGGCAAACCCGTAGGTTTCAAAATAGGCTACGAGCTGTCAAAGGACACCTTCTACAGCTGGCTCGGTGGCGTGGACCCCAACTACCACCGTTTTGGCTTCGCCTCACGTCTAGCCGAAGAGCAGCACGAGTGGGCTATCGGCTCAGGTTTTGAGGCGATACAAACAAAGTGCTTTAATTTCAATCTGCCGATGCTCAAGTTGAACCTAAAGAGCGGATTTCTCGTTATCGATACCGAACTGACAGAGGGCGGATTAAAACTCGTGCTGGAAAAACGTATCCGTGAATCCCTAGTTTGATCTAAGATTGGGCTCTTCCAGTATAGGAGCCCTGCACGTGAAGACCTTCCACATCGGCCTTACTCCAGACGATATCAAAGGCGTTGAAGTCGCTATCATTCCAGGTGATCCGGGCCGCGTCCCAAAGATAGCTCAATACCTTGAGAAGACAAGAAACCTAGCCGAACATCGCGAGTTTCATTCCCTGCGCGGCGAGTATCAGGGCAAACAAGTCCTCGTGATTTCAACCGGCATCGGTGGGCCATCGGCCGCCATCTGCATCGAAGAATGCGCGATGATAGGCATCAAACGTTTTCTGCGTGTCGGGACTACCGGAGCGATTCAAGATGCCATCGAACCCGGTGATATTATCGTCCCAACGGCCGCCGTTCGCCTAGACGGAGCCTCCACTCACATCGCCCCACTCGCCTATCCAGCCGTTGCCAACTTTACGATGGTGCAGGCAATTCAAAAGGCTCTAGAAGCCGAAAAAGTTCGTCATCACATCGGCATTTGCGCCTCGAGTGATACCTTCTATCAAGGCCAGTCACGGCAAGATTCATATCGGAAAGGTTTCGTCCATCAGGAGCTAAGAAACCGTTTCGAAGAGATGAAAGCCTTGAACGTCCTCTCGTTTGAAATGGAATGCGCGACGGTCTTCACGCAGTGCGCAGCCTACGGTTTAGAAGCCGCGGCCGTGCTCGGCGTCCTCGTCAACCGTAACCGCACAGAATTCCCTAGCGAAGAGATTCACAAGCAGACTGAGGACCGCGTAATACGCGCAGCTCTTTCTGCTGTGGCGATGCTTTAAAATGAAAAAAAATTTTGATCTATTGAGGATCAATGTCATTCGTTTAAGCCTGGGGGGCTTTATATGGTGCGTTTTCCCTCGGGATAGCGCTTCGCTGGTGCCTCCGGCGGC
>JAZKGL010000158.1:0-1770 GCA_040385935.1 Bdellovibrionota bacterium
ACCGAAACTTCATGGAACTTTTATTTTGGATCGATGCGCTTAAGTTAGCCTCAGCGGCTAAGGTCACGGCGGTCATTCCCTTCTTTAGTTATGCCAAAGGCGATAAAAAAGACGAGCCGCGCGTTTCGATTCGAGCGCGCGTGTGTTTGGATGCGCTTGAAGCAGCCGGAGCTGATCGCGTGGTCACGATGGATCTACACAGCCCTCAAATCCAAGGTTTTTTTAGAAAACCGGTGGATCACCTGTTTGCACGGAGCGCAATCAACACGTACTTTTCTCGGCTTATTAAACCGGATGAATGGGTCGTGGCTTCGGCCGATGTAGGCTACGGAAAAAACGCCTTCAAATTTGGTCAAGAACTCGGCCTTCCGGTTGTGATCGGGAACAAGATTCGTAAGGATCACTCCGAGAATGCCCAGATTTGGAACATTGTCGGCGACGTTGCTGGCAAGAACGTTTTGATAGTCGATGATATTATTTTTACGGGTGGTTCTCTTATCGCCATGGCTCAGGCGGCTAAGAATCAAGGAGCCAAAGACATCTACGCAGCCGTCACGCACGGTGTGCTCACGCAAAGCGCTCAGCAAAAGTTGAACGAAAGCGTAATCAAAGAAGTGATCATTACCGATACAGTCGAATATCGTTTTGAGCCTTTAGGACCCAAAATAAAAGTGGTTACGGTTGCTCCGCTCTTCGCCGAAGCTATCTCGCGTATCCATAACAACGAATCAATCAGCGCGCTTTTTCCTGTATAATTTGCGCTAAATGGGCCAGCTCCAGAGAGCGATTTAAAGCTCCGTCGTTTCCGATAGACAGGCCACGACGCTTCCGTGTATGGGTGCTGGATGAGGTATTTTTCTCACGCTCGTATAGGTTTTCGTTAGTGACCAAGCTCAAGGACAAATGGGGACTCATTCTAGGTGGTTCGAGTGGCATTGGCCTGGCCAGCGCTAAGAAACTTGCGTTGGAAGGAATGAATCTGATCGTAATCCATCGAGATCGCCGAGGATCCATGGTTGAAATCAACGCTCACTTTTCTGATATCCGCGCCCACGGAGTCGAACTCGTGAGTTTCAATCAGGATGCTTTGAGTGAGGATGCCCGAAGGGACTTGGTCACCAAAATATCGGACGTACTTAAGACGTCGAAACTCACTTTGATGCTTCATTCCATTGCACTTGGGAATTTAAAACCCGCGGCTCCGCCTCTTGGCTCGCCTGATTCTGCATGCCTGGGCGAACTTGATCTGCAGCAGACCATTTACAATATGGGATCGAGCCTACTCTTTTGGGTGCAAGATCTTCATCGCGCAAATCTTTTGGCTGACGATACCAGGATTTTAGGACTAACCTCAGAGGGCAATCGGGTGACGTGGGATGGGTATGCTGCAATCAGTGCAGCCAAAGCCACACTTGAATCCCTGGTGCGAGCGATCGCCAAGGAATTTGCACCTTACGGAATTCGCTGCAACGTTTTGCAAGCGGGCTTAACCGATACCAAAGCGTTTCGATTGATACCCGGCTGCGATGAGTTAGCAAAGAAAGCCTTGTCTAAGAATCCATTCGGCCGACTCACGACGCCCGAGGATGTCGCCGCTGTGGTTTATTTGATGACACTCAAGGAAGCGGCATGGATCAATGGAGCTTTGCTTCGGGTCGATGGTGGCGAAGCGATCAGTGGCTAACTCTAGAGGTTAATCCACTTTGTTTTGGTTTGAAGAAATGTTTTGATCTGAGGGGATCATATGACTTACGCGGAGTTATCTCACGC
>JAZKGL010000159.1:0-5905 GCA_040385935.1 Bdellovibrionota bacterium
GTGCGTTTGAACGAGGTGAAGTCATGGCTACTAAAAATGTAAAGTCTAAGAAGACGTCTGACATCAAAGCAGCCAGCAATCCGAAACCGGAAGAGGAAAAATCATCCTCTTTGACCGGCGAAGAGAATCGCACCAATCAAAGGGTACCGGTTCAGCTTTTGGTCGACTATCGATCAGACGGGAACTACCTCTTCGATTTCTGCCGCGATTTGGGCACAGGTGGTGTTTTTATCGAAACGACCAAGCCCTTAAGCCATGGCAGCATGGTTGAACTTACGTTTACGCTGCCCGATTCCAAAGAGACTCTCGAAGCCAAGGGCCGAGTCATTTGGGTGCAAGGTGCTGTACCCGACAAAAATCTGAAGCCCGGCATGGGAGTACAATTCGAGGAATTCACCCCGGAGCAGCGTACGCTTCTTCAGGAATTCGTCGATCGATATCAAAAACCTGGCAGTGCTACGACCAAAGCGTCGAACAAGTCAGCCTGAAGCCCCGCGTTTTGAGGCCTGAACTCACGTCTTTAATCGTCCGATCGCTCCCCCACATGCCCTTTGAATTGCCTTTTTTCTTCTGCTAAGATCCGGTTCGCTTCCGAACCGGCTGTCTTGGAGAAGTCTACATGAATCTAACCTGGAAAAGACCCGATGGCTTTCACGGCGCATCACCGAATGACTTTAGAGTCGTTGACCTGGGTGGACGCTCCCGCATCTGGCTCCATAACACCGATCGCGATCAGTACCCTTTCCGAATTGCCGGCGGATGGGAAGAGAAGGACAACTCGGTTCTCCTCAACAATTTGATCAATCTGCTCGAAGAAGACGACACACGTTGGCTCGAGCATCTAGGCCGCGCACTTGACCACTCCATCAAAGAAGACCGCAAGGTTTTCGTCGACGATCTACAAAGCTGGCTCAGCGAATTGCAGCAGCACGTTAAAGGTGACACTTGGGAGACGGAGATTCTTACAGAAGCTCTGTCGGTCCTCAAGGAGCGCGTAGGAGAACTTAGGGAGCGGTTTATAGCCGGCGCCTAAAGACTCGTAGGCCCCTGTAAGACCGATTTCCAAGGCACCTTCCCGAGGTGCCTTTTTTGTTGCAAATTGTGACATTTCTAAAGCTTTTTCATGGTTTCGCCGATGAATCCTTAGTGGGTCCGGAGTCCAGAGTGGACGCCCGGGTTTTAAGGATTGGGTGTAGACATGACGTTTCCTAAAAAGCTTTTGGTCATAGGTCTTTGCTCGTATTCGAGCGCTCTTTTCGGGCAGGCTCAAGCCGTCCTATCTCACCCCTTTCAGAGCCATTCCTCCTTAAATCTTTCCTCTAGTCATAATCTGGGTGATCAGCCGCTTAGAGAACTCGCGCCGGGTGCCCTTGAAGATCTTGGCTTAAACTCTCGTTTTCATCTGAGATCGAAAGAAGAGACGGGTTTAAACCTCTATAATGATAATAAAATCGAGTCGATTTCCTATGGATTCGAACTGGATTCTGTTCCTGTGTGTGATCTTGAAGTGAAGGTCCACAGGTCTCTCGATGGACAGACAACTCTCATGGGCGATCTGCCGCCTAATCCTGCGGGTCAGGCGTCAAAGTTTGTCTGGGCGGATAGCGCGAGTGTGGAAAAAATCGTGTCGCAAACTTTTGTGATGGCCTCTCTTGGTGCGGATAGCAAAGTCCTTTCCCAAGAGGCTTGTCTCTACACGGAAAACGGCCTCAAACCTGTTTATAAAATGGTGGTTGAGGCGCGCGGCCTCATCTATGAAGTCGTTGCCGATGGAAATGAAGTCTATCGTTTTGATCCTAGGCATTTCCATGCAAATGGTACAGCTGAAGTTTATGAATTCAACAGCACAGATGGCCAGACGGCTAGCCTCGAACTGCCCGATATGGATCCAAGCGGTTATCTCGTAAACAAAAATTTCCAAAGCTGTTTGCCCACCACGGGCGGCCGTGCTTTGTGTAAGCCGGGTGATGGCACCGCTAACTATCCGTTCGCGCAGAAAGCTAACTTAGATTTTGACTACAGCCCGCAAACAGAGATCTCCCAGTTTACTCAGACGTCTGTCTTCGCGCACACGAATCAAGCCTTGAAATGGCTTAAGAACCACGGTTATCAGAACTACGGTACAGCTTTGATCAAGCTCCTTCCGCACGCAGTCTTTTCCAATGGCGACATAAACAACGCCCTCTATCAGCCGGCGACTACGACCACAACCCCGATGATACTGGTCGGTGACGGGGATGGAGTCGGTCTGCAAAACCTCGGAACCGATGGCGACGTCGTAAGTCACGAACTTGGACACCATGTGGTCTATCACACGGTGAAGACAATCTCGGGCGAATCACTCGTTCTTCACGAAGCTCTCGCAGACTTTTTCACCTTCGCTCGCACAGGCGATGCGTGTCTGGGCGAAAGCATCTGTCCTCAGGACGATGGCCGAAGCTACTGTTACAAGCCTCGCCAGTGTCTGCGCACAGCGGAGAACGATTTGAAGTTTGGCGCTGCTGGTCTGCCTACGCAGGCTCACCTTCAAGGTCAATTCGTTTCGGGAATGCTTTGGGATATGAATACGAAAGACAGTATTCCCATGGATCACCTTGTGACCCTCGTTCTCAAAGGCATCGATCTACTCGTCACAAACTCTGGGTACAAACACTTCATCGTCGCTTTGATGCTCGTTGATCATTCCGACTTTGATGGCCAGTACTGCTCTAAGATATTGAGTCGTGCGAAATCGCGAGGTTTGGAAAGTAAACTCACCGACGTAACGTGCGATACGATCGTCGATAACCCCACTCTTACGCCAGCTCCCACATCATCTGTAGCCACTCCCACGGCAGCGAAAAGCAGCTCTAAGAAATCCTGCGGAACCTTGAGTGGCAGCAGCTCTGGACAGTCAGCCAGCCTCTTGTTAATATTATTCTTACCCATAGCCATCTCGTTCTTCCGACGAAAGTCGAATTGATCGAATCCCAAAAAAGCAGTCTTTCCTCGAGGATCCTCGATGACCTGTCCTTATCCAAGAAAGCTGGGCTTTGCCCGGCTCTTCTCGATCGTTTGCGGCGTTATCCTTAGCTTTTCCTCTTATCGTGCTGAGGCCGCCAAGCTCTCGGCTTATCTCATGGTGAAGTGGGAAGGCCGCGCGCTCGAAGAGCCCAACCTCGACGCTCTCGATGCGTTTCGTAAGAAATTCCCTGATGTTCCGGTGATCCATCTTATCAATCCCACGTATTTTAAAGAGAACGCCAAACTCTCGGGCGATAACCTCGAGGCGATTAAAAAACGCATAGGGGATCAGGACGAAGTCGGTCTTTACCTCGTTCCAAGTGGAAACCTTTTGCGTGCGGCTGATGTTATGCCCCTCAGAAAGCCCACGTTTTGGAGCTATTCCGAAGAGATCTGTACAACGGATTGCGGACTCTCGGTGCCTTTAACCGCCTACAGTCGTGCCGATGTCGCAAAACTTGTGTTCTCGGCTCACTCTATCATGAGCGAGTTCGGATTCTCGGAGATGCAGAGTTTTGCGGTTCATGGGTTTGTCGCGCCAGCTGGAATCCAAAGCCTTGCGCAAAGTCTTGGCTACGCAAATGATCTGACAGCTGTCGATAAAACGATGCTGAAAAACTATTTGAAGGAATATCCCGTCGGTCAATGGATCGCTTCCTCAGAAGAATCTGACCCGGTTGAAAATTTGAAGACTTGGACCCAGGCTGGTGGTGTCGTTGAGTTTACGAACGACGATGAGGTAATCAAACGTTTCACTGAATTTTTCAAAAAAGATTCGGACAAATCCGATGCCTTTATCGTAAGTGTCTCTCAGGAAAACGTGTTTATGAACAGCCTCCGTTTAGAGAAGACGATCAAGGGCATGCGTGAGCAAGCCGCCAAAGGCAATGATGAGTTGGTCTTTGACGTCATGACTAAGGGAAAAAAAGGTCGACCGATTGCAAAGAACAAGAGTATAAACAGAAAGTCCTGATCCTCACTTAAGTGGGAGCATTCTTTCGTGTACGTTGATGTTCATAGTCATTTGACTCATAAAGATTTTCATCCCGACCTGGATGCGGTGATCAAGCGAGCGGAAGACGCTGGCCTGACCGCTATCATTGTCAATGGTCTTGAGCCCGAATCCAATCGCCGGATTCTCGCGCTTGCAAAACAGTACCCTATCATCAAGCCGTCACTCGGTATTTATCCACTCGATGCGATCAATCACCTTGGATCAGCTCTGCCTTTTCCCATGAAACAATTTGATGTCGATCAGGAAATCGCTTTCATTGAGAGTCAGGCAGCGGCCGGCTCAATTGTTGCGATCGGCGAATGTGGTCTAGATGGTCACTGGGTTGGCGACGAGACTTTCGCCGATCAGGAGCGTGTCTTTCGTGCTCTGATAGAAATCGCCAAACGTTATGATCTGCCACTGATTATCCACACGCGCAAACTCGAGGAACGCTCCATGGCGATACTCTCCGAGCACGAGGTGAAGAAGGTGGACTTTCACTGTTACGGCGGCAAAACCAAGGCAGCTGTCGATGCCGCAGAGAAAAACGGTTGGTATTTCTCTATACCGGCCAATTGCAATCGCGACGGCGCTTTTCAAAAGCTGCTTAAGACCTTACCTGAGACGCAGATACTCACCGAGACCGACTGTCCTTACCTTCCCCCTGAGAAAGGCACACGCAACGAGCCTTCGAAGGTCGTGGGAACGATTGCTTTGCTAGCTGAATATCGAGGCTGGAGTGTCGAGGGAGCGATGAGGCGAGTGTATGAGAATTATCAGCGATTATTTGAAAAGCCCAAAGTTCAGTAGCTGAACTTTGAGCCTAGTGGAGAGTATGAGTGAGTCGGGCTAGATATTTTCTCTAAGTATCAAAGCCAGACTGCGATTCCGAGGGAAAGGTTGTCGGTAGCCGTTTCGAACTTGGTCAAATCCGATTCACCCGCTGAGAGACGGTTTTCACCTTCGATACGTTTTGCGACCGCTTGGAGCGAAATCGTAGGTGTGAAGAAGTGATTCAGACCAACTGTATAGTAGTGACCAGTTCCTGAATAGGCCGAGTTCTTATCCAGCGAACGGTACTGAAGATTCGAGAGCACCATGCCGAGACCGAACTGGATGTTGGTGAGCGGTGCGCTGAAAGACAAGGCGAATTCGCCTGCGATGCGTGAACCTGTAAGAGTTTCTGCGCTCGATTTAGCCGAACGAAGGTTCAAAAGAGTGTGCGAAAGACTGAACTGCGTGAACTTCATCATCTCGATACCGAGGCCGTTACGAATACCGTAACCTCTCCAAGATTCTGCGTTCAAGACTTCAGAGCCTTTCTCCGATTTTGAAATCTTACCGTATTCTCCTTCAACAGATGTAGTTAGGAACAAGTTCTTGTAGTAGGAGCTTCGCGAGCGATCGATCATGGAATGAGACGATTGAGCGACAGCCGAACCAGAGACGGTGACAAAGACCAGAGCCAAAAGAATTCGCTTAAACATAACAACTCCACATCAGCGTTAGGGACCAGCAAGAGAAGGACAACCCATACCAAGCAACCTTCGTGCCGCTCGGTCACATTGTGCAAATTCAAGCCCTTGGCGGGTTTGTGGCGATAGACTGTGTTTGAGATTTCGACAGTTCGGAAGGACGATTCTGAACTTAGCGGAAATATTGGAAGAGTCGGCTTGCAATCCTTTTTCGATTCCGCTAAAAATCGAGCCAATTGCTTTGCGTATCGGAGACTTAGCTGTCTTCCGAGTTATTGTTGCATGTTAGACAAAAGCTCTAGTTGTAACTGCTTGCCCCTTCTTTGTAAACATTCAATATTATCCACAGACTCTGTGAATAATCACGACCTGCAGTGTCCAGCGCCCGCTGTGCTCAAGCTGTTTATAGAGTCGTCCAAAAATTAAGCACTCA
>JAZKGL010000160.1:0-1562 GCA_040385935.1 Bdellovibrionota bacterium
TCCTCTTATGCCGCCGGAGGCACCAGCGAAGCGCTATCCCGAGGGAATACGCACCGTATACAGCAGCCAGGCTTAAACGAACATCACCCCAGTGGAGCGTAATCCCGAAGGAAAACAACTCCACCCAAAAAAAGCCAGACAAAGAAGAATTACTTAGACCAAGCCTTATGAAGATTCTCAGCAATCTTATCCAAGAAAGCATCCGTATTCAAAAAGCTCCCCTCAGGAACGTTATTTCCATGAATGGTAACCGCTAAATCCTTAGTCATAAATCCAGCTTCGATCGTATCGACACAAACCTTCTCAAGAGTCATAGCCCACTTCGTCAACTCAGGAGTTCCATCGAGTTTTCCGCGATGAGCAAACCCTTGTGTCCAGGCAAAGATACTCGCGATTGGGTTCGTCGATGTCGACTTGCCTTTCTGATGTTCGCGATAATGCCGTGTGACAGTCCCGTGTGCCGCCTCTGTCTCAATCGTGCGACCGTTCGGACACATCAAAACCGATGTCATCATGCCCAGTGAACCAAAGCCCTGAGCTACAGTGTCGGATTGCACGTCACCGTCGTAGTTTTTACAAGCCCAAAGGATTCCGCCTTCCCACTTCAGCACCTGAGCGACCATATCGTCGATTAAGCGATGCTCATAGGTCAGACCTGCGTCTGCAAATTTGCCTTTAAACTCAGCATCAAAGATTCTTTGGAAAATATCTTTGAAGTGACCATCATAAATTTTCAAAATCGTATTTTTGGTCGAAAGATAGACCGGGAATTTCTTTTGCAGGCCGTACTGAAAGCACGAGCGAGCGAATCCTTCAATCGATTCGTCGGTGTTGTACATGGCCAGACCGATACCAGCGGATTTGAAGTCCATGACTTCCCACGTCTGAGCTGCGCTGCCGTCTTTGGGTTCATAAACGAGCTTCATCTTGCCTGGACCTGGCACATCGATATCCACGGCCTTGTACTGGTCACCATGGGCATGACGGCCGACTACGATAGGCTTTTTCCAGTTCGGAA
This sequence comes from Bdellovibrionota bacterium, assembly GCA_040385935.1. Taxonomy (GTDB): domain Bacteria; phylum Bdellovibrionota_B; class Oligoflexia; order Oligoflexales; family Oligoflexaceae; genus Oligoflexus. The sequence goes on from JAZKGL010000160.1 coordinate 1,019, forward strand.
CCAGACGCGGGACGTTCTTGCAGATGATCGGCTCACGGAAAACCGTTCCGCCCAAAATGTTGCGGATCGTGCCGTTAGGGCTCTTCCACATCTTCTTCAGATTGAATTCTTTTACGCGTTCCTCATCCGGCGTGATCGTCGCGCACTTGATGCCAACATCGTATTTGATGATGGCTTCAGCGGCTTCAACAGTGACCTTGTCGTCGGTTTTGTCGCGATTTTCGATCGAGAGATCGTAGTATTTAATATCGGCGTCGAGGAAAGGATGGATCAATTTGTCTTTGATCTTCTGCCAGATAATCCGAGTCATCTCATCGCCATCGATTTCGACAACCGGGTTTTTCACTTTAATTTTTGTCATTGGGGGAACTTCTCCTCTTTCGTATTACGCCATCCCGCCTTTGCAAGGCGGGATCTATTACGCGAGGAGGAAGTCTAGGATCTTATGGTCGGGTTTTCAAGCTGAGAAATAATGGATGGAACGCGCGAGACTCGAGAAGTCGCGCAAAGGATCGTTGATGTCGATCAGAGCCATAATCTCGGT
>JAZKGL010000161.1:0-1819 GCA_040385935.1 Bdellovibrionota bacterium
GCTTCAAAAAAATCCATGAAACCTTTTTTCAAGGCGGCGCGAATGCCGTTGACGTTCCAAGAAATAATTTTCGTCACGTATCAATCCTAGTTGAGAAAAAAAGGGCTCCCGGTTAGGGAGCCCGTGAAACTTAGTTGAGACTGTCGCGTACGAGGCCTGGGGCTTTACTCAAGGCTTCTTTGAGGCCTTCGAGTTTATCGCCGCCGGCTTGGGCCATTTCCGCTTTGCCGCCGCCTTTGCCATTAAACAAAGGAGCCACCGAGTTGACTACGGCCTGGGCGTTCACCGATCCCGGAGCTTTTTTGCCTTTGGAAATCAACAGAAACGCTTTGCCGAGAGCAGACTGCTGCATACCGAGGATCGCGACGGATTCAGGTTCTTTGGCAAGAATCTGCTCGCTCAAATCGCGCAAAGTCTTAACACCGCTCTCGTCTTCGGGACATAGAAACGAGACGATCTTGGTGCCTTTAACAACTTCGGCCTTGGCGATAATGGAATCGAGTTGACCCGCGAGCTGGGCCGACTTCATTTTGTCGATTTGTTTCTTCAAATCGCGCTCTGACGTGACCAGACGATCAATTTTAGCTTCCAGATCTTCGAAGCTTACCGCTTTCAATTTGGACCGAATCGTCTTGGCCTCGAGATCTTTGGCCTTGAGATAATCAAATGCATACTTGGATGTGTAACCGACAATGCGGCGAACACCGGCTGCTACCGAACTCTCGGAACCGATTTTGAAGAGGTTGATCTCCGCTGTGGAGTTCACGTGTGTTCCACCGCAAAGCTCAGTTGAAAAACCACCGACACGAACCACGCGCACGCGGTCGCCGTATTTTTCCCCGAACATCGCCATAGCGCCGGCCGCGATGGCTTCTTCTTTACGCATTTCCTTTTTCGAAACGGGAAGATCGGTGAAGATGCGTTCGTTGATCAAATCTTCGATCTTTTGCAGCTCCTCTTCCGTAACGGCTTGAAAGTGGGAGAAGTCAAAGCGGAACATTTCGGCGTTCACCAGCGAGCCCGCTTGCTTAACATGATCGCCGAGTACATGACGGAGCGCCCAATGAAGCATATGGGTTGCGGTATGATTGCGAGCTGTGAGCTGACGTTGGCCGAGATCGGTCGCCTGCAGATAGTTCTCGCCTACCTTCAATGTGCCTTTTATGGGCTTGATATGAACGACTGTGAGACCATCGAGAGGCTTTTTCACGTCGATCACTTCGCCTTCGAAGCCGTGGCCTTTGATCGCACCTTTATCGCCAACCTGCCCACCGCCCTCACCATAGAAAGGCGTAATGTTGAAAACACCGTAAAGATAGTCTGCCGCGTCGGTCCCTGCGAAGTCGCAGCGTGCGGCCTGACCATCCTTCTCTTGAATCAAAGCGAGTAGCTGGCCTTCCTCAGTCTCGTAGGTGTCATATCCCACAAAGCCAAGGGTGGTTGATTTCTCGCGAAGCTCATTGGCGATCTCATGATAAATCGCATCAAGCGTATTCCCACTCGCCGCTCCACCTTTCCAGTGAGCCCGCGACTGTGTTTTTTGTCGAAGCATCGCCTGTTCGAATCCTGGTTCATCGACGTTGAGCCCTTGCTCTTCGAGAATGATGCGAGTCAGATCGATGGGAAAGCCGAAGGTATCGTAGAGTCTAAAAGCCATTTCACCCGAGAGTGTTTTATTCTCGCCGAGTTTAGCCACTTCTTCGTCAAGTAGAGCGAGGCCGCGTTCCAGAGTTTTTAGGAACTGCTCTTCTTCAGCTAAAACTACGCGAAGGATAAAGGCGCGTTTTTCGATGAGATCCGGATAGGCGTCTTTCATCTG
>JAZKGL010000162.1:0-1882 GCA_040385935.1 Bdellovibrionota bacterium
CGTTACAACGTCTAAGGGCGATTGCCTGTTATGGAGCAGTCGAAACATAGACTTACGTATCACGCGAGGTGTTCATGAAATCTTTACTTCTTATGGTTCTCGTCATATCGAGCGGGCTTTTAAGCTGTACGCAAGAAACCCAAAACAAGATTTCGCGCTCGGTTCAAAACTGGACGGGAACGAATGGAGTGCTGGATGTCATCAGCAACGGAAAATTAATGTATCGGTTTATTAATATCGATAAACTGACTACAGCCGATTCTACCGGTGGGAGTGAATCGCGCGCTTATCGATTCGGCTACGGGGTCTTGGATGTGAATATGAACTACATCGCAGATCCTAACGAGAAGAAGCTTTATTTTGAAGTGAGCGATTATTCCACGAGTTATGTGTTCTACGAAAATCCCAACTAAGGAGCCCTTCGGGTTATGATGCGAATCCATTTTTCCACTTTGGTCGCCGTCTCCAGCCTTTTGCTTTTGGGTCAAGCCTGTACATCGAATCAAGATCAGTTTTCCAACTCCGTTGAAATCGAATCGATGGAGGGCGTGGGAAAGACGGTTGAGGCTCAGGCTCAACAAGGCTCCTCGGCAAAAGTCGAGAATGGATATTCCCTCGAATGGTTTAGCTGCACACGCAATGTAAAAGCCCCTTTTATTGTCATGCTGAATAGAAAAGATGCTGTGTTTAGCGGGGATACCTGCAAAACAGGTCTTGCGCAGGCCTTCTTGCAGCAGGATTTCAACGTTTTGGCGGTCAATCGTCCAGGCGCCGGCAAGAGCGAAGGCAAGGAGATCATCGGCGATGATCAGTCTTTGGCCTCGCTCAAGGGTTTGCTCAAGGATCAGATCGAGAGCGGCAAAGTTCTGGCTGGTCTTTGGGGCTTTGAAGACGCGAGTGTTCTTGCCCTTCGAGCCGCGCGCGCGCCAGGCTTTCAGTTTCTGATCATCGGGAACGGTGTTTACGACTGGGAGGCAACTTTGAATGAGAGCAAGGACCCAGCGTTCGTCGCCGATCTCAAAGAGCTACAAAAAGGTCAGGACGCGACCTTTGTCGAAAAGCGATCGATCGCTTGGGACTTTAATGGCCTGCCGAAAACTGTGTATCTTTATCACACGGTAAAAGACGCGAAATATCCTGAGACTCAGGCCGAAGCTTTCCGTGCGGCGCTCGCTGCGAATCAGTATAACGTTCAACTTATCAAGGCTCCGAGTGAAACTGGCGTATTAACACCCGTGGTTCATCAGTCAGTGCTTATCCAAATCGCTCAGTCTATCAAGACTCCCGCAGAGAGCAAGTAAGCCTGCCTCAGTCTGGCTGATCTAGTGTAGACTATATTGGGCGAACTTGAGCGCCCGCTGTTCTTTTATCTTTTTTGTTTTGTCGCAAGTTGTTATTTCATAGGGCTGGTTTTCTAAGCGTGACGATCAGGTTTCGCAGCTATTTGAATGCGAAAATTTGGGGGAGACGATATGGCATTTGAGGTTCGTTTTCCAGTTGTAGGGGAATCTGTTCAAGAAGGACAGGTCTACAAATGGCGAAAAAAGACTGGGGATTTTGTAAAACGCGATGAGGTCCTCGTCGAGATCGAGACCGACAAAGCCACCGTCGAAATCGTTGCTGAGTCCGAAGGCGTTTTGACGATCACGAAAAATGAAGGCGACACGGTCAAGGTCGGCGAGGCTCTGGCTACGCTGGATACCTCAGCTGCTGCTCCTGCTGCAGGCGCGCCGAAGGCCGATGCACCAGCGGCTCCGAAAGCTGACGCTCCGAAAGCGGCTGCACCGGCAGCGCCCGCTTCAAGCGATGCTCGTCCGCAAAGCCCGGCGGTGGCTCGTATGGCGACCGAAGGCAATATCGATACGGCTAATATTCCAGGAAC
>JAZKGL010000162.1:1982-11376 GCA_040385935.1 Bdellovibrionota bacterium
GCTCCGTCGGTTCCAGCGCCTCAGATTGGTGAGCGCCGCATTCGTCGTGAGAAGATGACCCGCATTCGCCAGCGTATCGCTGAGCGTTTGGTTGAAGCCCAGCAGACTGCTGCGATGCTCACAACCTTCAACGAAGTGGACATGACTGAGATCATGGAGCTTCGCAAAAAGTATAAAGAACAATTCCAAAAGAACCACGGCGTCGGCCTGGGTTTTATGAGCTTCTTTGTGAAAGCTGCGGTTGAAGCTCTCAAGGCCTTCCCAGCGATCAATGGTTCGATCGAAGGCCAGGAAATCGTTTATCACGACTACTGTGATATCGGTATCGCGGTATCGACCGATCGCGGCTTGATGGTTCCCGTGGTGAAAAACTGCGAGCACATGAGCTTTGCGCAAATCGAAGCGGCTATCGTCGAGTACGGAAAAAAAGGCCGCGAAGGCAAAATCGCTTTGGACGATCTCTCCGGTGGAACCTTCACCATCTCCAACGGCGGAACCTTCGGCAGTCTCTTATCGACTCCGATTTTGAACCCGCCGCAGTCGGCTATCCTTGGCATGCACAAGATCCAAGATCGCCCGATGGCGATCAATGGTCAGGTTGTTATCCGTCCGATGATGTACCTCGCGATGTCCTACGATCACCGGATCGTGGATGGCAAAGAGGCCGTTGGTTTCCTCGTGAAGATCAAAGATGCGCTTGAGGATCCTTCACGCCTTCTTTTGGGAGTGTAAGGTCACATGGCAGAACATAGTTTTGATTTGGTCGTGATTGGTGGCGGTGTCGCGGGTTATATCGCGGCGATCCGTTCGGCTCAGCTTGGGTCTAAAGTTGCTATCGTGGAAAATCGTGGCACTTTGGGCGGCACGTGTTTGAACGTGGGCTGTATTCCCTCGAAAGCTCTTTTGCAATCGAGCGAGAACTACCATGCAGCGGCTCACAAGTTCAAAGATCACGGAATCAAGATCGACAAGGTTTCCTTTGATCTCGATGCGATGATGAAAAGAAAAGCCGGGATCGTGACCAAGCTTACGACCGGCGTTGAATTCCTGATGAAGAAGAATAAAATTGTTTACTTCAAGGGAACGGGCTCATTTACGGACAAGAATACAGTGGCTGTGAAACTTAACGAGGGTGGTGACGAGGTTTTAAAAACCAAGAACACGATCATCGCTACAGGTTCTGAGCCGATCGAACTGCCTATGGCTAAGTTCGACGAGAAGAATATTTTGAGTTCGACCGGCGCGCTTTCTCTCGAGAAAGTCCCTAAGCACCTCGTCGTTGTCGGCGGCGGCGTCATTGGTCTTGAGATGGGGTCCGTCTGGGCTCGCCTCGGCGCTAAGGTCACAGTCATAGAATTTGCAGAATCCATTCTGCCGATGATGGACAAAGACGTCATTCGCACGATGAAGAAAACTTTGGGCGCAGAAGGTCTTGAGTTCCACGAGAAGACCAAGTTCACCGAGCTGAAAGGCAAAGGCGATGATCTCACCGTCGTTGCTGAAAAAGACGGTCAAAAACTTGAAATCAAGTGTGACAAAGTCCTCGTCGCTGTGGGCCGCCGTGCCTTCACGAAAAACCTTGGTCTCGATAAAGTCGGTCTAACCACCGATAAAGCCGGCAAGGTTAAAGTGGACGGACATTTTGAAACCGACGTCAAAGGAATCTTTGCTGTCGGTGATGTTATCGATGGCCCTATGCTTGCGCATAAAGCGGAAGAAGAAGGCGTGGCTTGCGCCGAATTCATGGCGGGCAAAGCCGGTCATGTGAATTATCGCGCGATTCCAAACATCGTCTACACCTGGCCGGAAGTGGCTTCGATCGGCATCAATGAGCAGGAAGCTCAGGCGCAGGGGATCGAAGTGAATATCGGTAAGTCAGGCTTTGGCGCCAACGCGCGAGCGATGTGTCATGGCGAGACTGAAGGTTTTGTTAAACTTATCGCAGACAAGAAAACAGATAAGCTCCTCGGCGCTCACATCGTCGGCCCGAATGCGTCTGAACTTATTTCAGAACTCGTCGTCGGCTTTGAATACAGTGCCAGCGCCGAAGATATTGCGCGCAGCGTTCATGGTCACCCGACTTTGTCTGAAGTTATCAAAGAGGCTGCGCTGGCAGTCGACAAGCGTTCTCTAAACGGCTAAAGGCGAGACGTAACTCGCACGGAGATGGTTTTATGCAAGGTACGGTCGACGGCGGAAAGTTTTCTTTCGCGAGCGGAACGAATATCAATTTTCTTGAAGATCTGTATACCGAATACCAAAAGAACCCGGATGCAGTCGATCCTTCGATGAAAGCCTTCTTCGAGGGTTACGAATTTGCCACCTCGAGCGGCAAGAAGTTTGCGAAAGGTGCGGCGCCTGCCAGCGCCAGCACTTCGGGAACGAGCACGGACGGAATCGAAGCTAAGGTTGAAGACTATATCAACCTCTTTCGTCGCCTGGGTCACCTTTCGGCTGATTTGAATCCGCTGAAAGAAAAGCCCAATCTCGATGAAATGTTTAAGCCTGAGAACAGCGGGCTCGGTGGCGTCGACGATGGTCGCACGGTTCATCCCGCTTCGCTGCCCAACAAGGGGCCTACGAGCTTTGGCGAAGTTCGTTCGATCGTCGCAGAGACGTATACCTCCAAGATCGGTGCGGACTTTCGCGACACGACCGACAACGAGGCGATCCAGTGGCTGCAAAACCAAATGGAATCATGCAAAAACAAACCACAGCATTCCAAAGAATTGAAAAAATATTCTTTGGGTAAACTGATGCGTGCGGAAACGTTCGAGCGCTTCCTTCAGGATCGTTATCTCGGACAAAAACGCTTCTCGATCGAAGGCCTCGATTCGATGATCCTTCTTTTGGATGTCCTTGCCGATGAATCGGTGAAGAACAACGCCGAAGAAATTATCCTTGGCATGGCTCACCGCGGTCGTCTCAACGTTTTGGCCAACTTCATGGGCAAGTCCTATGAGCAGATGATCAAAGAGTTCGAAGGCAGCGAAATCGAAGCTTACGGCATCGATGGCGACGTGAAGTATCACAAAGGCTTTGCGAGCACGATCGGTACATTCTCCGGCGGCAAAATCCGCGCTTACCTTTCGCCAAACCCATCTCACCTTGAAGCTGTCAACCCCGTGGTTGAAGGCTTTGCCCGTGCTCGTCAGCGCATGCTCGGCGATAGCAAAGACAGAGCCCGTGTTCTGCCTATGCTTATCCACGGCGATGCGGCTTTCATGGGTCAGGGATTGGTCGCTGAAACGTTGAACCTGTCTGAGCTTGATAGCTATCAGACCGGTGGAACGATCCACATTATTTCCAATAACCAGGTTGGTTTTACAACCGACCCGGAAGAAGGCCGTTCGAGCCGCTACGCTTCGAACATGGCCAAAATCATTCGCGCTCCGGTTCTTCACGTGAACGCCGATGATCCTGAAGCTGTCATCTGGGTTGCGCAACTCGCTGTTGCTTACCGCCAGAAGTTTAAGTGCGATATCGTGATCGATTTGATCGGTTACCGCCGTCACGGTCACAACGAAACCGATGAGCCAAGCTTCACTCAGCCGCTGATGTATAAAAAGATCAAGGCTCACCCCACGGTCCTCACGCTTTACGGCGAACGTTTGGTGAAAGAAGGATTGGTCACAGCGGATGAAGTGGCCAAACAGGTTAAAGAATTTCGTGATCATCTCCAGGAGTGTATGGAGAAGGTTCGCGCTGGTGTGGTGAATATCGTATCTCAGGTTCCGAAAGAACTTGAAGGCGCCATGAAGTTTGTCAAAGCGACGCCGGAAGATTATTTCAAGCCGGTTAAAACGACGATTGATAATGCCACGATGAAAAAAATCGTTGAGCGTATCACGTATATCCCAGCTGGATTTTCGCCGAATTCAAAGATTGATCGTTTGCTCAAAACTCGTCAGGAAATGATTAGTGGCGAAGGCGCGATCGACTGGGGTCTGGGTGAGCTCCTCGCTTACGGTAGCCTTGGTCTTGAAGGCAAGCATGTTCGCCTATCGGGTCAGGATTGCCAGCGCGGAACGTTCTCGCATCGCCATGCGGTGATTCGTGACTCTGAGACAGGCGAGAAGCTCCATCTGCTCAATCAGATCGATCCTAAGCAAGCCTCGGTCGAAGTCATCAACTCGCCGCTCTCTGAGCAAGGCGTCATGGGCTTTGAATTTGGTTATACAGTGGCCGATCCAGAATCCCTCGTCTTGTGGGAAGGTCAGTTCGGTGACTTTGTGAACGGTGCACAAATTATTATCGATCAGTTCCTCGTCGCCTCGGAAGCGAAGTGGAAACAAAACTCGGGCCTCGTTCTCCTTCTTCCTCACGGACATGAAGGCGGCGGACCTGAGCACTCCAGTGGACGTCCTGAGCGCTTTCTTCAGCTCTGCGGCGACTACAATATTCAAGTCGCTAACGTGACTAAGCCGGCTCAGTTCTTCCATATCCTTCGTCGTCAGCTCGCACGGCCTTTCCGCAAGCCGCTGGTGATCATGACGCCTAAGAGCCTACTTCGTCATCCAGCCTGCGTGTCGAAAATCGAAGAGTTTACCAAAGGTGGATTCCAAGAGGTTATCGATGACCTTTCCGTTTCGAAGAAAGCGGAGGCAAAACGCGTTGTGATGTGTTCGGGTAAGATCTTCTACGAGCTTGAAAAAGAACGTCAGGAGCTTGCCAATAAAGAACAGATCGCGATCGTTCGTCTTGAGCAGCTATACCCCTTCCCTGAGGAAGAGGTTCAAAAGATCTTGAAGAATTATTCGGGTGCCGATGAAATTCTTTGGGTTCAGGAAGAACCATCGAATATGGGTAGCTGGACTTTCATGCGCCATCGCCTGGAAGCCATTGCTTCGGGTCGTAAGGTTGCTTACTGCGGTCGTCGTGACGCAGGAACAACAGCAGAAGGCTCGATGAAGGTTCATGAGAAAGAGCAAAAGCGTATTCTTCTTGAAGCGCTGACTTTGCCAGAGAAAGCCGCGAAGAGAGCAAAGCAGTCTTAAGGACTGACTTTGGAGAACAAGAGCCTGGCGATTCGTCGCCAGGCTCTTTTTATTTCACGCTTAAGGTGGCCGGAATTTAAGTATCGGTTGACTTGAATTCGGAAACTTAATAGCTTCTCCACACTTCGGGAATACCGAAGGAATGTTCGTGGAGAGGTGGCAGAGCGGTTGAATGCGCACGCCTGGAACGCGTGTAAGTGCGAAAGTGCTTCGAGGGTTCGAATCCCTCTCTCTCCGCCATAACATTCAGCTTTGAGATCCCAATGAAATCCAATCCCCAAATCTTCGTTATCTATTTTCTACGATTAGCCTTAAGTGCCTCGTTTCTTTCAGCCGTTGCCGATCGCTTTGGTTTTTGGGGCGTTGCAGGCGCACCGGGTGTTGCCTGGGGTAACTTTGATTCTTTCACGGCTTATACCGGCACTTTGATTCCTCTCGCTCCTATGGCAGTGATTCCGGCTATGGCTTGGCTCGCTACCGTGTTGGAAGTGATCTTAGGTCTTTTGCTGATCGTGGGATTTCGTATCCGCGACGTGGCTTTACTGAGTGGACTGCTACTTCTTGTGTTTGCTCTTTCGATGACCTTTACGCTCGGTATCAAAGCGCCGCTTGATTATTCGGTCTACTCGGCGAGTGCCGCGGCTTTTGCTCTCTATGTTTTACTGCCGACGAAACCGCGCCGGCGGAACTAAGGTCACGCGTTTAAAGGCTAAGCGAAACGAGCTTTCCGATTCGTAGCCCAGACTCTCGGCAATTTGCGCAATGGAATCTTCAGAATGAATCAGCTTTTGCTGAGCAACCAGCATTTTCAGATTTCTTGCGTAGTCGATCGGTGAGAAACCGAGGCAGTCTTTAAACTTCAGTGCAAATGTTGATCGCGACATTCCCAGATTCTCTGCCAGCTCTTCTACTTTCCAATTCTTTTTTAAATCGTTTTGAATAAGCCCGAGCGCTCTCGATAAGTTTTTATCGCCGAGTGCCCCGAGCCAGCCGGTACGCTGCGGATCAGCATTCATGTAGGCGCGAAATGTGTGAACGAGCATGAATTGCAAGAGGTGTTCGAGCACGAGCTCGCGGCCCTGATGGTCGCTGCGAAATTCTTCTACGAATTGCTCAAGTGAAAATCTTAGAACGGATGATTGCTCAGAGGTTTGTGGGATATTGATGAGAGGCGGAAGATTCTTGAAAAGAAAATCCGTGGCCTCACTTGGAAAATCAAAGCGTGCGCCGATGCAAAAGTAATCCCCGCCTCCGTTCACGCGGATCACGCCTTGGTCTTTTTTCTTTAAGAGGTCTTGGAAGTCCATACTGGGCGTTTGAAGGTCAGAGGCCAGGATGAAGGGGCGTCCGCTGGTGAGCAGAAAGCAGTCGCCGGTTTTCAGCTCGTGCACAGTGTCGTCGCCATCAATTTTTAACAGGCACGATCCTTCGACGATCGTATTGAGTTTGATTCCCCGGTAGGCGGAAATATGAATCGACCAAGGGGTCTTTGCCGATATCCCGGATGAGATGTAGGTTTGTGGCTTGATGAGCCCGAGGGCTCTTGATAAGGCATCCATGTCCGACTCCTGGACGATTGAATATAAATTTCGGCTTTGCGCGTATAGATCATCCGATGTTTCCAATCTAGACTAGTTTTCAATCGGGTTTAAAGGAGTTTCGGCGATGAAGGTATTTGTGACTGGCGCAACGGGTTTTGTAGGTTCGGCGACCGTGTTGGAATTGATAAAAGGTGGTCACAAGGTTTTGGGGCTGGCGCGCTCGGAGGCCAATGCCAAGACTTTGAAGGATATGGGCGCTGAGGTTCATCGCGGCGATCTCGAGAATCTTCCGAGTCTAGTCGAAGGAGCGAATGCGTGTGATGGGGTGATTCACACGGGATTTATCCATGATTTTTCGCGTTTTAAAGAGATGTGTGAGGTGGATCGCAGGGCTATTAACGCGATGGGTCAGGCTTATAAGGGGTCGAAACGCCCTTTGATCGTCACCTCGGGTGTGGCGCATGTTTCTATTGGAAATGTTGCGAAAGAAAGCGATGTCATGCCGCTGAGTAGCGAGCGTTATCCTCGGGCTTCGGAAGAGGCTGCCGGTGAACTCACTAAAGCGGGAGTGAATGTTATGGGCGTGCGACTTTCGCCATCGGTTCATGGCGAGGGGGATCACGGATTTGTGCCGATGCTGATCGATATCGCGCGTAAGAAGGGGTCATCGGCATATATCGAAGACGGTGCGAATCGCTGGCCGGCTGTTCATCGGTTTGATTCGGCTCGTCTCTATCGATTGGTTCTGGAGAAGGGTGAAAGCGGCGCGCGTTATCATGGTGTAGCGGAAGAGGGCATTGCCTTTCGCGAGATAGCCAAAGCGATTGGGGCTTTGCTTGGGCTGCCGGTAGTTAGCAAATCGCGTGACGAGGCTCAAGAGCATTTTGGCTGGTTTGTTGGTTTTGCGGGAATTGATTGTCCGGCTTCGAATGTTTGGACGCGTGAGACGCTGTCTTGGCGACCGAGTGAGATTGGACTTTTGGAGGATTTGGCCAAGGGGCATTACTCTGGGCTTGGATTTGCCTGATCTCGATGTTAAGGTCTCATCTGGTTGCACGGCGACCTAATCATCCTTTGGGATGAGGTGGAAAGCGCGGTGTGATAGCTAGATTCTGGATGATATTTCTCTCTGAACCCCGCCAGGACCGGAAGGTAGCAACGGTAGGAGATGCAAGTAGGTGTTCGGCCCATCTAGCTGTCACAGCGCGCTTTTTTTGTTTTTTCTTCGCCTTTCTGATGATTTCTCTCCCTGGATTTCGTGCTATTTTCTTAGCCTTGAGAGTTATCCGGGAGGCGTCTCTTGTCCTACTTATCCCTCGCTAGAAAATATCGTCCGAACACATTTTCCGACCTCGTAGGCCAAGAGTCTGTAGGGCTTGCCTTGGCGAATGCGATTCGTCTGAAACGCGAACCACGCGGCGTTATTTTTACCGGCGTTCGCGGAATTGGTAAGACGACGACGGCGAGGATTTATGCCAAGGCCTTGAACTGTGAGAACGGTCCGACGCCCGAGCCGTGTAATGTCTGTGCGAGCTGCGTTGCGATTCAGCAGGGAACGCATGAGGACGTGCTTGAGATCGATGGCGCATCGAATACGGGCGTCGATGATGTGCGGGCGCTTCAGGAGACGTTGGCTTATGTCCCGCAGCGTTCGACGTTTAAGATTTATATAATCGATGAAGTTCATATGCTTTCGGTGAGTGCTTTTAACGCTTTGCTTAAGACGTTAGAGGAGCCGCCAGAGCACGTTGTTTTTATTTTTGCGACGACTGAGTTGCATAAGGTGCCGGAGACGATCCAGAGCCGGTGTCAGGTGTTTCATTTGCAGAAGATTTCCACAGCGCTTACGAAGAAGCGGATTGCGGGAATTTTGGTGAGTGAGGGGATAGAGTTTGAAGATAGAGCGATTCAGTGGATTGCTCGTGAGGGTAAGGGTTCGCTTCGCGATGCTTTGACTTTGCTGGACCAGGTTATTGCGGTAGGTGGCGGGCGAGTGGAGTGGTCGGCGGTCGAGCCGATGGTGAATACGGGGCATGCCGAGCCGATTTTTGAAATGCTTGGGATGTTGATAGTTAAGGATTCGGCAGGGATTTTGGCGGTGATTGCACGCTGGGATCAAGAGGGTTTGCCGATGACAGTGCTTGTGGAAGAGCTGGTTAAGGCTTGCCGGAATGCGTTTGTTTTGAAGTCGGTGAGTCAGTCGGCGGGTGATATTGAGTTGATGGATGTTGAGGAGCGTGAGCTTGAGGCTTTGCGTTTGCTTGGTGCGTCGGCGCAGGTTTTGGATTTGAATCGGTTGTTTCGATCGTTTGTTAAGTGTTTGGATGATTTGCGGAATAGTGAGCTGGATCGGTTTGTGGTTGAGAACTATGCGCTCGAGTGGTGTTTGGATCCGGGTTTGCCTGATTTGACTTCGCTTATGCATGGAGTTGGTGCGGTTGGTAAGGCTGTTGGAGTGGCTTCGCCGGTTGGTCGTTCGCAGGTTGGGGCTGGGATTGGTGCGGCTTCGCCGGTTGTTAGTAGTGCGGTTGTTGGTGTTGGTGTTGGTGAGGCTGCGAAGCCTTCGATGGATTTGCGGGATCGGTGGAAAAAGGCTAGTGGACAGCAGGCTGCGCCTACGGTTTCGGTTGAGGCTAAGATTGGTGCTTCGGTTTCTGAAGGGTTGACGCCGGCAAAGAGTGTTGTGCAGGCTCAGGTTCAAGTTGAATCGAATGATCACTTTGCGGCTAAGGCAATTGTACAATCGCATGTTGCGGCTGCTCCGCAGCCTTCGGCGCCTGTTTATGGGGCGCCTTCGGCGCCGTTGAAGCAGAGTCAAGTGACTGCGCAAGGTTTTGTAGCGACTTCGGCACAACC
>JAZKGL010000162.1:11476-12599 GCA_040385935.1 Bdellovibrionota bacterium
CAAGCACCAAAGCAACCGAAAAACTCCAAAACATCCTAAACTCAACCCAACAAACACCCTCAACCCAAAAGACCGAACCCAAACCCCTACCAACCCCACCCACAACCCAACCCAGCAGCATCTGGCCAACCAGCTGGAAAGAATTCGTAGACCAGTGGAAAAAACAAAAACCACTCCAAGCCCGCGTGCTCGAAGAAACCTACGCAATCACCTACAGCCCAACACTCATCAAACTAGCCGTAGAAAGCGAAAGCCTCGCCGGCCAAAAGCTTCTCCACATCGACACGCGCAAAAAACTCCTCATCCACTTCGAAACCCTCTTTGGTTTCAACGGCACCTTCGAAGTGATCCCTAAATCCGAAATCCAAGAAACCACACAAGAAACCCTCCTAGAAACCAAACAAAAGCTAAAGGCCCGCGAACGCGATGACCTCAAAAGCCTCCTAGAGAACCATCCGCTAACCCGCGAGGCATTAAGCGAATTTGATGGTACAATCGAGTCCATCGAGGTCCAATAAAAGGAATCCGCACATGGCCTATGCGAACTTCGAAACGCGCGAAATCCACTGCAAGATCCTCTACGTCGGCGCCAAGGGCTCTGGCAAAACAGAGAATCTCAAATCCATATTTCAAAAAACCCAGCTTCGCCTAACCCGCGAACCGCTGGCCTTCGAAGCTCAGCACAAAGCCCCCTTTGAGTTCATGCCGCTCAGCATAGGCCAGCTCAAAGACTTTCACGTAAAACTTCACATCTACACACTCCCCGAACACAACCTCTACCCCACCTTTAACATGGTAATCACCCGAGGCATCGACGGCATCGTCTTCGTCGTCGACTCCAGCGTCAGCGCCCTGCAGGACAACATCGATGCGTGGGCCAAGCTCAAAGACATGCTCATCATGGAAGGCTACAATTTCGCCAACATGCCCCGCGTCCTGCAGTACAACAAACGCGACGGCGACGATGCGCTAAGCGTCGAAGCGCTGCGCAACGAATTCAACACATCCGGCATCAGCGAAATCGAAGCGATCGCCACCAACCACGTCGGCACGCTCGAAACTGTTCAAAAAATATCCGGCCTCGTCTTAGACGAACTCGGCCGCTCATAAAAATCGGAAACCA
>JAZKGL010000162.1:12699-22876 GCA_040385935.1 Bdellovibrionota bacterium
CCGATCAACAAAAACTGGCCAACCATGGCGGAAATCCTCCGCGCAGTCGACCCAGGCCCCACTCGCCTCGCTTACATGAAAGCCCTCCAGTATCTAGCCGGTGCCGCCGACGCAAAGGTTGATGTGCTTGAGGTCGACGAAGAAGTGAGAACCAGACTCAAAGATCTCGAAGTCGATCCGCCACACTGAAAATGTGCCAAAGACGCCAGATCTTTGCTAGAATACCCAAAGTTCCTTTTCCAAAAGACAGCTCTGGGAGAACCTGCCCGTGAAACGTATGTTGTCGTCTCTACTGTTCGCCTGTTCAACCTTCGTCTTAACCAGCTCGGCCATGGCCCTGTCATTCAAATGCGATAAGACACAGACCCGCTGTGAGGTGGACACTCGCCGACTCACCGAAGGCGACAAGGTCGCTATTTTCACCGAAGACAAAAAACTCATAGGCCTCGGCGAAGTAACCGGCCTTGAAGGCGCGCGACGCATCGTAAAAATTACAAAAAAGTGGGGAACCTTCCTTCGATCACACGAAATGGAAATCATCCAAGACGAGGAATACCAAAACCCTACTAAAACGTTCGTCGTCGTGACTCCACTCGGATCGATGGCCTGGGGCGCACAACTTGGATTGGTGAACCTTGGTGTCGGCGATGGATTTATAGGCTTTGAAGTCAGCGGACTCTTCTTCAAACACTTCTGGCGAGACTTCTCCTACTTCGGCCGCGTTCACTACCTATCAGGGAGCGGCAAGGCCTCCGACAATCTCGGTGGAGCGTCAGCGCAGGACGTCAGCGTAAGCTCAATGGGCGTCAGCGGGGGTATCAGCGAACTGCTCCTACCCTATAGTCCTGTCTCCATACGACTCGATGCCGAACTCGGCTTTTCTTATGGATCAGTCGACCTAGCGGGTGGCTTCGAAGAAGACAAAGTCTTAAACAGCCGCTTCAAAGACGGTGCCGGCGTCTACCTAAGAGCAGGACCTTCCATGATCTGGCGACGAACTGGAATCCAACCCGAACTCGGCATCGCCTTTCTTCACATTCACAGTTCAAACAGCGCCGCTCTCACGCTAGGCCTTAACAGCTCGATTTAAAAACACTCAAACGATAAAAAGACGCTTTCCCAATTGGAAAGCGCCTTTTGATTTTTTAAGCAAAATATCTTCAGTTACACTGAGCCACAGAATGCTGGCTCACATTCCAAATCGGTTCCCAATAAGCCTTTTGCAACTGTCGGGTCAAAGCCTGATCCGCGACGATCACGCCAAATTCCTGAAGATTCGCCGTATAGTAATTATGCGAACCCACATAAAAGGCCGCATCGTCGACTATCAAAAGCTTGGCATGAGACCCGTAACCTTTTTGTTTATCCCAACGTGTCTGATCCGCGACATAGCGAATCGGAGCATACTGAACAAGGCTGCAGAAATAAGCCTGAGGTGATTGTCCACCCGGGGCCTTAAATCGTTTTTCTTTTGCATACTGAACGACATTTGAAATTAAGAGTTTCTGTGCATTGTAAAATTTAAATAGGGTGTAATCGTTAACACCAACATCGGTATCCGATTGAATCACACGAAGATGCACACCTCTCATCAAAGCTTCTGCAATCTCATCAAATGCCCAAGGTTTAGCCTCAAGTATTTGAATATCTTTGATCTTTACATTGCTTAGCAATCCGTAAAGATCCTGCACGATAAAATCAATGCTGTACTTAGCCGAACGAATCATAGCCTTAGACGCATCATCACTTGGATTTGGTCCAAATGTCCCCATGCGTCCGACAGCAATCATGGGGATCGATCCCGAGGCTGCAGTGGGGACCAGGGGATTCGCAATCTCGCCCGAGCCCTTAGGCAAACTTCCGAAGAAGGCACCCCCCAGTAAATTCTCAGTCTTTAGTCTGACATTCTCAGCCCAAAGTGAGTCGACAAAGCTTTGCGAAGCGCCGACGATAGGCCCGTAAACCTCCATCGATAGATCTGAGACAGGGCGAGAAATCAGATAAGGATCGCCCCACATGTTATGCCCGCCCTGAAGCATGCGCTGCTTATCGGCGATAATAATCTTTGAATGATTCCAGCTAAAATTCCGGGAAACATACCCCATGTTTATATGCATCCGAATCGTCTCGCCGAGATTGCCTGCCTTGCGCATCTCAGTCCAGATTTTTTCCAAAGCTTCCTGAGCTGGTTGACGTGGGTTTATATTCAAAACCTCTTCGCCCGAAAGAAGGATGCGAACCGTAGGGGGTGTCGCTTTCTGATCCAGTACCGTCAAGGCATTGATAAAGGCAGGCCGAAATACGCCCGAAGGCATCGACAATGATGTGACATCCAGATATTTTTCAGCGCTAATCATAGTGCGATAGAATCGATCAAGCAGTTTATCGGCTGGACTTAAACACATTGTGCGCGCAGGCCGAGAGGCCGATGCGGAGGCTTCAAGAACCCGACACTTGGTTTTCATCGAAGCACATTCGTCATCAAGTGAACAAACTTTACGAGCAAACACATCGTCACAACCGGTAGCTCCCGGTGTGCATTCAAAATTCTTTGGGAATTGATCTTGAGTTAATCCCCAATAACCCTCGGGCGAAGCGACAATCCAATCCGGCTGAACTGCCCCACGACTCGCCGACCAAAGTTTGCCTTGAGACTTCTTGTGAATCGTCTCGAGTTCTCGCTTTACATCTTGCCAGATTTCGTCCTACCGATTCTCGATCGTCAGACTTTGAATTTCCGAATCTCTCGAAGTGCTCTTGCAAGACGTCAGCGCAGCAAAACAAAATAGAGCGGAGTAGAAACAAGAACGCAGCACTCTCATTGCTTAGGACCTTTGTCAGAAGATTTTGGTACGACTCAAGCGTAGCAACCCTTCCAACAAGTCATATAAAGATCCCGTGTACTTAAGGCTTGTCCTCAATCAAAGCTTTATGTAAACGATTCAGCAAATCATCGAGCGACGTTTGCTGTTCCACAAACATATTCATAACGTTATTCTTACAATCAAAGAGCAAAGTCTCAGTCTGAAGGCTTCCCGCTGCCAGTCCTATAATAGTCGGCTCCTGCCAAAACCCATCACCCACGGCCGTCACACAACAAACCTGTGTTCGAATCACCTCAAGATTATCCGTCTTAGTTTTCCTAACAAACTGTTCAAACTTTGGCAAAACCGATCCCGCGATCACCAAATCAAGGCCACGCTCAGCCTTTTGCACAAACAAAGGATGCTCGCCCAGTGTCGATAGAAAATTAAGCGCCTGAGGAATCTGAGCCGACGTCCCCGGAGTCAGTCGAACCCAAGCCAAATCACTCTTATGCGTCAAGGCATGAACCACAGCTTTTTCCACAGGCTTAACGCTCCCAATCAAAGTCCCATGCGTTTCCAAATTAAAGCTCGAACGGATCTCCAAAGGAATCTGAAACCGTTTCGCTAAATGCACACCACGGTTATGCACAACTCCAGAACCATACCAGGTGAGGTTGCTCAGAGTCTCCCAGCTCATCGAAGAAAGAAGCCGAGCCGAAGGCACGCGACGAGGATCGGCGCTGCACACCCCATCGACATCCTTATAAATCTGACAACGATCTGCTTTAAGAAAATGAGTCAAAGCAATGGCCGTGAGATCCGATCCCCCGCGACCGAGAGTCGTGATCTCTTTTTCCTGTTCCGACATTCCTTGAAAGCCCGCGACGATCACCAATTTGTTAGAATCGAGCGCGACTTTGATACGGTCGCCCAAAATTCTCTGGATCTTCGCATTACCAAATGTATTATCAGTCAGAATGCCACTCTGGGAGCCGGTAAAAGAAACTGTAGGAATCTCCAAATCGTTCAGTGCAATACTGAGCAGCGACATGCTAATACGTTCTCCAACCGAGAGAAGCATATCGACTTCGCGCTGCGACGGATTGGGACTTATTTTCATGGCCATATCTAACAGCTCGTCGGTCTGTTGACCCATCGCGCTGACGACCACGACCACGCGATGACCCGCGCGATAAGTGGCTGCAATATGAGCCGCAACGCTCTTGATCCGATCCAGGGTGCCGACCGATGTGCCGCCGTACTTCTGAATGTAGAGACTCAAATTAAATTCCTTCTGCCTAAATCTGTGATTTCCACGCGAATATCAGTTAGGGTGTATGAGTGAAAGCTATCACCAGCCCCGCGGCGACTTCTTGCAGAAAGACTCAGAGAGCAGTATGCAGCCAGTTGTTGAAACCTACAAGAATCCAGTCACAAATTCCCTTTTTGAGCAGTTAGCCCAAAGAGTCGGGATCGGTGGTTTTCACGAGTTTCAAAAGCAAGCCATAGCGGCTGTTAATCGTGGGCGCGATATCTGTTTGGTCGTTCCGACTGGTAGCGGAAAAAGTCTATGCTACATTGCTCCCTCCCTTTTTCTTCCCGGTCTGGTCCTCGTGGTATCGCCGCTTATCGCATTGATGCGTGATCAACAAAAACAACTTCGCGAACTCAATATTCCGAGCATCTCTTTTGACAGTCATTTAAGCCCGGACGAAAAGAAGTCCGCACTCAAGAAAATTGCCCGACAGGAAATCAAGATCCTCTACATCTCGCCTGAGCGTTTAGCGCTCCCTGGCTTTCGTGAGATGCTCAAAGACATTCCGATTTCCCTGATCGCGATCGATGAGGCGCATTGTGTTCAGCAATGGGGCCAAGGGTTTCGTCCCGAGTATGCAAGGCTCGGCCAGTATCTCAGCGAACTCACCCCCTGTCCAAAAATGGCTCTGACCGCAACCCTCACGCCTCGTGAGCGCAAGGAAGTTGTGACAAGTCTTGGGATGAACGATCCACAGTTTATCACCATGAGCTGCATACGCGAAAACCTCGAACTCAATATTTTCCATTATCAAAATAAAGAAATGCAGAGCCAAAGCGTTCTGGAATCGGTCGTCCAGCGCGAGGATCAAGGCATCGTCTACGCTTCGACGCGAAAGAACGTAGAAGAGATTTATCGCTCCTTAAAAGCCCGCAAAGTTGCGGCAGGCATGTATCACGGCGGTATGCTTTCCGAGCAGAGACAAAGGATGCAGGACGATTTCATGGCCGGCAAAATCCGCGTCATGGTCGCGACCAAAGCCTTCGGCATGGGGATCAACCTGCCGATGATTCGCTACGTTGTGCATGCAAACATGCCTTGTTCGATCGAGAGTTATACGCAGGAAATCGGTCGTGCGGGTCGTGATGGTTATCACGCAGTCTGCGATTTGCATTACGGACCCAAAGATTATTTCTTACAAAAATTCATGATAGAAAAATCCTATCCGAGCGAAAAGGATTTGCCGCGCATCTGGGCTCAGATCGAAGACAACTTCCAAGGCAAACGTTCGTATCATCAGGGCCACCTGATTTCGGATCTGAGTGTGCAAACCATGCTCCCGCGCGAGACGATCGATGCCGCCTTTGAATTCTTTGTGAAAGAAGACGCCTTGAAGGTGATCGAAACGGTCTCGGAGGAGGATAATTACCTCCACGAAACCCATGTTGTGCTATCGGAAAATTTCTTGGGTTTGAATAAGCTTTTACAAGGATTACGTGAGCAGGTAGCATGGAGATTCGAGAAGCTGAACGCTATGCATAAGCTCATCAAAGGCTCATCTTCTCCAAAGAATACCATCGAGCAGTATTTTCAATGACGTCCGAGGACTCTCATGCGTGTCACAATACTGGGATCTGGAACGTCGACAGGTGTGCCTGTTATTGGCTGCACGTGCAGTGTCTGCAAGAGTCCTCATATCAAGAATAAGCGCACGCGTGCCTCGATCATGGTTTCAACCCGCAACCGCAATCTGCTCATCGATACCTCACCCGAACTGAGGCTCCAGATCCTTAACAACGGATTTACCACGATAGACGCAGTCCTCTATTCGCATATGCATGCCGATCACACGGCAGGCTTTGACGATCTACGGGCATTTTATTTTCAGAGCCGCTCATCGCTCGATATCTACATGCTGCCCGAGTACATCGAGGAGATTAAAGGCCGCTTTGCCTACGCTTTTGTCGACACGGGTTACACAGGGATACGGCCGCAGGTGAACCCGTTCCCCATTTTTGATGAACCTTTTACCGTCGCCGGGATCACAGTGGATCCGGTGCGCGTTGAACACGGACACGTTGACTCCTGCGGGTTTCGGATCGGAAACTTTGCCTATGTGACTGACTTCAAAAACTTCCCTCAAGCCAAAATAGAAGAGTGGCGAGGCAAAGTGGATGTCATGGTCGCTAGTGGCATTCATTTTGGCACTCATCCGACTCATTCTGTCATCCCAGAAACCTTACAACTGTTCGATGACCTGGGCGTGAAAAGAGGTATACTCTCCCACCTGGCCCATGACGTTGACACTGTCGAGCACCAGCGGCTACTCCCGAATTTCGCGGAGTTTGCGTACGATGGAATGACGATTGACGTATCAGAGCCCGTATCGTAAGAAACGCGGTAACGGCAAGGCCAGTCGATCTACTTTTCATATGCGTAAGGATGCCTCCATGATCATCGGTGTTCCCAAAGAGATTAAGAACCGTGAGAACCGTGTCGCCATCGTTCCAGGCGGCGTAAAGATGTTAGTCGACGCTGGCCATAAAGTTTTGGTGGAAAAGTCGGCTGGTATAGGTGCAGGCATCCCGGACGAGAAATTCGTCGCGGCCGGCGCGCAGATGATCGACAAGGCAGCTGATGTTTGGGCCGGCGCTGAGATGATCATCAAAGTCAAAGAGCCGATCCCATCGGAATTCGAGCATCTTCGCAAAGGTCAAATCCTTTACACATACCTTCACCTTGCAGCCGCTCAAGAACTCGGACACGAGCTTGTCAAACGCGGCGTCAGCGCACTCGCTTACGAAACGATTCAGCTTCCTAACGGCTCGCTTCCCCTCCTCACTCCTATGAGTGAAGTCGCTGGCCGCGTATCGGTACAGGTCGGTGCTCAGTGTTTGCAAAAGCATCGCGGTGGTAAAGGCATACTCCTCGGCGGCGTTCCCGGTGTTCGACGCGGTCGCGTGACGATCGTCGGTGGTGGTGTCGTCGGTATCAACGCAGCGAAGATGGCGATCGGTCTCGGCGCACGCGTGACTATTCTTGATGTTGCCGCTTCGCGTCTTGCCTACCTTGACGATATCTTCAAAAACGATGTTGATACTCTGATGTCGACTCCAGAAAATATCGCAAATGCTGTATCTGAATCCGACCTCGTAATCGGTGCCGTTCTCATCGCCGGCGCTAAAGCTCCTTGTCTAGTCAATCGCGCGATGGTGAAAACTATGGCTCCTGGTTCGGTCATCGTCGACGTTGCGATCGATCAAGGCGGCTGCGTAGAGACTATCCGTCCTACAACGCACGACGATCCGGTTTACACCGACGAAGGCGTCATCCACTACGGCGTCACGAATATTCCAGGCGATGTGCCAATGACCTCGACCTACGCTTTGACTAACGTTACTCTCAAGTACGCGATGGATCTTGCGAACAAAGGTCTAGAGCGCGCATTGAAAGAGTCGGAAGCCCTGCGTCACGGCCTCAATGCTTATCAGGGTCAGGTTACCCACTCGGCTGTTGCCGAAGCCTTGAATCGCCAGTATGTGTCGATGAATTTCTAAGATCGATTGATTGCTGGTTCCCATACTCACACAGACTTTGAGTATGGGGGCCTTTTTTACTTTTAGGTTCTTTGTCATGCAGAATACATATCGTCTCATTGATAGTGGCAATTTTGAAAAGCTTGAGCAGGTCGGACCATTCCGAATGATTCGTCCATCGCCTCAGGCTGTTTGGATGCCGAGTCAACCTAAGCTTTGGCAGAAGGTGGATGCCACGTTTCGCCGTTTTGCAGGCGGCGATGGGAAATGGACGATCGATAATCCTGCGATGAAAAAGCCTTGGACCATTGAGTACGGTGGACTCAATCTGCAGATCGAACTCACCGATTTCGGTCATCTGGGTTTGTTTGCCGAGCAACGCATGAACTGGCAACGCATTCGCAATTTATCATTTGATGGAACGCGCAATGGGTCCGAATTCAACGTCTTAAATCTTTTCGCCTACACCGGTGGATCGAGTCTTGCGGCCGCTCAGGGCGGAGCGCATGTGGCTCACGTCGATGCTTCAAAAACCAGTGTGGCTTGGGCTCGCACAAATGCTGATGGGAATAAGCTCGGCGAAGCGCCGATTCGTTGGTTAACCGACGATGTGCAGAAGTTTGTGCAAAGAGAGATTCGTCGCAATCGCTTATACAAAGGGATCATCCTTGATCCCCCAAGTTTTGGTCGCGGGACGGCGGGCGAGACTTGGAAAATTGAAGAGCATTTGATTCCTTTGCTGGAATCCCTTCGCAGCATACTTGATCCCGAATTTAGCTTTTTCCTACTGAGTTCTCACTCCACGGGCTACACGCCGATTGCGATGCAAAACCTTTTGGGATCTCTCCTCAAAGGCGTGAAAGGCCGTTTTATAGCCGAAGAAATGCTGGTGGAAGAAGAAGGCACAGGCCGCGCTTTGCCAAGCGGCGCCTCGACTTGGTTTATTCGAGAGCCCTCATGATTACAATCGCAAGTCCACAAAATCCGAAGATCAAAGAACTCGTGGCTCTTCGCGAGAGTCGAGAGCGCCGCCGAACATCGTTATTTGTGATCGAAGGCGCGCGGGAAATCGATCGGGCAATCGAATCGGGATTTATTTGCCGAACTTTATATGTCGAAGACTCTTTGCTGAGTGACGACGCGAGAAGGCTCGTGAGTCGCCTGCCCCAAACGATTCAGTTTGGTATTACAAAAGACGTGTTTGCCAAAGCTGCCGTGCGGGAGGGGTCTGACGGTGTGCTCGCGGTTATGGAATGTAAGTCGTACACCTTTGACGATTTGAAAGTCAAAGGACCGGCGTTTCTTCTTGTGCTTGAGAACTTAGAAAAGCCGGGCAACTTCGGAGCCCTAGCACGCAGTGCAGATGGGGCTGGTGTCGATGCGATTATCGTCTTAGATCCAAAGGCCGATATTTATAATCCCAATGCGATACGGTCGAGTGTCGGGGCTCTGTTCAGCCAACCTATCCTCACTTGCACGCATGAACAGTTTTTTGAGTACATCAAAAAACAGTCTATCAAGATCGTCGCAGCCACGCCGCACGCGACAAACTTTCATCACCAGGCCGATCTCAAGGGCTCGTTAGCCCTCGTTCTCGGTAGTGAAGCCTGGGGTCTATCCGGCGCTTGGAAAGATGCCGAGCCAATCAAGATTCCAATGAAGGGTATAGCGGATTCTTTGAATGTATCGGTAGCGGGTGCGATCATCATGTATGAGATCCTGCGACAGCGTTCCTAAAAAAATTTTACGATCTACGAAATAACTTTCCGCTTCCGTTTTCTTCCGAGAGCCTCTTAGGCATCGAAAGAGAGTAGAACCGTGATTTTTCTAAGCAAATTATTTCGTCGCTTAAACACAGCCAACATTCCGTCCGCAAAGGCGGTTAAACACATCGCGCATAGCGAGCCCATTCAAGATCTCTATCGCGATCGTCATACTCATTTTGTAGCGGACAAACTGGAAGCGGTTGTCCGAGAAATGATCGGCTCCCATACGTCAAAAGCCCTTCAAAGCGGCAAATTGTTTCATATTGTCGATGGTAATCCCGATTTGAAAATGAGTGCCATTGGCGAAGGCAACGAGGTATCGGTAATTGTTCCCTACTTCGAATCCAAGACTCCTTGGAGGCTTTCCGTGAAAGAGCTGGTGCCCTACGAAAATGGACTTGAAGGTCTAGTCAAAGGCTTGGCTTATAATCGCGCTGCGATAAATTTTTACGACAATTTCTTTTTTGCGAATCAGAACTCATATTCACATGATCAAACAATCTCGGTATCCGTTAGCGCTCTAGCGTACAGGTTAGAGAGGTTTCAAAAGCCGGATAATTATGCTGAAAACTTTTGTATGTATATGCCTATACCTGCTGAGGAAAATGGGTCTGCCGATGAGATTCGACTCATCACACGGGTCCAAAGTCTCAAAGAATTTGAGCTATACGGCGTTTCCTTTCTTGCTATTACAGTAGATCTTGCGCACATCGAGGAGAACAGTCTAACAACGACATTGTTTGTTCCAAAAGATTTTGCACCGGCAGATTTGAACGTCGGCGAATATATTTCCGGTACGGCGTGGCTATTTGG
>JAZKGL010000163.1:0-8885 GCA_040385935.1 Bdellovibrionota bacterium
TTGCTATGAGTTGTCAGGGTACTTTTCAAGATAAAATTTCCTCAAATGAATGGGGCCGTAAGGCGCCTGCCGATAAAAATTGGTCTGCATGCTTCCTATCCCGACTCACCGAGAATGACTAGATTAAAGCAAATAATTCCTGTTCGAACGTCGATCACAAATCTTTCGAAGACTAAACTAGGTAATCATTGCCGCCCTCAGCTCGTTAATATCTCTTCCATTCGACCGATGCAGTCTTTAAGGGATACTCTCTTTTGAGGACAGCTTGGATACTCAACTTGGATCATTACTGCTGACTTTGGTCATCCTACTTTTAGGGTGTGGACTCTGCATTCTTCTGCGGACAAAGCTCAGGCTTTTGCGCGAGATTCAGAATCTTCAAAGAACGCTGGCGATCTCGGATCTAAGCAAATCGCAGGTCCGGCAGTGGGCTGCGGTTCGACTGCGTGTGACTGAGGCTCTAGCGCGTTCGGAGAGCGGGCACGGAGCTTTATCCAAAGCCCTGGCTATCCTTGGTACTGAACTGTCATTTGATGCGGCTGCTTTCTTTACCAAAGACGCAGAGGGCTTTCATAAAAACTATCAGTGGGCCGGGGCGTCGCTATCGAGCGAGCTGCAGCTGATGCTCGATCGTTCTTATTCCCAACTGTCTAGTGCAAAACCTATTGTTCTTGTCGGGACTGAGACAGTCGTCGTCGTGCCCCTGCATGATGATGGGTTTGACGGCTGCTTGACTCTCCTCTGTCAGTCACCTGTTCCATTTGATGAGACATTTTTTGAACTGCTCTCAGAAATTTCTCTTTTGGTTTGTCACTATCAAAAAAGAATGTTGGCTGAACAAGCCGTTCGCGAGAGCGAAGAACGATTCAAAACCTTTATGGAAAATTCGCCCGTCTTGGCCCTCATAAAAGATGAGCAGGCTCGTGTGTCTTATATCAATGAACACGGGGCCAAAGCGCTTGGTCTTTCGAGCTATGAAATCATAGGGCAAAACTTAGGCGAGAGTTTGCCCGTAACGATGGCCGCACCTTTGCTTGAGTGTGAAGAAGGTGTTCGTCGAGGCCAGCGATCGGTCTCCCAACTGGTTTCCCTCATCGATCAAAGGGGTCGTCAGCTGCACTGGATGATGTTCTACTTTCCGCTCAAATCGATGAGCGGAAGACGATTCATCGGCGCGATCGGGATCGATGTCACCGAGCAAAAAACTATCGAAAGCGAAATGCGCGCGGCCCGTGAAGTGGCTGAGAGCGCGAACCAATCGAAGAGCGAATTTTTAGCAAACGTGTCTCATGAAATACGAACGCCGATGAACGGCATACTCGGGATGGCCGAACTTTTGCTTCGCACCCATCTTATGCCCGAGCAGCGGGACTACTTGAATATGATGATGTATTCAGCCGAAGGTTTGCTTGGCATTGTCAATGACATCCTCGATTTCTCGAAGATCGATGCGGGGAAACTTCAGCTCGAAAGTCTGCCTTTCCTCTTGCAGGATATGCTGACAACGACGGTTCGCCCACTTTATCCCAAAGCGTTTGAAAAAGGTCTGCGATTCACCGTTGATTATGATGTGGCTCTTCCTCAGGCCTTTCGTGGGGATGCTCTGAGACTTAGCCAAGTCCTAATCAATCTCATCAGCAATGCCATCAAGTTTACGAGTGAAGGTGATGTAACTTTACATGTTCAACTCCTTACGAGTCAGGGTCATTCTCACATTGTTCGATTTGCGGTTCGGGATACAGGTATAGGAATTTCTAAGGACAAGCAAAGCGTTATTTTTGATGCATTTTCGCAAGCGGATGGATCGACTTCGCGCAATTATGGGGGATCGGGTCTTGGTTTGACAATCTCCTCTCGGCTTGTCGATTTGATGGGAAGTTTCATTCATGTAACGAGCGAAGTGGATCAGGGCAGTCTCTTCTACTTTGATGTCGAACTTGATTCGGAGGAAGAAAAGTCTGCCCAGGCTTCGCCAAAAGATTTGACTATAGCCGTCCTCAGCGATTATCCAGCGGTTGTCAGTGCGAGCTTGCCGAATTGCTCGGTCGTTTCATATGCGAGTGTTGCTGAGATTCGCAGTAGTCAAGCCGACTTTTATTTTGTTGATTTGGACTTTGGGTTTAATGATGTCTACGACTTGATGCGCGATATTCGTGAGCGGCATAAAGCGGCAAAGATCATCGTTTTGGTTTCCGAAGTTTCTCAGTTTTCCATCAATCTTTGCAAAGAATTTGCCAGCGACGGTCAGCTCCTAAAGCCTTTGCTTCCACGCGATGTGATTGAGGCGGTGCAAGGCATGCGTAAGAACTCTATGAGTTGGCTGCACAGTATTCGCGACTCTGAGTTTATCGCCAATGTCACCCCCAGAGTTCTGTTGGTCGAAGACAATCTTATCAATCAAACTCTTGCTCTTCGTCTCCTTGAACGTAAAGGTTGTAAGGTCAGCCTTGCGAAAAACGGTCATGAAGCTGTCGAACTCGCTAATGCGGAATTCTTTGATTTGATATTTATGGATATACAAATGCCAGGGAAGGGTGGAATCGAGGCGACGCGAGAGATTCGGCAAAACAAACAAAACGCATTTACGACGATCGTAGCGATGACGGCTCATGCCATGCACGGGGATAAGGATCGATTCCTCAGCTCCGGCATGGACGGCTACCTGAGTAAGCCTGTACGTGTCGAAGATCTCTATGCGGTAGTCAACTCGGTGGCCGTAAGACTGCAGGCCGATGCCCAGAAAACCGATTACACGCTTTTGAAAGCCGATCAGTTTTTGGATAGTCTTGGAGGGGATAGAGATTTATTTGAAGAGCTATCACGGACCTTCCTTAGAACCAGCCCGGATACGTTGAGAGATCTGAAGATCGCTGTTCAAAATCAGGATTTCCCTGCGATTGAACTCTGGGCCCACAAGCTCAAAGGCTCGCTGTCGATGCTTGGAGCGGAGCGGGCCGTGGTGGTGGCCGAGAGGATAGAGACACTGGGAGAAATCAAACGCCTCGATGATATCGAAGCGCTGCTTAGCGAAATTTCTGCGTTTTGCGAGACGGCTTGGGTCGAAGTCGCCGATTGTCTGGACGGTAGGAAGGTCGCTTAGATTTTTTTGCAAAGAAAAAGGGCCTACAACGTAAATGTCGTAGACCCTTCAAATGAACGAAAATTCTTAGTGGTGGTGATCATGATCGTGATCATGGCCGCCGCCTGATTGTCCGCCTGCTCCTGAACTTGACTTGCCCGCTGGCTTATCAGTGATCATAGCTTCTGTGGTCAAAAGCAAGGAAGCGATGGAAGCCGCATTGGTCAGAGCTGTCTTAGTAACCTTAGCTGGGTCGAGAACACCCGCCTTCAGTAGATCTTCGTACTGCTCAGTGTAGGCATTGAATCCAAAGCCTTCTTTGCCTTCGCGAATCTTAACTAAGATAGGCGCTGGTTCGAGACCGGAGTTGATTAGAATCTGCCGAGCTGGTTCTTCGATCGCACGGAAGATAATTTTCACGCCGTGCTGCTGCTCTTCGCTGAGTTTCAGCTTATCGAGAACATGCTGACAACGAACGAGAGCCACACCACCACCGGCTACGACGCCTTCGGCCACCGCTGCGCGAGTTGAATGCAAAGCATCTTCCACGCGGGCTTTCTTCTCTCTCATTTCCGCTTCACTCGCAGCACCGACGCTGATGACAGCGACGCCACCGATGAGTTTAGCGAGGCGTTCTTGCAGCTGTGTCTTATCGTAATCGCTGGTTGAATCGGCGATTTGACGACGGATTTGGCCCGTACGAGCCTTGATCACATCTTTATCGCCTTTGGAACTGACGATCGTTGTGTTGTCTTTATCAATCGTAATACGGCTGGCAAAACCGAGGGAAGTCATCTCGAGAGTATCGATCGTCATACCGGTTTCTTCTTGAACCAAGGTTCCACCGGTAAGAGCTGCGAGATCTTCGAGCATGGCTTTACGGCGATCACCAAAAGCTGGTGCCTTAACCGCTGCGATGCGAAGGGTTCCGCGAAGCTTGTTGATCACGAGCGTAGAAAGCGCGTCGCCATCGATGTCTTCGGCGATGATCAAAAGTGGCTTTTGCGCACGAACGACTTGCTCAAGGATAGGAAGCAAGTCTTTCATCGACGAGACTTTCTTCTCGACGAGAAGAATATAAGCGTCTTCAAGCTCAACTGTCATGCGCTCGGCGTTTGTCACAAAGTAAGGCGAGAGATAACCGCGATCGAACTGCATACCTTCGACGACGGTGAGGATAGTCTCGGTGCCTTTGGCTTCGTCGACAGTGATAACACCGTCGCGACCGACCTTTTCCATCGCATCGGCCAGGATCATGCCGATTTCTCTATCGTTGTTGGCCGAGATCGAGCCGACATGCGTGATGTCTTCTTTGGTCTCGCAAGGCTTTGAGAGCTTGTCGATTTCTGTGATGATGGCAGCGACTGCGAGATCGATTCCGCGTTTGAGTTCCATCGGGTTGTGACCCGCTGCAACGAGTTTAGCGCCTTCGCGGAAAATCGCCTGGGCAAGGACTGTCGCAGTGGTAGTTCCGTCACCGGCTTGATCAGCGGTTTTGGACGCGACTTCTTTGACGAGCTGAACGCCCATGTTTTGGAACTTGTCATCGAGGTCGATGACTTTAGCAACGGTGACACCGTCTTTAGTGATCAGAGGTCCACCGTAATCACGGTCGATCAGAACATTACGGCCTTTAGGGCCAAGAGTAACTTTAACCGCATTGGCCAGAACATCGACGCCTTTAAGCATGGCTTCGCGAGACTGATTGCCAAAACTGATTGATTTAACGCTCATAGACTTAAGTTTCCTAGCACCAGGTGATAGTCGTGGAGTGACAGTATTACTTTGTATAAACGGCTAAAATGTCTGACTCGCGAAGAATGATATGTTCTTGCCCGTCAATTTTGATCTCAGATCCGCTGTACTTGGAGTAGATGACTCGGTCACCTTCTTTAAGATCAGGTTTCAAAACTTTGCCGCTGTCTAAAACCTTGCCATTACCAACGCCAACAACGGCGCCTTCGGCTGGCTTTTCCTGCGAATTATCCGGGATGATAATTCCGCTGGCGGTCTTGGATTCAGGAGCAAGGGGCTTCACGAGTACGCGATCTTGGAGCGGTCTAAACTTCATAAAAATCCTCCGGAAAAACAGAAGACATAAAAAACTGAAAAGTAGGGAAGTCTCACAGTAAGCCTTGTATGGTTTCTGTCAACAGAGAACCACAAAATTAACATGATGTCCTGGACGGGATTGGCGGATGGGAGAACTTTGCGAATTATTGACTAGGACTCGGCGGCAGGTCGTGGGCTATACTCATTTCGATTTCCCGCTCTTGAATTTGACTCGTGAGACTTAACCTTAACTGTTTTCGAGGAGCACGTTTTCGTGACCTACGAACATCTGACTCAAGGCCCGCAAATCCAAGGGCGCGATCGCTACTCCAACTTTCTGGTTGTGGGTTGGAGGGAATGGGTAGCTTTGCCTGGCCTCAAGGTCGAGCGAATCAAAGCAAAAATCGACACGGGCGCACGAACCTCGAGCCTTCACGCCTTTGATATTGAACTCGTTAAAATTGATGGAAAAGATTTTGTGCGATTTAAGGTTCATCCCCTGCAAAGGCAGAGCAGAAAGGTCGTTGAGTGCCAAGCCGAACTCTACGACCAACGTTATGTGCGCAGCTCGTCTGGACATTCGACATTAAGACCCGTAATACTCACGCAACTCAAGGTAGGGTCCCATCTCTGGGACATCGAACTCACCCTGACCAACCGCGATAAAATGGGTTTTCGAATGCTAATTGGCAGAACCGCGATCAGGCGACATCTA
This sequence comes from Bdellovibrionota bacterium, assembly GCA_040385935.1. Lineage (GTDB taxonomy): Bacteria > Bdellovibrionota_B > Oligoflexia > Oligoflexales > Oligoflexaceae > Oligoflexus. The sequence goes on from JAZKGL010000163.1 coordinate 5,847, forward strand.
TTGGTCCATTCCGGAAGATCCTATATCCTAGGTAAAAAAAGCAGCGAGGGCGCGCCCACATGAAGATCGTGATTTTGTCGCGGAAAAGGGATCTCTATTCGACTCGTCGTCTGGTGGAAGCTGCGGAAGAGCGTGGCCATCAGGTTCGCACGGTGGATTATCTGCGTTGTATTATCAATATTACAGCGACCGATCCGAAGATCCTGTACGGAACTCAGGAACTCACAGGCGTGGATGCGGTGATTCCACGGATTGGTGCTTCGTATACATTCTATGGTTCGGCCGTCGTTCGGCAATTTGAGCTGATGAATATTTATGCGGTGAATCGCTCGCAGGCGATCGCTCGCTCGCGCGATAAGCTGCGCAGTCTGCAGACTTTGGCGAAGGCCGGGATAGGGCTACCCATTACGGGTTGTGCTCATTCGACTAAGGATGTTCATGGTCTCATCGCGATCGCTGGCGGGGCTCCGCTGGTGGTTAAGCTGCTTGAAGGCACCCAAGGGATAGGCGTGGTGCTTGCGGAGACTCGTAAGGCGGCTGAGTCTGTGATTGAGGCGTTTCGTGGATTAGATGCGAATATTATCGTTCAGGAATTTGTTAAGGAAGCCGAGGGCTGCGACATTCGATGTTTTGTCGTCGGGAACGAAGTCGTGGCGTCGATGGAAAGACGGGCGGCGGAAGGCGAATTCCGTTCGAATATACATCGCGGGGGTAGCGGTCATCGCGTGGAGATTACCGAGGACGAGCGATCGATCGCAGTGCGCGCTGCGCAGGTGATGGGTCTTGAGATTGCCGGGGTGGATATTCTTCGCTCGAAGAACGGTCCCGTGATTATGGAAGTCAACTCTTCGCCGGGGCTTGAGGGCATAGAGAAGACGACTAAGATCAATGTCGCTGGGAAGATTATTCAGCATATTGAGAGACGATTTGAAGAGAAGAAACCGCAGAGCGATCCGCTGTAGGGCCTGAGTTTATGGGTGGGAATAGGGACGAAGTCGGCAGCGACTTCGTCCCTATTTTTTAGTCTTAATGAGCTGTGTTTTGGTCGAGTGTTTGATCGGCCTTAAAGCTTGATCCAATTTGGATTTTCTTAACGCCTTGGATCTGCGCTTTGGGCAATCTTAGGCTTAGAACTCCGTTGTCATAAGAAGCTTCGATTTCTTCGGCTTTGATGCCTTCCGGTAGAGAAATCGAACGACGATATTCACCAAAGAATTTTTCTGAACGGTGGAGCTTGTTATCGGTGACGGTGCGCTCGCGCTTACCTGTGACGAGGAGTGTGCGGCCGTTGATTTCAACGTTTACGTCCTCTTTTTTGAGGCCGGGCATATCAAAACTTAAATCGTAGTGGGTCTCGGATTCCTCGACATCGGTCGCTGGCGCGGATGTGAGTGTGCGCTCTTGCTTTGCGTCGGGACTTGCTGCAGCGCGTTCGAAATCGGTGAAGAAACTGTCGAACTGATGAGCGAAATTATCCCAGGTTTTCCAGAGGTTATTTGGGTTTGAGAGCGAACGATCATTACGCGTAGTGAAGTAAACCATTATGGGGCTCCGTGATTTTTTGTTTGGTGATGGTGAAGGCTCTTGGCCTTTCCTGTTTTAAAATTAATTTCGAGTTGTGGACTGTCAAGGACACGCAAACAAAATTTTTTTGTAGGGGGCGAGGAGGATAAGGAGTAAGCGGTTAGGGATGGGATTGGGTGGGCGTGAGGAAAAGTCTTTCTCTCATGGGCAATTCCCAGTATTTTGGGCTTCCATTCTTATAGAAGTCGGTCGTATAGACTGGATGACGGAAAGATATCGTGGTTGATAAGCCTGAAAAATCGAATATAGACATTGGGTTATCGGTTAGTCTGTATGCCGAGGCTCTTATCCCGACTTTGTTTGGGGAGTTTTTGGTATCGGTCTATAGGGATCAAAACGGGGATGAAAACGCGATTTTGATTTCTAAGGGGCTTTTTGCGGGCGCCGTTCCCTTTGTTCGTGTGCATTCGGAGTGCTTTACAGGCGAGGCTCTTGGGTCGTTGAAATGTGATTGCCGTGATCAGCTCTCGCTTGCGCTGGTTGAAATTGAGCGGCTGGGTAGCGGCGCTGTTGTGTATCTTCGTCAGGAAGGTCGCGGGATTGGTCTGGGCAATAAGATCAAGGCTTACCATTTGCAGAATCTTGGGGCGAATACCGTTGAGGCTAACCATCAACTTGGGTTTGCTACGGATCTGCGGAGCTTTGAGGCTGCGGCTTTGGTTTTGCGGGCTCGCGGGATTACGGCGGTTAAGTTGAATACGAATAATCCGGATAAGATTGATGGCCTTGAGAAGGGCGGCGTTCGAATTGATGAACGGGTTCCTTCGCTTACGGTTTTGAATGAGCATAATGAAGGGTATTTGAAGACCAAGATGTTAATGCTTGGTCATCATCTGGATAGCTTGTTTGCGGTTAAGAAATAGCATTCTGTGTCTTTTAGTGGGTGGATTTTAGTTCGTTGAGCTTTTTTCTTTGCTCGACCGATAGCACGTCTCGGATCTTCAGGGTTCTTTCGAATTTTTGCTTTTGTAATTCTAAGGTTTTTCTTTGGACGAGTTCGAATTTTTTTCGGACTTCGTCCGCTGGTGTTGCGTCTATCATCGCGGCGTTCATTTCAGCTTTTAGGAGTTTGAGTTCATCGGTTAGACGTTTTTCTTGTTCCATGTTGGAGGCTTTGCGGATCGCTTGGATTGCTTGGCTTTGTGGTTGGGTTAGGTTTACATCGGCTGGTTTTATTGTTCGTTTGGGTAGTGTGTCGGTGGATTTTTGGGTTGTTGTTTGGTTTGTTATTGTTTGGGTGTTTGGGTTTTGTGTTGATGTTTGTGGAACTGGGGAATTTGGCTTCGCCGGGGTTGGTGCTTGGTTGATTGAATTGTCTGTTGCCGGCTTCGCCGTGGCTGGTGCTTGGCTGATTGAATTGTCTGTTGCCGGCTTCGCCGTGGCTGGTGCTTGGTTGATTGAATTGTCTGTTGCCGGCTTCGCCGTGGCTGGTGATGCTAGCTGCGGCTGGGCAGA
>JAZKGL010000164.1:0-5559 GCA_040385935.1 Bdellovibrionota bacterium
ATCTCGAAGTGGTAATTCTTCTTTCTCATAGCAATGTCGCCATTAATTTCTGCAAATTTTTACTCATTTGAAGTCGGCATGACGCAAAAGATATTTACGTTATCTAAAGTTATTATCAAAACTTAATTAAATAAGCTTGATACAAAAAAACTGCATAGGGAATCCTATGCAGTTTCTTGTTTCAAAATACAGACTTACTCAATTAACTCGGAATTGAAACCGCTTCTTTCGTCTCGGTTACGTTCGCGTGGGCGATGACAAAATCAATCGCTTTTTTGAAGAGCAAAGACTCACGAGCATGTTGGCCCATTGAGGCCTTGATGCTTTCGATCAGCTTAGCGTCCATAGGCGCGCCGCCCATAGATCCACCGACGAGTTCCTTGACATAAGCGTCGAAGTCTTCGTCTGTCACGTTGATCTTCTCGGTTTTGATGACTTCCGAAAGTATCAGAGTGTTGCGGGCGCGCTGAAGAGCTGTTTCACGAGCCTTCTCACGTTCCTGAGCATTAGCCTTCATCGCTTTGCGCTCGGCATCGCTTGAGAACTCAGCTTCGTCAAACATACTGTCGATCACTTGCTCAACCATCGAAGGCGGAACATCGAACGAATTGGTTTTGTTCAATTCGTCAAAGATTGCTGTTTCAAGCTGGTTGCGCTTGTGGCCTTCGGCCTGCTTGCTCAAACGATCCTGGATGTTCGCTTTCAAAGTCGAAAGGTCTTCAAGACCCATGTCTTTGGCGAGTTCATCGTTGACTTCAGGAAGGTCAAGCTCCGTGATGCCTTCGAGCTTCAAAGTCGCTTCAGCCGACTTACCGACTTTAGACTTGTCGAGAACGTGCTCAGGGACTGAGATCGTGACATTCTTCGTGTCGCCGACTTTCATACCGATCAACGCTTCTTCAAGCTCAGGCAAAAGATATTTCTTGCCGAGTTCGACAGGAACTTTCTCAAACGTGAATTCAGAGAATTCCTCGCCATCGATAGTCGCTTTTTGCGAGATGTTCACGACGTGACCCGACTTGGCCACTGTGCCTTCATCGGCGTCTTTGCTTTTCGCCTGACGACGCTGAATGAACTCGATTTCGCGCTCGACGTCAGAGGCACCGACCTCAACAACACCGGCCGTGAGGTTAAGACCTTTGTAGTCTTTCACTTCAAGAGCTGGGAGAATGTCGACGAGAGCAAAGAATATGTAGTCTGCATCTTCTTTAGGCAAATCGAAAGTCTCAAGAACCGGAGCCGAGATCGCGCGAATCGATTGTTGATCGATAGCAGTGAAGAGATTGTTGCGAACCAAACGGTCAGCGACATCATATGCGATCGAGGAACCGTACATTTTCTTGATGATATTCAAAGGGGCTTTGCCGGGACGGAAGCCGTTGATTCGAGCTTTGGTCTGGAGGTTTTTATAGACCGAATCAAATGCGGATTTTACATCTTTAGCATCGAGTTCGACGCGGATACGGCGCTGAACGGAACTAACTTCTTCAACATGAGCCTTCATATAAACCTCTAAAAGGGGCGCGGTAGACTTATCCAGCTACCGGAAAAGTCTGCAAATTATAGAAACTCTCGGCAATTTGTCAACGAAAGGTTCCCTAATTGCAAAAATCCGGGAGCTTGTTGAAATGACTGGGGTGTAGTTATTGCCCCACCGGTTTGATATAGAATAATGGCAATACAACTTCATCACTTAATCTATTAAGAGGAACTTGCGCATGATCGTCGAATTTGACAGGGATTTGCAGGATGTTCTCCCACGCTATCTGCGCGGAAGACAGGAAGATTTGGGCTATCTTCAGCTGGCCCTGACCCGCAAAGATTTCCCGTCGATTGAAAAGATCAGCAAACGGGTTGCGGACACAGCGCAAAAAATCGGCCTGACACCTTTGGCAGACATCGCCAAGGCTCTGGTGGAACACTCGATGGAACACCGTCAAGAAGAGTGTGAAGCACAAGTCGTCAAAATGCGTGACTTCCTCACAACTGTCCGTCCTAAGTTCGTATAAGGTCAACGCACCTCCATGACGATTCGCCAATTTGGGCTAATAATCGCATTGCTCTGGTCGGGGCTGGGCTTTGCTCAGTCCGGTGACGAGCTGCGTTATAACGCAAACCTGGCTATAAGTTCGGAGGCGCTGGATCTTAAAGAAAAGATCGACGTCGATTTCCAAATCGATGGTGTGGACGATGGAGCTTGTCTCTACGTTCCGGCGCATGATCAAAAACTTAGACAGACCCTTTTGCTCGAATCTCTCAAAGCGACTTCGCCCCAAGAACTTGCGGGACGTTCGGAACTTCAATTCGATTGGGTGGATAAAACCGGAATCGAACACATAGGTCCTGCGCTCTATCGCATCTCTCGCCCACGTTCGCATAAACTTTCACTCAAGTACCAGCTCTCGATGAGCGGCTGGGCCGATCGGGTGGACGCGCCCAAACTTCTCAATCTTTGGCATCCCATTTACCTGAAGAATTGTCCGTCATCGAGCGAACAGACCTTTGCCAGCATTTGGCCTAAAGGAAAGTTCACCGTGTCCTTTCCCACGCCCGAAGGGTGGAAGCTCGCGGCGCCCGGCTCCGTGAAAGGAAAAACCTGGAGTTATACCGGCTCGTCGTTCTCGGCAGTCTTTTATAAAACGGGAAAACAGTTTACCTACGATCTCGGTTCGCAAACGCTCATCACCGTGTCGCGAAGCGAAAGCTTTGAGAATCTGATCGGAGTCGCCAAGGCGGCGATGGTGAAGTTTGCCAAGCTCACAGGTTCGGTTCCTGAACCGACTTTACTTTTAGTGGAAACCGCCGACTTTGAGCCCCTGAGAAACCCAGGGCTTCTGACTTTGAATACTCCGCAGCAGCCCGGTATGCGTTATCTTCAGCAGGAGCTGACCAACTGGTTTGTCTGGCAGTTATCCAATCATATGGCTCAGCAATGGTTTGGCCTGAACTGCAAATCGACAGCGGTCAATGACCACTGGCTGATGCAGAGTCTCGCCGATATTCTGGTCTTCTCTCTTTTCACCGGAGAAAAAGACTACTATGAATTCTTCGCGCGCGGCGACAACGGCAAACCTTATCTCAATCTCAACTATCGTCAGGCCCAAGATCTAATCGCCGCGACGATGTCCCTACTTCATCCGCAGTCCTCTCTACTCGATGAAAACGGTGTCTCGCGCCCGCCTTCGCCGGATAAGCCGTTTATTTCCTTTATCCGCGGCACACAGATCCTCAGATATTTGCAGTGGAAACTCGGGGCCCGCGAGTTTCAGACCCTACTGCACGAAGTCACAGACATGTGCCGCGAAGAAGGCCTTCAACCCAAGAAATTTGCCGACCTCGTCAATCGTCATCACAGTGGTCTTGGCCAATTGACGATGAACTACTGGTCTTCCGACGATTGGCCGGATGTGTCTTTGCAAGGCACCGAAGAGCGCGATGGCGTAACTTATCTTAAAGTGCATTACGACAACGATCTGCTTATGCCGGTCGATGTCTGGATCACATCCAAAGACGAATCCAAACGAGTGGTCTTCATCGAGCCGCTCAGTCATGATGTGGAAATCGCCTTGGACGAGCAGGAAAGCGATATTCGAAAGATTGAAATCAATCCGAGTCGCACTCTATTTGACAAAGACCGCTTCAATAATAAAACCGGTGCGCCGAGGATCGCCTTTTTCCCCGGAGCTGCTCGCGGACTTGAGGATGACGCATACACAGTCGTCTGGCTGCCGTATGTTTCGCAGCTTCCTGGTGAACCATTCACAGTGAATATGACTTTTCAAACTTTGCGTTATTTAAACTCCGGCGTCACCGGCCTTCTTCGCTATCAGCCAACGACCAATAAAACCGGGTTCAACCTCTACTATATGAAACCTATCCCCGAATACTCACTGTCGCTCCTCGCTCGCGTCGGGCAAGACGATGGGCATGTGGAAGAGGGCGAGCGTCGTATCAGCTTGGATATCAAGCGGCGTCCTATCCTTTCGTTTATCCCTCGGCTCTCGGCCTCAGCACGAATCAAATCCAAACAAATCTTGGGTCAAAAAGATACTCAGCATATGACGGTCGGCGGAAACCTTTCGTATGGCAGCGAATCAGGCAGCGCGTGTAGTCATGATGAGGAAGTCGAATCGGAATCGACCGTTTACGTTCCATCCAAAGATTTCAATTACACGCGGTCGTTCGCTCGCTTAAGCGGCGGCTGCGAAAATAAACTCGTCGGTGCACGGTTTCGTCTGCTCTACGGATCATCGAAGGCCGATGGCGTCTTTCCTAAGACGGCTCTCTTTCGCGCACAGAATCTCGACGAGGCGCGCGTGCGTCTCGACAAACCAAATATCGATGGCTCGCTTCGTGTCGCATCCTTTACCTCTGAAATTTCTACTCCTGCGCGATTGCCTTTGCCCGAATCTTGGTTTGTGCTCCCAAGGCGATCTCAATTTAAAGTCTTTCTCGATGGGGCGGAGCTAAAAGACCCGAATCACAAGCTCCTTGTCTCAGGCCTAGGTTACACCCTGCCGATTGGCGGCGATATCGCAGGTAAGGATTCGGTCACCCTGCTTCGCTTCTCGCTCAACGCAGTTCTCTATCGAAGAATCGACGATAAAAGCGATACCAAGCCCGGCATCCTCTTTGACTTCGGCGGCAACCTGTAAAAAAGCCCCGAGATTTTCCTTTCCCCAAGGCACGAAAAAAGGTTACTCCAAAGATGTACCGATCTTAGGAGAGCCTGACATGTCCAGCCTATCTTTAAATCCTCTCGAAGAGTTTAATCTTTGGTTTCAAGAAGCCCAGAAAACCAAGCTGCGCTATCCCAACGCTATGGCACTGGCAACGGTGGATAAGGCCGGTATTCCATCGGTTCGTATCGTTTTAATGAAGCACTTTGATGAACATGGTCTCGTATTTTACACCAATTACGAATCGAAAAAATCTCACGATATAAAAGCAACCCACGTCGCCGCCGTGAATTTTCACTGGGAAGAACTCGGCAAACAAATCCGCATTACGGGTGCGGTTGAGCCCGTCGCGCCTAACGAAGCGGACGAATATTTCGCGACGCGGGCGCGTGATAGCCAGCTGGGGGCCTGGGCCTCCAAGCAGTCACAGACTATGGAGTCCCGCGCGGAGTTTGAGGACAGGCTTAAAGAGTTTACGAAGAAGTTTGAAGGCGGTCCTGTGCCTCGTCCTGATGGATGGTCAGGTTGGCGTATAGTGCCTGATCGCATCGAGTATTGGATAGAAAAACCTTTTCGCCTTCATGATCGTTGGGTTTACACGCGCAAGGGCTCGTCCTGGCAGCGCGATTTGCTTTATCCTTGAAGTCTTAGAGCAACTAACTGCGATAGTTTCAGTCAAATAGACTGTGCGTATCTAAGGGTTTTTCCTTGACGCGGCGGGGACTAAGGGCTTACAAACAGCTTCCTTTGATCCCCAGCTTTGAGAACCCTTAATGCTATATCTGATTCTTAGCCTTATCCAACTCGCGCTGACGCCCCTTATCGTGCTCGGGATCGCACGTTATCAACGCCTGTCGCAGGTTTTTGCCTTTATCCTCGT
>JAZKGL010000165.1:0-11453 GCA_040385935.1 Bdellovibrionota bacterium
GGCAAATACTCCGAAATGCGGTAACTAAAGGTGTCTTGTCGAGATTTGTATAGATGGATAAGTCTGTTCGAAGCGCGGAGCGGTGAGACAAGCAACCATTGAGTTGGGCCGCAAAAAAAGAAAATTCGAGAAAATATAAAAAAAGATTCAACCAACGCGCCCTGCGAAGCAGCAGCCTGTACGGTGGGGGGATACATAAGGGGGGCAGGCGGAGCCTCTCCTCTTATGCCGCCGGAGGCACCAGCGAAGCGCCATCCCGAGGGAACTCAAAATCACCCAATAAAGCCAGTCAAAGAAAAAAACCTAACCCATCTCATGCAAAGACCCCGCAAATTTAATAGCCGCATACTCGTTAGTGGTAGCAAAAATCTCACACCCATCATTCCGCCCAATGCGATTAACCTGCAAAATCCCAGTCGACGTCTCAAGTAAAACCGTCACCCTAGCAAATGTCTCAGACAATACCATCCGAAGATGCATCATCGCATTTTCAAACTCGGCATCATTTCTTTGAGGCGCTTCCCTCATATCGACAACGATACCTTTCTCTTTATGCAACTCGCCTAGAAAGGCAATGATCTTCTCGTTGCTTTCCATGATGTCTTCGATGGATACGACTGCTACTGGGGTTCTCCTTAAATAACATATGCCCTTGTCGTGATGGACTTCGAAAGACCAGTAGTTATCGGAATAATGAACCTCGGCTTCATCCCTCGAAATTGGTGAGACGTCACACGGTGTATCCTCGAGACGTCCGCCTATCATTTTGAATACCGACTGCATCTCGTGATAATAGGTTTCAAACGCCACCGGAATGCGCTGAAGCTCCGCTATCATTCGCCACGCGCCTTTTTCTAGCGTGTGGGATTCGTTTTCTTCGAATATTTTTACACCTTTGCGTAAACTGTCTTTTACTTGCTCCAAGAGCAGCAGATCGGCAGCTTCGACCTTTTCGCACGCATGGAGAAAGATTTCTTTGTCGCCTTCGCTTAAACGGCCATTGACCCATTCATCAAGTAGGCTCGACATCTTTATTCCTAGCGCCATAGGAAACTTGGCGTTCGGGACGTCGTGAATCGCTCCCATCACATCTTTCATCCAATGCGATTTGCCGGTCGACATTCCTCTCGTTAAATCCCATAAATCAATGAAGGGCCTGCCGCCTAATTCACTCGCGTAGGATGTGATAAATCTTTGATGGGTTTCTATCGACCTTTGAAGCTTGTAACACGTTCTATCGCTGGCCATCTCTCCGCGCGTTGTGACACTGTTTTGTAATCCCTGATCTAACCTGAGTGCGTTTTCCATCTCGACGACTAAGTAGAGTATCCCTACCCACTTGCGATAAAGCGCCGAGACCGCAACGACCGAGGACATCGCTCCGGGCAGCTCGACCATCCTTGAGACACCTTTGAAATCGAGATGACGAACCACCCCGATCTCGTACATATCTCGCATCGCTTCAATCTCGGTGTGACCTTGATGAACTTTCGCAAAACCCTGCGTGGCATCTAGGCCACAGTAGTGATGAAGAATGCCTCGACCGCCGGGATGCATCTCCATAAAATCGCTGAAGTCATAGACGACCCCATCGATTATCATCCAATAACCGCTTTCCTCTGAGTTATGCATTACCACATCTGAGATGTCGATCGTCGGCCTCTCGGCGTTCCACGATCGCGCATGAGTGAAGATCTCCTGCATGAAACGACCCTCGGCCGCTATCTTCGCTAGAGATCTATGAGCCGCTTTCTCACGCTCGGCCGTTGTTCCGCTGAAGAATTGCGCGAAGGTCTTTTTGAGAGCGTCGTGAATGGATTTTGCAAATCGTGTTCGCCCACAAATGTAGAGATAAGCTTCCTCGCCACCATCCTCTTTCTTCTGTAGCAGCTTCCAGAGCCTCTCACCCTTGTCACCTTCGAGCAACAAATCCTGAATGTGGGATCTCAGACTCGGGACATAATCGAAGCGACCATAATTGGACGTCGTGCGCGTGAAGACGGGTCGACTGTCCTCCCTTGAGAAGACGACGTCTAGATCCAGACTTCCACTCGCGAGGCCTGGTATTAAATCTTCCTGGTAATAAAAGTGATCGCGATCCCTGAGACTGAGCAGTAACCACGATGGACCCGCTTCTCTTTGCTGCATGCGACTCGCAATGAAACTACGGAAGGGAGCAAAACCTGTTCCACCACCTATCATGATTATAGGAACTTTCGGATCGAGAGGCAGACTAAAACGTGGCGGATGATCGATGATGATGGAAACCGGCGCCATGCGCCCATGACCCGTCGCAAGAAAATTTGAAGCGGTGCCTAAGCGCTCGCGAAAGACATCCTGACTTTCTTCGTCCTCTTGATACCGAAGCCGTCCGACTGTTAGATGTATCTCTGAAGGTATCTCTCCGTTTTCTAGACCCGACGATATCGAATACATACGAAATTGTTCAGGCGGCAGGATACGCGCGATATGGAATGGCTCTTGGAAGGAACTTTGCCAGAGGACTTTGGGATCCGCTCCTTCGAGCTTTAAATGGGCAAGCAGATCACTCAACTGCCAACGTGTTGTGTTCTGCTTTTTAATCGCGTCAGCTAGACACTTATTCTGTGAGAACGCATGGAGCGCCTCGGCTATGCGCAGACTCACAGGCCTAAGCTTTGCAAATTTAAGAAAGGTTCTAAGATTGAGTGCTGTCGTCGCCTCGTGGCCGTAGCGGAGCTGAACCGCTTTGAGCCATTCCTCCGTTAATCCGATGATTTCATCGCCTGTTGCTTCGAGAACTGCGAGGGTCTGTTCGATCAAATGCTCGGAGTTTTCGGGCAGAATGCCACAGCGGTCGCCGGGCCGGTAAATAATTCCGCTGTCGGCAATATCGATGACGATGTGTTTTACACTTTCACTCGCCGACAAATGCGTCTGACCCACGGATTTGATTTTGCCGTAGTAACAACGATTGGGAAATTTCTCGGTTCGCTCTAGTCTCGAATACTCAAGCTCAAGGTCAACCTGTTCCCAAGTGCGCTCTTTGAATAAGCCTGTGAACCCACCGATCGTCACCGAACGCCCGACCTTGAATGCCGTCTCAAGATATCCGTAAACTTTGGTTCTGTGCCGACCTAGAAATCCATTGGGACCGGCATACATCGCAAATGTTTCTCGAAAGACTGCAGAAAGAGTGGGGTCTTTGCTCTCTTCGACAAATTTTGCGAGCGAGACCTGACCGACCGCTTCGAGAAACTCTCGCCAGAAATGGGGATACCCCGATCGCAGGGCTTTGATCTCTTTGCCTAGAAAAGATTCGTGTTTCACTCGCCCAAAGTAGACATCAAGAAGATTGAAGAGAGGCGAGGAGGTCCCGCTTGGGCCTTGTACGCCTTGTTTCAGAGGAACCGCAAACGGGGCCACCGTCTTAGCCCACGTCACAGCATCGACATACGTGTGACTAGCATCATTGGGATTAATCTTGAGCAGCGAATCATAGACTATCGTCTCGAGCGCTTTGAGGATGATCAAAAGCTCGACTTCAACAGCGGCTTTGTCGCCTAGTTTTACAGCCTCTTGACTGCGTGCGATCGCCCCGAGTATGGGTGAGGCCTGGGCAAGGATCTCAGTTTGAGTGAGATAGAAAAAGCGCTCTTCTTTATTGCCAACCGTCGGAATAAGAAGATCTAGATTTTCTGCACGCAAAGGATCGGCAATCGTAGGATCGATCATCCTCCAGTTGTAGACGATTAAATCGATATAGGAGAGCACCTCTTGCTCGCGCCCGAGTCGTCTTCGCACTTCGGTCCAGGGCTGACTCAGAGCCAGCGGAAGCTCTGTGGCGGCTGAAGTTTCTACATAATTATAGGCGTGCGAAAGCATCGCCAGGAGTGCAGCCGCTCGTAGAAGGTAGACATCCGCGAGAGCTTCTTCACTGGCATCGAGCACAGGCATCTGTTCTAGAGTTTGCCTAAGCTGGAGGGTCCGATATAGCCTTGGCAGATCAGCGGCGACTTCGTCCCAGATTTTAAAGGCATTCGGCATCATCTGCTTGGGTGGCAGTTTTGGGACAAATCCGTGACTAAACGATAGAAAACCAAGATTTTCATGACCCAAATAGCGGTTCGTCGCTTCGGCGGTTTCTAACACGGTGTAGGCAGATGGCCTCGGTTTAAGTTGAGCGAGCGTGGTCTTTGACTTGGCTTTGCTCAGTGATAAATCAAGGGCATAGTCCATCGACCCAACCAGCTGATACTCGCGATCGAACTCATGGAGATACTGCGTGAGATAACGTTTTTGCCCAGCGTTCAACCGACCTTCGCGTATATCGTCCCAAGTTTCCCGGCCATCGCTCGTATCCATCCGCTGAAGGAAAAACAAAGTCATGTCTTTTCCGGCAAGAAATCTTTGAAGATACTTATGGTGCGGGCGCGCCTCACTCACGTTGAAGACGGCTCCCGCTATTGCGGTATGATGCTCAGGCAAGGTGCTTTCGGTAAAGGTCTTTGATTTAAGCGGAGCAGGCAAATCAAACGAACGAAAGACTGGCTCTGTTTTCACCTCAAGAGCACGTAGCTTCTTTACATAGGCCCCAGAGATTCCTGATATCTCGGCTCCACGCACGAGTATATTGAGATAACGTCTGGAAGGTTGATAACCATTTTCAATTTTATCTGAAAGGCCCACATAAACATGAGCGCTCACCATGCGCCCCGAATAACTCGTGACGGCAACTTTGGTGCGCATATAATTGACACCAACCGCTTCTAAACGATCCAGAACTTCGGCAGCCTCTTCGCGGCAGGAATAAAGCATGCCGTGCACTTCATCTTTGACTGACGGTACAATGTTTCCCGTCCCGCCCTCGATGAGAAAAAAGTCGGGAATATTGAACGTCAATTGCCAGCCGGAGAGTATCGCTGGTTCCGCAGATAAAGGGTCCACACCTTTAGCTTTAAGAGCCAATGCGTTCATGTTTGAGCCGTAACCGAAATAATAAAACATGAGTGACCTCCGTGAGAGATCCTAGAACGCTCAGCGCATCCTGCGCAAAAAACTCCACATAAAAATATGTAGACGCTCATAGTCCTTCTAGAATATTTGGCCGTGGACCGAACCAGGCATTTTACCGATGTCAGTTTCTTATCCATCCAATCAAACCGAGCTTGACCTCATTGTCAAGTCTAGCCGCTTGCGAGACATAAGAAAATTAAGACACGAAAAATCTACAACGGTGAGCATTAATTTGTAGCGAGACATGACCCGCAAATGCGTCTAACATGAGCGTAGTGCTATACCACCGCGTCACCATAATCTCGTTGAATTGACACGCAGAGGTGAAACCTTGCATCTGAATAGAATTTATCTGGCTCCCATTCTAGGAGCTTCAGTAAGTCTCCTTATGTGTTTTTTTGTTGGGTATCTCTTCGGAGCGAAAGCTGCGACCATACTCTTGTTTTTGTGTGTGACTGTCGCGACTTTGCAGCTTGGCGCTGCAACAGGAATTCTTGCGGCTTTGACTACGATCATCTTCAACGTGCTCTATATAGATCCGCGTTTTCAATCTTCAAGCCGCGCAGTCATCGACACCGTGGTCATGATAATCACGGCGTCAGTTTTAATCTGGCAGGCCCACGCTTATCGTGCCTCGAAGCGCGAGCAAAGACGCGTCAGTCTTCGTGCTCAAAAGAGCGAGCGTAACTTCAAAGAGGCCGAGGAGCGCTTTCATAGCGCACTCGCCGCGGCACATGCCGGAATATATAGACTTGATTTAAAGTTCGGCACAGCTTTCCGAAATGCTTCACTCAATAAGATTTTTGGTCTTATGGATAAGGAAGCTGTCTTTCCTATCAATGATTTTAAGATGCGTATTCACGCCGACGATCAGCCAAGAGTCGATCAGGCGATCGGTCGGATGATTCAATTGAAATCGTCGTTCAGCGAGCAGTATCGCGTCTATCGAGCGGATGGATCTATCCTGTGGATCAAAGATCGCGGTACGGTCATCCTCGATGAACGAGGCGAAGTCGAAGCCGTCACAGGTACGATGGTAGATATAACGGATCTTGTGCAGGCCGAAGAATCGCTTCATCGGAGCCAAGAGCAGTTCCGTGTTTTAATTGAAAGTATTAAGGACTATGGCCTCTTTCTCCTTGATCTCGATGGCAACATCATCAGTTGGAACGTCGGCGCTGAGAGAATCACGGGCTTTAGCGACTGCGAAGCGATAGGCGAACATTTAAGCACTATCTTTGCAACGACAATGACTTCGGACCTTCCTGATCGCACGCGAGGCGAGCTTAGGGAAGCACGTGAAAAAGGAATCTGGCAGGGCGAACGGTGGCATGCACGAAAGAATGGAACGTATTTTCTCGCCCAGGAACTTGTCTATCCCCTGCAAAGATCGGGTGAAGTTTACGGTTACGCCAAAGTTATGAATGATATCACTCTGCGAAAGAAGGCCGAAGAATCTCTCAGGCATAGTGAAGCGCGCTTTCGTCAACTCCTCGAAGCGATCCCGCAAATGGTCTTTACCGCGACGCCCAAATACAGCTTCGATTTTGCCAATCAACGTTGGCTTGATTACACCGGCTTATCACAGACTCAAATTACTCGTGAGGGTTGGTCCACGCTCTTCGAACCAAGCGAAGTCGCTGAGACGACTCAGATCTGGAAGGCAGCTTCCGAATTAAAATCCGCATTCAGTCACGAACTTAGAATCCGTCGCGCCGACGGCAGTTACCGCTGGCATCTATGCCGTGCGTTTCCGATTCTGGACGCCCATGGTCAAATCAGCGAATGGTTTGGAACGCACACCGATATCGAAGAGCAAAAGCAGCTGCAAAACGAGTTGCTCCGAGCCAAGCAAGAAGCTGAGGAAGTCAGTCAAATGAAAAGCGCTTTTCTTGCGACTGTCAGTCATGAGATTCGCACGCCCTTGAGTGCTATCATTGGCTTTTCGAGGCTGCTGGTCGAAGAAAGCTGGTCCGAAGAGAAGATGAAGGAGTTTGCGCAAATCTCCCTACGCAACGGATATGCCTTGTCCCGCATCATTGATGACATCCTCGATCTTTCTAAGGTTGAAGCGGGTAAGTTAGAGATCGCCAAGTCCGACATCTCGCTGCAAGAACTCTTATCCGAAGTCGTCGAATCCTTAAGTGTGAAGGCGATGGAAAAAGGCATCGGCGTTAGCTATCGAATCGAAGACACGGTTCCAGAAACCTTTCTTTCCGATCCTGTGCGTTTGCGCCAGATTCTTATTAATATCATTGGCAATGCGATCAAGTTTACGGTGGAAGGAGAAGTCCAGGTCAGCGTTCAAGCGGAACAAAAGGATATCGGTCGAACGCTAGCCATCTATGTGAAAGACACCGGCTGCGGTATCTCTGAGCCGAACGCGCAAAATCTTTTTCAACCGTTTCAGCAAGCCGATACTTCCACGAGTCGCAAATACGGCGGGACCGGGCTTGGCCTGGCTTTATCGCGCAAACTCTCGCAGCTGCTCGGCGGGAACGTGATCCTTCTTCATAGCGCGCCGAGTGAAGGCAGCACCTTTAAGGTCGAACTCCCTTTGCTAGCGAAAGCGCCTCAGGCCAAGCGTGTGAATAAACGTGTGGAAGGCGCAACGGCGGCATTGCCGATGCAGGCAAGACTCACGGGTATGCGCATACTGGTAGCGGAAGATGCGGTGGACACTCAGCTCCTGATCAGACAAATCTTGCAGAGACAAGGTGCGGAAATCGACTTTGCTGACAACGGTCAACAGGCGATTGAGCGCGCTGAGTCGAAAGACTACGACATCATTTTAATGGATATTCAAATGCCGGTGTGTGACGGCTATCAGGCAACGCGAACGCTACGTTCGCGCGCGTTTTCTAAGCCCATCATCGGTCTCAGCGCTCATGCCATGCGTGAGGAGCACGATAAGATCCTAGCGTCCGGATGCAATGAGCATCTCGCCAAACCATTTGATCCGAAAAGACTTGTGGATTTAATAGAGGTGCTCGGTGCTCGTTCGTCCGAGTCGGTGAAAGCTTAAGGAGCGAGGATTTTCCATTCCATAATCTCGCCGCCATCCGAGGTCAGTGACGAAAGTGTAACGCCCACACCCAGATCTTTAGGCATTGTGAGAAATAAGGTTTGCTCGGAATCACTAGCCAGCTTGATTTGAAACTTCTTTAAGTCTTGATCCAAAACGATGATTTGGTTCACCGCACCGCTGAGACTCAAATCTTTCTTTTTACCTTGAAGAGCTGAATTAAGGCCGAGATAAATCATCTTCGTGCCTTTGACGCGAACCGAAAGTTTCGACCCAGAGGCGAGGTCTTTGGAAACAGTTTGTCCCGAAGTCAAACGCGTGCGCGAACCGTCAGAGCCTGGCGAGTGAGCTTCTAATTCTTTAGGAACTTCGATCGCACCATCATCATCGTCATCCATGGGGCCAGTGGCTGAGGCTAAGACCGGCGAGGGATCGGGCGCAGTGATAGCTTTCAAAGAGTCTTTACACCCTATAGAAACCTGAGTGATCATCACGGCTAAGACCCAAAAACGCATGGCTTCCCCAACTTTTTAAAGGCGATACACTAGCCTTATCGGCTTTCATCAAAAATGCTTAAATCTTTCTCAACTCACATTATTTCCAAAGGTAAGAATTCCCCTTGGTCTTCGAGAGCCGCGCTTAAAGCCAGAAAAAAGTCTTTAGCATTCGCGGCCTTGCTTACTGGCCCCAAGCGCAAGTCTTCAGGCAGAGTGGATCGCAAATAGGTCCAAAGAATCTTCAGCCGATCAAAGGCGATGGGCGACACTTTGAGATCCATATCGCGACGGTAAGGTGAGGGGTAACCGAGAGCCAGGCCCGAGAGTTCGACCGCCTGTTTTTCCCAAGCAGCCGCATCATTTCCGCAATATCCACCGATGCGTCCACACCGAATACGAGAGAAAAGTTTGGCGGCTTGGTTTTGCCAAAGCTCTTGAATGAGTAGGTAGCAGTAAAGGGCGGAGATAAAAACGCGTGGAGACAAAACAACAGATTTTCCAGTCCGTAGTTCTTCAAAAATCCAGGGATTTCTAAGGACTCCGCGACCGATCATCACACCCCCAGCATGCGGCGCCACCTCGCCTAAGCGTTTGAGAGTCGGCAAAGATAAGACGTCACCTGATGCGTGCACAGGTATTCGAGATTGAAATGCGATCGCCGCGCTTTCCACACAGTCCCAGCTTGATTGTCCGCGATAGCCGGCTTTACGTGTTCGACCGTGAATAGTCAGTCGTGCAAATCTCAGATCACGAATGCTATCGAGCAGTCGAGGAAACTCCGTCTCGCTCAACACTCCAATCCGCATTTTAATCGCGAGTCGCTCGCCGCCCATGCGGCTGATAAGGGTTTCAAGAGTTCGAGCAAAGAGGTCAGGGTCTTGTAAGATTCCGCTACCGGCGAGTTTTCCCATAGAGTTGGGTGATGGACATCCGCAGTTGAGTTCAATAAAAGGAGAAATTTCCGGCCCGATCAGATCGGTGGCGCGCAGAAAGCATTCCCATTCGCCAGCAATAAATTGGGGCACGATCGAGTGAGAAAAGGAGCCCGCAAGTTCGTAGAGTTCGGGAGCAAAATCCCACGGAATTTCATCCTCAGGAAAGGCTCGCGTCACCTTCAGAAAAGGCGTCGTCATCGCCATCGGCTGAGAGGTCATAGTTAGGAACAGGCGCATGGGAAAGGTCGTAAAACCTTCCATGGGAGCGACGCTAAGTGAGGGGTAGGGGAGCATGTGATAGTCGGCCCTAAGCGAAAAAGTCTAGGCTTCTCATATCAGACTCAGGTCATAGAGCCACTTAATTCCCAAGCACCCGTGCAAACAAAGCCCCAAACACAGGAAATTCCTAACAAAATTCAGAAATAGTCGCCGCAAAAAACCGATCAAGCCACCCGTCCGCAATTCGCCGGCAGCGGCGGTATTGCGGATTTCTGAACGGGTAAATTATGCTAGGATAAGCGGTATGCCCCATGTCTGAAGGCATGCGCGCTAAGAATTAAAGAAGGGATATCCATGGATAAGTCTCCAACCATATTCGTCGTGGATGATCAGGAATCGATATTGACCTCGGTAAAGCTCGTGTTAGGTGATGAATCCTATCGTATCCTCACGTACTCAAGTGCCGAGTCCTTAGAAGAGGGTTTAAAAAAAGAGAAGCCCGATCTCGTACTCTTAGACATCTGGCTCCCGGGTATTGATGGCGTCGAAGCACTAAAGAAATTAAAGAGTCTCTATCCCGATCTACCTGTCATCCTCATGAGTGGTCACGCAGGTATCGACATCGCAGTAAAAGCGATGAAAGCCGGTGCCTCAGACTTTCTAGAGAAGCCATTAAATCTAGACATCCTCCTAGAAAAAGTAGCGGCCCATCTTCCTAGCCGAGAGATCGCAGGTCGAGCATCGGTCTCCGATGTGCCCGAGCATCTGGCGCCGTTGATGAAGGGTGAAGCCGCGCGTCTAGCGCCATCCACCGAATTACAAAAAACCGTCAGCAAAAACGCGGTCCTCAACGGGGTAGGTCTCCTAAGTGGAAGACCGACGGGTGTAATCATCAGCCCTGCTCCCGTCGATACAGGCATAGTCTTTCGCACGCTAGATGGAGTAGCCATTCCTGGCCACATCACAGCGCTCGACAACATCGATCGACTGAGTCAGGGCAAATCCTTTTCCGCAAATTCCACGGTCTTATCCGCGGGTGGTCGTAGGATTCGAACCGTCGAGCACTTGCTAGCTGCCCTTCACATGATGGGCATCACAAATGCCTCTATCAAAGTAGACGAGGAAATTCCAAACATCGACGGCTCTGCCGCCGACTTTTGTCGAATCATAGCCGCTGCGGGCATAGAAGTTCAAAACAAGCCGCGCATGGATATCGTCATACACAAAAAGATAATCATCGGAACCGAGGACCAATCGGAAAAATACGTCTATGTAGAGCCCTACGACGGTTTCGAGGTCGTCATGCGGGTCGATTATCCAGCACCGATATTAGAACAAAAATTCCGTTTCGCTCCGAGTGAACAGTCCTTCGAAAGCGAAATAGCGATTGCAAGATCATTCAACACTTTCGAAAACATAGATCTCGCACAACAAAAAGGAATGGCGGGGTCAGGATATTTGAACTCTCACATCATTATTCACGACGGAAAAGTGATAAACACCAAGTTGAATTTTCCGGATGAATTTGTTCGTCATAAAATTTTGGATCTGTTGGGTGATTTGTATTTATTGGGGTATGGATTACGAGGACGGGTTGTTGGGAATATGACTTCGCATGGGTTGAATCAGTCTTTGGCTCTTAAGATTCATGAGGCTCTTTCTCAAGAGAAGGTTTCTTGATTTTTGTTTTTTATTCGTTTTTGACTGGCTTATTGGGGTGGGTTTGATTTCCCTCGGGATGGCGCTTCGCTGGTGCCTCCGGCGGCATAAGAGGAGAGGCTC
>JAZKGL010000166.1:0-1290 GCA_040385935.1 Bdellovibrionota bacterium
TAGGAAGACGAAGGAGTTTCGACTGACCATTTACGATAGGAAATTCCATCTCACTAGCGATCGAAGCACGGATGTAATGATCGGAGTCTTTCATCGCTTTCGCTAGATCAGGAATCGGCGCGCAAAAGCTTTTGCCCGAGGCCGATTTGATCTGGCCCAAATCCATCGCAATCAAAGCCTTGTCCATTTGTTCAGCAAATATAGGGTGCCAGACACAAGGGTTTTGTGCGGAGGTATCGTTCTTATCGAGGACCGGAAGATCCATCGGTTGAAGACTGATCCAATATTCTTTGACCGGGCTCTTATCGTGTGGGACCGCCAGCGTAAAGGTTCCGACTAGGCTTGTGTCCTCGATGCGGTGAGCGAGTGATTCGATTTCGCGTGTCGCTTGATCTAGACCGATCATAATCAGGTCTTTGTTGGGCGACTTGTCGCGGCAGACTTTCGACTGCCAGCTGAGCGAACGAAAGGCGAGAGGCAACTCGTGGGGGAGTGAGAACTCGATGACGCGACAGAACTTGTGAAGGCCTTTGGCCACATCGGCGCTCTGGGAAGCATCAAGGAGTTGCTTGGTCAAAGTCAGGCGGCGAATCAAAAGGTAAGGTTGATGATTCCACTTAGTCGACATGTTCTTAGTTAAGAGATCGAGGCGAGCACGAACATCGCCTTCACCGCCATGAGCGATCGTGCAGGAAAGCTTGCCGCCTTCTGCAGCCCCGAACGAACAGTCAGGCGCTACGCTTTGCAGCAGAGCCGTGAGTTCTTTTGAGGATTCGCTGCCGACCGGAAGAGTCGTCTTTTCCGTGCGGAAGGGAAGATCACATAGGCCGGCTTTTGAAAGGCCTTGAGGAATTCCATCGACGGCGATTTGAAAACGTTCTTTGCCCGACTTGACATTCACGACGCTGGCTCGTTTATCGACTAAATTTGTATAGTCGATATCGAAGCGATGTTCGCCGAAGACGGACGAAAACGCAGTTGACCAAAGGGTAGGTAAGCCGTCGACACAGGTCGTGCGGTCAAAGTCAGCTATATAAGCTTCCTTTCCTTCAGCATCGGCAACAAAGACTTTAATCGAGGCAACGATGTGGGACTTGTCTTCAATGACAGCCGCACCCATGTTGCTCGCGTCTTTCGCCGAAGTTCCGGAGGACGCCGGACGCATCAAATTCTGGCAGCCAAGGATAACCAGCACTCCTAGAGAGCTGCCTATGACCGCGCGAGATTTGATGGTGAGATTAGAAAACGGAAATTTTTTGAACAGCCAAGTCCACTGATTCATTAAAACCA
>JAZKGL010000167.1:0-3471 GCA_040385935.1 Bdellovibrionota bacterium
CTCGTACTCGCGATCGATGTGATCTTTACGAGCACCGTCTTCGGCTTTGGAGCGGAAGAAGAGGCGAACCGGAATATTGTCAAACTCAAGATCAGCCCTAAGACGTTTCACAAGGAAACGTTTGTACGACTCTTGAATCTCTTCAGCGACGTTACACTTCACAACGATAGTCGGTGGTTTAGCCGAGACCTGAGTGGCAAAGTAGAACTTCACGCGTTTCGAGTAGCGTCGTAGAATCGCCGGCGTATGGGCGAGGACCGCGCGCTGGAGCGATTCGTTGACTTTGGCTGTACTCACGCGTTTTTCGTAGTTCGCGCAAAGCTCTTCGACCGCCGCCATGATCTTGTGAATACGCTGATTCTCAAGACAAGAGGCAAAGATGATCGGAATGTAGGCCGCATCACGAAGCTTCTCATGGATCTCGATCGCATAGTCACGCGATGAGTTGGTCTCTTTGTTCGGATAAAGATCCCACTTGTTGACGACGATCAACAGCGGTTTATACTTATCGAGGGCAAGCGAAGCAAGGCGAGCATCCTGATCGGACAGGCCTTCATCAGCTGCCATAACAAGAACGACTACATCAGCATCTTCAATCGTACGAATCGAGCGCATAACGCTCATGCCTTCGATCTTATCGAAGATCTTTTTCTTACGACGAACACCGGCTGTATCCAAAAGCACGTAAGGCTTCTTGTTATAGATGATGTTGGTATCGACCGTATCGCGCGTGGTGCCTGCGATATCGCTCACAAGCGAGCGTTCTTCGCCACACAAACGGTTCAGAATTGAGGATTTGCCGGCGTTCGGACGACCGATGATAGCGATCTTCGAAGCGCCATCAACCAGAGCCCGGTGCTCTTTTAAATCGGTCTTGTTGTTGAGTTGGCTCTCAACTTCGGCACAAAGATCCCAGACGCCGCGGTTATGCGCAGCCGAAACCGATGTGAACTTTTCCACGCCGAGTTCATAGAACTCAAGCGTGTTCATCTCATGCTCACGGCCATCAATCTTATTGATGACGTAAATCACGTTTTTGCCGTTTTCTTTCAAATAGGTCACAAGCTGGAAGTCGTGCGGATGAACGCCCGTCTTGCCATCGAGAACCATCAGAACAACGTCAGCATCGGTGATCGCCTGCTGCGTTTGTTCCCAGACGATATTATTTGCGAAGGGCTGATAGTACAGATCTTTGGTTTCAAATCCGCCTGTGTCGATCAAGAGAAAGCCGGCATCGTCGTCTTCGACAGATGAAACGGTTCCAAATAAGCGATCGCGTGTCACGCCCGGCTGATCGTCAACGATCGCCTTGGTCGAGCGGGTCATGCGGTTAAAGAGTGTCGATTTTCCGACGTTTGGTCTGCCGATGATGGCGACGATTCCTGCGATCATGGGATGGCTCCCCTTATATCTTGATAACCAGTTGCTTCCATCTGCTTCCAGGTGGCGAGGGCCATTTTTGCGGCGTCTTGCGAAGCAGTCTTCTTGGAAGGCCCGTGTCCCTTACCGAGAGTATGACCCCTAAATAAGACCTCGACGGAAAAATCGAGCTGATGATCGGGGCCTTCACGAGCGATCACCTTATACATGGGAGCTTCCTTGAAAGCACCCTGCGTAAGTTCCTGTAGACGCGATTTGTAGTCCTGTTGCGTCAGATCTGTCAAGGATGATGTCAGGATGTCTTTATAAAGAGCGAGAATAACTCGCCGAGCGACCTCAAAACCGCTATCGAGGTAAATCGCGCCAAGGAATGCTTCGAGAGCATCGGCCAAAACCGAATCCTTGTTGCGACCACCCGCCCGCTCTTCACCCGGACCGAGCAAAAGACAGGCGCCAATTCCGATGTGTCCACTGATACGAGCCAAAGTGTGCTCATTGACAAGCGAAGCGCGGATCTTCGAAAGTTGACCCTCGGGGAACTTCTCAGGCCGCTGGAGCAGTATGGACGAGAGCACAAGGCTTAGAACCGAATCGCCGAGAAACTCCAGGCGTTCATTCCAAGGCATAGGCACTGGCTGATGATTCTTCTTTTGGATATAACGGGCGGCCGAGCTGTGAGTCAAAGACTCAAGGAGGAGCGTCGGATTTTGAAACTCATAGCTCACGCGTTCACAGAGCTGCTCCATGGCGCGAACCTGCAAGGGGAAGCCCTCTCGAACTGTTTCAAAGATATCACGACTTTCCAAGGGGACTTCGCTCCTGATGGCAAGGATTGGGGCACGGGGGGCTGCTGAACGCGTCATTATAGGGAGAGAAAGAAAAGATTCAAGGCTTTCTTCGTAGATCTCGTAACATAGTCGGGCCTCTTAGCCGCCCTTGCTCCGGTCTAGCCGAGCCTGTGTTACAATAAACCTGTACAGAGGGAAGGGTCCCGAGTGAAGAGTCTCGCTAAATTGTTCTTATTCCTAGTGGTAGCATCAGCGGGCGTTGGGATCTGGTTGTCCTATCACATACCCGAATGGGCCTTAAGTGAAAGAACACTCTCAGCTCCGGTCATTGTTAAGCTCTCAAAAGGCGAAAAAGTCCAGGATTTTGCGTACAAACTTGAAAGTCAGGGTGTCATTGATTCCATCTGGCGTTTCCGCATCTGGATCCGATTCTTCAAGGACTACTCTCGCTTCCAGGCGGGGCAGTACAAGTTTGAAGGCCAAGTGTCTCCCGTTTCGGTCGTCGACACGATTCAAAATGGCAAGACCTTTGAACCCTTTGAGCTGCAGTTTGTGATTCCTGAAGGCTTTACCCTAAAGCAGGTCATCGACCGGCTTGAAGCGCGTAAAGTCGCAAGCCGTGCGGTTCTCACGGCAATATCCCAAGATCCCGAGCTGTTGAAAAAATATCGCATCACGGGCCCTAACGTAGAAGGATTCTTGTATCCCGCTACGTATAGCTTTGAAAAAATGCCCGATGCCGTACAGGTCTTCGAAAAGATGCTGTACACCTTTTTTCAGAATCTCCCCCAAGGCATCGAAGAGCGGTTTACGGCTGTGGGCCTTGATCTTCGCAAAGCCGTGATCTTCGCCTCCCTGATCGAAAAGGAAGCGACGCACGAAGACGAGATGCCGATGATTTCTGAAGTGATTTGGAATCGCCTGAACGCAGGTCAAGCCTTAGGAATCGACGCGGCTCTTATCTATGGCATTCAGGATTATGCAGGCGACATAAAAACGGTCCATCTTAAGGATGCTGCAAATCCGTATAATTCTCGAATCCATCGCGGCCTGCCACCAGGCCCGATTGGTGCCATATCCATGCAGGCTCTGCAGGCAGTCCTCGCGCCAACGAAACTAGGCTACTGGTTTTACGTCCTGAAAAACGATGGCTCGAGCTATCATAATTTTTCACGAACACTTGCAGAGCATAACCGCTTTGTGAAAGAGTTGATAAGGGCGCCCCAGAAACCCTGAAAACGATGCTTAGTGCGTTTGAACGAGGTGAAGTCATGGCTACTAAAAATGTAAAGTCTAAGAAGAC
>JAZKGL010000168.1:0-1055 GCA_040385935.1 Bdellovibrionota bacterium
ATAATCAAACGGCGATAGCCAATCCAGAATGTCTGGATGAATATCGCCGAATCGCTGAAAAAGTGTGAATGTTTACTTCGGTAAGGCCTTGAGTCGCCTCGTGGCCTTATCGAAATCGGGGCGCATACTGAGAACCTGCTCGTAGAAATAGCGCGCGCTTTGGTAGTCGTTCACCTTTTCTTTGGCATAGCCGAGATTAAAGAGGATGCGGTGATCGTGTGGGCGGATCTTGAGCGCGGCCTGATACTTATCAATCCCGTTTTGATACTTACCTAGCTTTATATAGGTCATGCCGAGAGAGTTGAGGGTCGACACATCCTGCTCGTCAAGGTCCAGGGCGCGCTCGAAATTCTTCATGGCCGAGTCGTAATCCTCCTGAATCATATACAGACGACCAAGTCCTTTATAGGCCTGCGCAAGCTTAGGCGAGAGCCTTATCGTGCGTTTGAAGAACTGCTCGGAGAGCGTGTACTCCTCCTCTTCCAGATGCGCTCGCGCGAGGATCAAAGTGTATTTTGGGTTCTCGGGGCTTGCCTCATGCGCTTTCTGTGCATAAAGAATCAATTCACGCACCGGCCCACGCACAGAAAGCATTTCAATTAACTCTCTCAATGCATCGATGTAATCAGGATTGATATCGACAGCACGTTTCAGAAGCTCCACGGCCTTGCCGGTATCCCCTTGTTTATCAGCGATTTGCGCCAGTCCATGCCAGGCTCGCGCCGAAAGTGGTGACTCGGCCACGATTCTTTTATAAAAATCTTCCGCTTCGGTGACATCACCACTTTCGAGAAGCGTATGGGCCTCGGCAAGATTTTTATTGATCACGCTGGGGGTGTGCTGGACCTTCAAAACGTGAAGGATCGCGTCGCGAAACTCCTCGTAGCTGAAAGGCTTTAAGAGGTAACCATCGATTCCGACCTCGCCGGCCAGGACCACATCTTTTTTGAGATTTTCTACCGATAAAAGAAGGAAGGGGATCGATTGAAAACGGCTGTTCTCGCGGATTTCGCGGCAGAACTGGATTCCGTTCTGTTCTTTAAGGCTCCATTCAC
>JAZKGL010000169.1:0-10596 GCA_040385935.1 Bdellovibrionota bacterium
ACAACTAAAAATCAAGCTGGGTTTAAAAAATGAGTGAGCACGACCTCGAGAAAAAAGCCCTTTCGGGAGACGTAGAGTCACAATGCTCGTTGGCACTGCTCCATGAGCTTGGTTTGGATCGTCCTCAAGATTATGAAAAGGCTGCCTATTTTCTGCAGATGGCAGTCAGGGCCGGGAGCCAACTCGCCTTCGATAAAATCAAAGCCTATTGTGACTCGGGCAAGATTTCGCCCGCTTGGCTCGATGATCTGAGTCTCCCCGGAGTCCTCCCGGCCGCCGCCCGGTTTACGCTTCCAGCGTCCCCGCCCAAGCTCCTGCTGCTCGAAGACGAAGAGGATCTCCGTGAGATGCTCTGCGAAACCTTGCAGATGGCCGGCTACGAAGTGACAACGGCAGGCGATGGCGAAGAAGGCCTGCAAAAGCTGGAAACCCTCGATGGAGTGGCTCTGATCGTCACCGACCTTAAGATGCCAAAGATGAATGGCTTGCAATTCATGGCAGCCGTAAAGAAACTTCAGCTAGCGAAGGAACCGCCGCTCGTCGTCATGACCGCTTTCTCACAACAAAAGGTGATCGATGAAGGCAAAAAACTCGGAGTCTCCGCCTGGATCGTAAAGCCTGTGAAACGTGATATGCTTCTGAGTACGCTTTCGCGGGTTTTGAGCAATAAAGCGTCGGCATAAGGAGAGGGAGTCTGACGAATCGTTTTGAGAACTCTGATCTGAAATGCGTGGTGATCGCTCCTTCGAGCACTCTGCGCGGTCTCATCTCGTCTTGTCTCAAAGAACTCTCCTTCACCAACATCACGCCTGTTCCCGATATTAAAACCTGTATCGAGATCATGGAAACCGAGCCGGTGGCCTGGATCATCTCGCCGATAAAAGATGCCGAAACGGGCCATGCGCTTCATATTTTGCGTATCCTCGATAAAAATCCGGCTTTGCGGGCAACCAAGATCTCGATCATCCGCGATGATGACGACTCCACTGTGCCGCGAGCTTTTGAACTCGGCGCCTTATCCTGTCACAAATTTGAGACTTCGCGTGAGCAGTGTCTCGCCGAGTTTCAATCGCTCGTGCAGCGTCTGGAACGATTCCACGGCGACACAACTTTAGTCGCTGCGAGTTATCTGGGTGCCTTTCTCTTAGAAAAGGAGGAGCATCAGGAACTCAAACGCTTCTATAATTCTATGCTGCAGATCTACCCGAATAAGCCCGACATACTGCTTGATCTGGCCAAGGCTCATTTTGAAGCGCATGAACTTGACGATGCTCGCCTTCTGCTGCAACAGCTTTTTCTAACCGCTCCTGAAAAAAAGGCCCAGGTCCTGGCGCTTTCGCGAAGCTATATGCCTGGCGAAACTCTTGAGGTCGCAGCCGACAGCGGTATCGCCAAGCACTTTGGCTTTAAAACCGTTTTACTTCTTGATAGCGATCAAGCGAGTCTAAGGCAGCTTGAAGAACTCACGACTAAGATTGGTTTCACGGCCGTTCACGCTTTTTCCGATCCCGTCGTGCTGATGAAGTGGGTTCGGCAAAATCCAAAGCCCGACTTAGTCATTTCTGAATGGCAGCTCCCGAACATTCCCGGGCCGGTTGTCCTTTATAAACTCCGAAACCGCCTCGATCTGCACGTGCCTATCATAGTCATGAATAAAGAAATTTCCGGACGAGATGCGACATGGATTCGTGAGCTGGACGTCAGCTGCCTCGTTCCAAAGCCGATCGTCGAAAAAGAACTTTTCCAGGCTATCGTCTGGACCATGCAGCAAAACAAAGGTCCATCTGATCTGCAAAGTCTAAAGCTCAAACTTAAGATAGCCTCACGCACCCAAGATAAAGAGCTGCAGGCGCTTCGCCATCAGTTCATGCAGCATGCGATGCTGATCGAAAGCGAAAGATTTTTGATGGAAGCTCAGCTCGCCTTTGATGCGGGCTGTTATCTGCACGCAAAAAAATATGCGCTCGACTCGGTTCGAGAGACGGGCGAGCCGCGAGAGGCGCTTGAGATTCTCAGCAAATCCCTGATGAAACTTCGTGAGTTTGATGCTGCTCTCCGCTGTCTCGAAAACGTCAACATCATCTCCCCTTACAACGTCAACTATCTATGCGAAATCGCCGAGTGCCATCTGGAAAACGGCGACGATAAAAAGTACGAATCCTTTCTCGATCAGGCGAAGGATCTTGATCCCGATGCCCAAGTTGTTTCGGAAACCGAAGCCAAAGGCGCGATGAAACGCGGGCATACGGAGACTGCGAAAAAGCTATTGCAAGGACTCAAATCGTTCAAAGATGTCTTGGCATTCATGAATAACCGCGCGGTCGCTCTTATTCAGGTCGGGAAAATGGACGAAGGTCTGGACCTCTATCAAAAGGCTTTAAGTTCCTTGCCAGATGGTCAAGGAGAAGCTCGGGCGCTCCTTTCGTATAACCTCGGACTTGGGTTTGCTCGAACGGCGAGACTGGACGAGGCAGCCGAAACACTCAACGCAGCCCTTGCGACTAAGAATCCCGCGCGACTGAAAAAAGCGCAAAGTCTCAAAAGTCGGGTTGTGAAAGCGATCAACGACGGTGCGGCACTGAATTTTCCGGTGGAAAGAGCAGCGACGATTGAGGATGAAAAGTCTCGCCTAGAAACGATCAAGACAATCGAGTCGACGCGCGATCTCGGAGCGAAAATTACGCGCAGCGACTACTGTGTCCATAAAATCTATAGAAGCCTTCTCGATGATAGCAAAGCTGTTGAGATTCTAGCGATCGCCCCCGCCTTTGCCCCTCGCGGAAAATTGGTTAAGGACTACATACATGGGGTTTCCCAGGTGCCCTCCAATTTCCCACATACCTGAAATTTTCGTCAGTTTCACCCGCCTTCATAAAATTTCTTTATAGTAATAAATATCTGTTTCCATTGACGAAACAGAAATAACTCAAGCGAGCAATTGCCGATGACGAATTGTTCGTTGTTCTCACATTGTGAGGAAAGGATACTCGATGCTGCTTCTTAAGCAAAATGTCGCTCGATCGAAAGCCGTCGGCGATTGGACTTTGGAACCCGAGTTTACGGATAAAGTTACTTTAGAGAACCTATCGATTTATCTCAGTGGTATTGAAGCGACTCACCCTAAGTTCGGACCCGTCACCGGCAGTGCCGCAGAACTTGGAACCTATCCGAGCGATCGTGCTTGGTACGAACTCATTGAACGTATCACGCTCGTGGAAAATTTCACCTCGGATCAAAACTCTTATCCCCTGCTGAACGCCGACGGCTCGAAAACGGGGCGAATACTCGGCAAAGAGTGGGTATTCCCCATCGCTCACTCGCCTGAGTATCAATTCAGTAAGTCCAACGGCGCGGCCTTGCATCGGACCTGGGCAGAGGCCTGCAAAAGAGCGGCTTTCGAACTGGTCGAAAGACACCTCATCTTAAGTTCATGGGTTGGTCTTATAAGGCCACTCGTCACGATGGAAGGTGCGGCGCGTAGTCCTCTCAATTCGATTCGGCAACTCTATGAAGTTAAACGTGTGCATTTTGGTGCTCAAAAAGTCACAAATATGGCGACGCCCGTCTTTGTCAGCGGCGTTGCTCTTTTGCCCCGAAACGAAACCGCACCATTGATCCTCGGATTCGGTGCGGGTGAATCAAGTCGAGACAGCCTTCGAAAAGCTGAGGAAGAAACATTTCAGCGTCTTGGGTTTTTGTGGGGCGAGGAGATTCCCAGTGAGTTGCCTGAGTTCAGTCCCACGAATCTTTACCATCAGGATTACTACCTCATGCCTCAGCAAAGGGACAAAATAGAAGGATGGCTCAGCGGAGCATTTTATAAAAGCCCGACCCAAGATATAGAACCAGAGAATACGCTCTCGCGAACCCTCGACATCCATTTCGTCGATCTCAGCCTCTTTGCGGAACTCGAATTAAAGGTCGCGCGTGCCTTTTGCCCGGAGGCGATTCCTCTGGTCTTTGGCAAATGGCGAGGTAGGGAGTTCTCTGATCTTCCCGACTCGCTCCTTTTACATCCAATTGCTTGATTAATAGAATTTTGCATGTGTTAGACTCGGCTTCAGAACGATCGCCAAGATTTTTACTCACGGGACTTCGATGCACACTCGATTTTTGGCATTTTTTTTAGCCTGTTTGAGCGCACTTTGCGTGACTACACCTTCGTCGCAAGCCGCTGACCGGGGCGAAGAACAGCCGCCCATCAGCCTTCAATCGAAGGTTTTAAATGATTTGACCAAAAGCTATCGCGTGTTTGTCGATGCCACCGGTTTACTCACGCCTGATGAGATAGTAAAAACGAAGCTTCCTTTGTTTACCCAAGGGCAAGAGCAGCCGATGCATCCCGGTTACACATCCGACCGCTACTGGTTGTCGGTGATCGTGAGGAACGCGAGCGACAATTCCGAATGGTTTCTGATGCCCGACTATCCCCTGCTCGATTTTGAAGCATATGAAATCGAAGGGGATAGCATAAAACCTCTCCCGGCCGAAGTCTCGGAGGCGCGCTATCCGGTTCGTACCCTCAATTTGAAGCCGGGAGAAGAACGCCAACTTCTTTTACAAGTCTGGTCGCCTCTCGTGGTTAACCTTCAGTTCAAAATAATGACGGCTACTCATTTCAAAAAACATACGACTTCCGATGCGACCTTAGTCGGCATACTCGCCGGCATTTTTCTCGCAATGATTATCTACAACCTATTTCTCTTCGCCAATCTTCGCGACCGAGACTATTTCTTCTACATTCTTTTTGCGCTCGTCAACACGCATCTCAATCTACTATCGGCCGACTTCCCTGCTGGAGTCTATCAGTGGTTCAGTATCGACTGGTGGCAATACATCGATGTTTACCGTCCACTTGCTCCGTTTACAACACTGCTCTTTGCTCGTTCGTTCTTGCAGACCAAGACCGAACATAAAACGCTCGATCGCGTGATCGTTATATATCTGGTGGGCCTGCTTGGATTTATGGCCGCTTCCTTTTTCGTTCCTCGACACATGCTCTTTTTGATCGAAGACAGTTACTTTTTAATCGCCATCGTTCTATTATTTGCAGCTGGCATACAGAGCCTTCGTCGCGGCTTTAAACCGTCCCACTTTTATCTCGTCGGCCTGACACTTTTCCTGGTCGGTATGGGAATCTATATTGCCAAAAGCGAAGGTCTTCTTGCCACCAATGCATTGACCTTGAATGCTCATCTGGTCTTTCAAGCAGGCGAAATGCTTTTAATGTCGCTCGCCCTGAGCGGCAAGATCAAACAGCTTGAGCAGCACAAAACGCAGGCCGAGGTCACAGCGAAAGTGAAGGGACGGCTTCTGCGCGTGATCTCG
Organism: Bdellovibrionota bacterium; assembly: GCA_040385935.1. GTDB lineage: Bacteria > Bdellovibrionota_B > Oligoflexia > Oligoflexales > Oligoflexaceae > Oligoflexus. Next base: position 5,329 of record JAZKGL010000169.1, read on the forward strand.
CACGATATTGCGAATCCTCTCGGTATCGTCAAAGGTATGGCTTATATTCTAAAATCCGAAAAAATTGATCCGGTTCGCGTCGATGCCATCACGCGTGCCGTGCTCGCGATCGAGGAGATCATGACCTTCGTTCACAAAACCGAATCTCTCGACAGTTCTTCACCTCTTCAGACCGAAACCGTGTCCTTGAATGAAGTTTTTGATGGCCTAGAGTTTCTTTTTCAAAAACTTGCTGATGATAAAAAGATTCGGCTTCGGTTCGATCTCGAGCATCCGCAGATGTATGTTCAGGGGGAAAAGACGAGTCTAACCTACGAGATACTCGGCAATTTCGTGGGCAATTCGATCAAATTTACCCGCGAAGGCGGTGAGGTTTCCATCCGGGCACGCACAGTCGGGCAGATGATTCAGGTGATAGTGAGTGATGATGGAATCGGTATGAGTGAACGCGCGGTGGCCGCTGCATTTGATCCCACGATTAACGTGAGTCGGCGTGGAACGGCGGGTGAGAAAGGCGGAGGGTACGGATTATTGCTCGCCAAAGCCTACATCGATCAGTTTGGTGCGAGTGTCACAATTGAAAGCGTGCCTCACGATCTCAACTCAGATCGTTCAGGCACGAAAATCATCATCAATTTTCAGACACCCGGGAGCAATGTTTCCTCACGCAGCTTTCGTCAGCGCTGGCGAATCATGCAGTAGTCCCGAGACGATTAGTTTGCATAGCAGGCTGTCGTTCCCATGACAGTGCCAAGTGTTGTTCCTTCAGGACACTTACATTCACCAGCATCAAAATACACACCAGTAGCCGCCGAGCATGTACAACTTTGGACGGCTGGTACTGTCATCAATGATCTTAGACGAAGTGTATGTTGAAACTGGTCGAGTTTAGGGTCACCGACTGCAAGGCGAGCGTAGCCTACCCAAGCGTCACATGCAAATCCTGCTGCCAAGACGTGTCCTGTACAAGGATTGCTACAGGCTTCAACAGCGATGCGGCCAAAGACTGGGTAGCCGGTGGAAGCCGAGGGGTGATCGCTGGAATTGAAATTTATCTCCGCGTTTGGTCCATCGACATTGTTGAGCAGATGCCGCGTCGGCTCTCGAAAGGCGTCGATCTGTGGCCCAAAGAGTAAGGCCGTCGGCTTGCGATCGCCATACTTCGGTGTGTAAAGGGTTTCAAAGTCCATAACGAGTTTGGTTCCACCGGGGAGTAGATTTCCGCAGAGATCTTGCGCAAAGAATTCGAAGTTGTAGAGTCCTCGTTCAGCTTCCAGACCAGGGTCCCACAATTCGAGTAGAGTGATGGGATTGAGTCCAAAGATGCGCAAATCATCCTGAACAGTTGTGGGATCGTTGGCCGCAACAACTTCATCGACTTGTCGGAGTCCTCCCGATCCATTATCACGAATCAGATCGTTGGTCAGCGAGAAGGCCGAAGCACCCATAGAAATAGGGAAGACTTCGCTTTTCCAGACGACGGTATCCGAATCGCGTTTGCCGTTGGGAGCGATATATTCATCACCGAGCAACATGTCGATCGAAGGATTGTAGCCTGTGGTCTGCGTAAGCAAATCATCATCGACATCGACAAAAGGCGTAGGCATATCGATAAACCATTCACCGCTCGGATCGAAGGTTGTCGCGCCTACCGGATAGGTGATCACATCATTGCCATCGAAGACACCGTTTTGATTTTTGTCCCAGAATCCATTGCCGCCTACATCGTAAACGCCGTTACGATTGGCGTCGTTAAAATACTCCTGGCCGCGAATCGCATAGACCATAGTCGACTGCCAGTTCTTTTTCAGCGTGCTGTAGCGGATCGATGTTCCAGCGTTTGTAGCTCGCACCCACTGTGCGATTTCGTTAGGATCACAGCGGGTTTGAGCCGCGGAATAAATCGTTCCGGCCGTTTGATTTCGCCAAAATTTCGTAACCTGATATGGATAGTTATCGACTAAATGAAGCGCGTGAAATTTCACGGGCACTTCTCCCGTAACAACATCCGGGTATCCGCCCACCAAAGTGTAGCGTCCCACTTCAGTCGCGATAGTCACCGGATAGTCACCGATGGCTAGACCATCGATACGAGCGCCGGTCTGAACTTTAAAGGGCAGATCATATTCACTGTTCGTGTTGTAGTAGGCGCGGAGTGTTCGAGCGTTGATGGGATCAAAACTCAAAGAGAAGTTCACGTAGCTCGTCGTACCGGAAGTGATGCGGATAACAGGTGCGGCTGCGGTAAGTTTGCGACCTTCTTCCGGATCGGTGAACGAGCCGCTGACGGAAACGCTACCCAGACTTGAACCGGTGCAGATCGGAACCGCAAATTCGCCGGTCGTGGAACTCACGCCTTCAAATTTCGCCATTTTCTTTCCATTCAACGGATCGAGGTCGGTAGCAAGTGGCTCGGCGCGTCGCGAGAGTTTCACGCCTTTAGGAAAATCCGTTTGTGTATGAAAGGCTACAGGTGCACCGACTACGGGCTGGCCGGTTCTTTGAAGTTTGAAATAAAGAAACGTACAATCCTGTGGGCCAGAATCGATGAGGTTGAGATTGAGCGCATTGATAACGCTTCCATCTGTGCTAACCGCAGCCGGCGTGTCGCTGCCTGTATAGACAAAACTATAGGCCGGTTTCTTGGTGATCGAAATCTCACCGCTGTTGATCGAAACCGATCCTGCTTTAGCGACGATCGTGACTTTGCCTTCGGTTTTACCCGAACAGTACGAAGCTTCCAGCTCGCCTTCGGCGTTGGTGACTCCGCTGGCCGGTGTGATTTTTCCCTTGTCTTCAGCGGTTGTCGCCGAACTGGAAACAACAGAAAAAATGATACCGACATCGGCGACGGCCGCAGCATTGGCTTTGGAAAGTACCGCAAATGTCACGCAGCTATTGTCAGCCGTCTCCGCTGTATAGACTTCCTTTGGAAACGGTTTAAATTCCAAAGATGAAGCTGTACCGGTCCCACCTGGATCGACTGGGGTTTCTCCCGTAGCACCGACAATACCGCTCGCGCGTTTGTCAGCATCTTTACCGCAGCCACTCCCAAGGCCTATCGACAGAAAGCCGAGTAGGACGAGGGGCAAAGGAAATTTTGTTCGTTTAAACGTCATGGATCGTCTCCAAGATAACATCTCACTGTCTATCATGAACGCTCCCTTTCACCCGCGTAAGAGGCAGGCCTTGCCTGGTTAAATGCGTGGCTTCAGTGGCAGCAGAAATTTCCCTCCATACCCGAAGATGACAAAGGCCTTGAGACTCGCGAGCGAGCATTCTAAAACTGCCCTTTGGTTTCCCTTCCCGCTTGTCAAAGAAAGGCCTCAAGATGGCTCTCCCGATTCAATCCCGTCGATTAGCCTTAGTTCTAGCCCCCGCGCTGCTTATGTCATGCGCACACTCGGCTAGTGAAACAAACGATTCAAAAGGCGACTTCAAAGACGTGCCTCGCGCCGACTTCAACCGCATCGCCGCTGAACTGGCTCTGCCGATCTTTTGGGTTCAGGATAAAAACACAAATGGCGCCATTGATCAGGATGAAGTCAGTGGCTATTGGGGTCTCGGTGCCGAACCCAAGCTGAGCGACGCCTATGAACGCATTCTGAAGGAGTATAAGACGCCCGCTCCGGCAGCTTCCGATGCTGCAGATGCAAAACGTCGATCTCTCGTTCGCGATGAACTGAGCCAGGGTCGTCAGACTATTGTACAAACCGATTTGACCAAAGGCAGCGAAGAGGACAAGGCCATCGTCAAGAATATTTTGGATGCTGCGGCCGGCGTCGAACGCATTTTCGCTAAGCAGACAGGTGTCGAGGCCTTAAAGGGCGCCATTGCCAAAGACGATACGGCAAGCCAATTTCTGTTCTTTAGAAATCAAGGGCCTTGGTGCCGAGCAGCCCGAACCGAAGCCAATCCCGATTGCAGCGCTCTCGCGGCGAAACCAAAGCCGATTTCTGGCTCTTATCCGGCTGATCTTCAAGCAAAGGACCCGAAGTTTTGTAATACTCTGGCCGCAAGGAAAGATGCCGACACGTTATTGAGCCCTTTTGTGGTTGTGAAAGATGAGGGGGGCGGAAAGCTTTCGGCTGTTCCTTACAACGTTGCGTTTAAAGACGATATGGCAGCGGTTTCGGATTCGCTTAAGAAAGCGGCGGAATCGATCAAGAGTCCTGAGGAGGCTGCTTTCAAAACCTATCTGCTCGCAGCGTCTCAGTCATTTCTCGATAATAACTGGCAGCCTGCGGATGAAGCCTGGTCGAAGATGAATGCCGAGAACTCAAAATGGTATCTGCGCATAGGACCTGACGAGACCTATGATGATCCGTGTTCAAGGAAAGCAAACTTCCACGTGAGTTTTGCTTTGATCAATAAAGGTTCGCTGGCTTGGCAGAAAAAGCTCGATCCATTGAAAAACGATATGGAGAAAGCGATAGCTGCTGTAGGCGGCAAACCTTATAAGGCGAGAGATGTATCCTTTCATTTGCCTGATTTTATAGACGTTGCGCTCAATGCAGGCGATTCGCGTCCTCCTCACGGGGCGACGATTGGCCAAAGCTTGCCCAACTGGGGGCCAGTGGCCAATGAAGGTCGCGGCCGGACAGTGGCGATGACCAACTTCTACCAGGATGCCGATAGCAAAGCGGATCAGAAGATGCAGGCCGAATCGGTGTTCTGTGCTGATACGATGAATCGCTGGGTAGAAAACGAAGATGCGCGTTTGCTTGATACGCTTTTGCATGAAGCCTCGCATAACCTCGGGCCATCCCATGAGTACAAGGTCAAAGGCAAGACGGACGATCAGATTTTCGGCGGTCCGTTGGCCAGCATGCTGGAAGAATTAAAAGCGCAAACCGGTTCTCTCTTTTACGGCGAATACCTTTTGAACAAGGGCGTTCTTGATAAATCGTTAGTCGAGCAATCGCATTTGACATTTTCCACTTGGGCTTTCGGCCACATCAGCAACGGTATGCGGGATGCACAAGGCAAATCGAAGCCTTATAGTCAGCTGGCGGCGATACAGCTTGGCTATTTGATGAAGGAAAAGGCTGCGGTTTGGTCGCCGGAAAAGCCGGCAGCTAACGGAAAAGACCAAGGCTGTATGACGATCGACACTGCGAAGTTTCGTGCTGCTGTACCTAAGTTAGCTCAAACCGTTGTAGGGGTTAAAGCTCGTGGAGACAAGAAGCTTGCCGAGCAGCTCGTGAAGGATTACGTCGATGGCAAGGCCGCCACCGATCTTCATAAGGTTATCGCTGAACGTTGGTT
>JAZKGL010000170.1:0-1276 GCA_040385935.1 Bdellovibrionota bacterium
ACTCGAGCAGGCATTTAAAGCATTGATTAACTGAAGGTGAGTCACGGGAAATGCCGCGAAACGAGGCAGTCCTGACCTTCAGGCTAAGGCCCAGGTGAAAGGACCCATCGCATGCGTTTGAAACGGCATTTCCTCTTGCTACTCGTGTCCCTACTCAGCCTGGCTCAATCTCCAATCGCGCTCGCTGCTGATTACAAAAAGGCCACTGAAGGCAAAGAAGTCGTTATGGGGAAACTCTATCCTAAGAACGAACGCTTTGAGCTAAGCCTTCCAGAGGTTGGTATCATCATGAACCAATCCTATGTAAACACCTTGCTCCTCGGCGGGGGCGCAACCTATTTCACTTCGGAAAACTTCGGTTTCGGTATTTCAGCGAGCGTCGGGAGCAACTCCGATAAGGCTGAGCGTACCTGTATCGAGAGCTTCTACTATGATCCCACCAACGAAGTTGGTGTTTCATGTGGTGAGCCCGGTCTTATCCAAGATGCTGATAAAAACAACGACGGCTTCCCGCGCTACGGGCCGGCCTTCGTGCCGATTCGCGAAATGCAGCAGATATTGATTGCGAACGTGGTGTGGGCGCCGGTTTACGGTAAGCAGCTTTTCATGAAGAGTTCGACCAGCTACTTCGATTTGTTTGTCGAACTCGGAGTCGGTTATGCAACGTCCAAGTATTATGAAAAGCGCGAAAAGCTGGGTAACGGCAATGAACCGCGTGGACAGTATACCGATCCGACAAACAATGAAGCAGTAGCGACGGAAAAGAACAAAACGATCGGCGCAACAATTAATGACACCAACTCTTATGGTAAAGGCGGCCGACCGCTTGTTCAGGATAAAGGAAATCCGCTCCTAAACCTGGGTATTGGCCAGAAGTTTCACTTCGGCAAGCTGTTTCATGTGAAGGTCTATATTCGTAATATGACATTGGTTGGAACGGAGCAGGGATTTGAGAACCTTCTTGCTCTCTACGGGGGCGTAGGTATTCGTTTCTAAATTTCCTGTTGAATGAGATAAAGTAGATCGCTTCGGTCACTGATGATGTCGTTCGTTTAAGACTGGCTTCTATATATGGTGCGTTTTCCCTCGGGATAGCGCTTCGCTGGTGCCTCCGGCGGCATAAGAGGAGAGGCTCCGCCTGCCCCCCTTATGTATCCCCCCACCGTACAGGCTACCGCTTCGCGGGGCGCCTTTGCTTTCTTTTTACTCTGGGATGATTGCATCTAAGGCTCGCCCCTCACCACTTCGTGCTTCGACCACGTCCATCCCAGTTCCG
>JAZKGL010000171.1:0-1480 GCA_040385935.1 Bdellovibrionota bacterium
AAAGAATGGAACGACGAAGGCTTCTTCAACTCAGGCCGAGTCGATGTTGATCACTTTCTTTCTTTAGCCGAATCGGCTGGCGCCATGATAAACAAAGCCGGCGAAGCTCTTGACTTCGGCAGCGGCCTGGGGCGCTTGAGCCAAGGTCTGGCCGCTCACTTCAGCAAAGTCACAGGTATTGATGTGTCGCCTGAGATGGTTCGTCAGGCCAAAGAATTAAACAAGCTGCCCAACATCGAATTTCTTGCCAACACGAAACCTGATCTTTCACTAATCCAGGCGTCGTCGAAAGATTTGGTGCTCTCACTGATTGTGATTCAGCACATTCCTCCGCCCTACTCTCTTCAGTATCTAAAAGACTTTGCGCGCGTCTTGAAAAAAGATGGCACCTTGATCGTTCAGATTCCAAGCCGTAGGTTTCGCTCGCCAAAGAACACTCTAAGAAAAATCATCCCGGAAAAAATCTTTCGCCTAAAACACAAACTCACAAAATCCGATCAACCGTATGTGACAATGTTTGGAATCGAAAAATCCAAAGTCGTAACCTTATTTCGGGAACAGGGTTTGAGCGTGCTCAAAGCCAACCCTGACACGCTTGGTGGCGAAGACTGGGAAAGCTTCACTTACATCGCTAAAAAGCTTTAAATTGAGGATGAGCGGACAAGAGAGCGTGATCCGCCGCATCTATCGTGCGAGGCTCGTGAGCCGCTTCGCGAATCGGAGCCGAACTCTGCGAACGCGTTAGTTTCTCAAGCCATTGACGATCCAGGGGTCTTTCCAGCTTCTCCAAGCTCGCCGAGGCGATCAAAGTCTCTGCTTTCTTACCTGTCGCAACCCCAACGCCAACGAAAAACCCGGCCATTAGCCAAGTCACGCGCACGGCATTCGACGCGGAGTAATTCGTCAAAAGACTAGTATCGGAAACAATTCCACGCATACGGCTCAGATGATCGAGAGTCCAAACCTCTTGATTAGAAACCGACGAGTAGGGATCGTAAAATATAGCCTGCGCCTGTGGGGCAAGGAGCATACTTTCGCGAAAATCTCCAAGGTGATAGACCCAGCGCACATTATCACGAACTCGGACTTCACCCTGCTCAAGTAGAGTTTTTAATTCCACAGCATAAGGCGCGACATACTCCAAAGCCTCAGCTTCCTGCAAAGCAAATTCGGTAGGCGCGCGCGTGATATCAAAACTATGAATTTCAACGTCAGCCGCACATCCTTTTAAAGCATCCAAAGCGGCGATCGCATTCGCAGCCCCACCTAGCCCAACATCCCAAATTATAAACTTACCCGGCACCGAGCACTGCTCGGCAATCCGCTGCTGCTCAACATGCAGCAAATGAGCTTCAGCCATGGGGCCGATCCCAGTATGAAACACCTCGTTAGACATCAAATCACGCATAGTCTTCACGCCGGATTTCAGCGTAACGATATCAAAATCCAGCTTTTTCATAAGACCTTAAGAGAAAAGAGA
>JAZKGL010000172.1:0-2040 GCA_040385935.1 Bdellovibrionota bacterium
GAGCCGAGCTTTTTTCGGTCATTTGAAAACTATCTGAATGTAGGTGATGACAAAGTCTACGCTGAGTAGGACGAGGAGCATGGTAACGACCGCGTTGGTTGTGGCTTGGCCGACGCCTTTAGCACCGCCCGAGGCATTCAACCCAAAGCGGCAAGCAAGCACAGCGATAATCGCACCGAAAATAAGAGATTTTTGTAAACCGGCCCAGACATCATGCCAGCTTACGATACGAAGCATTTTGTCGAAGAAGGTTCCGATATCGATGTCGAAGATGTTAGTGGCGATCACAAGCGATGCAAACTGACCGCTGACATTAAAGATCGCGACAAGCATCGGCAGCATAAGAACAGCCGCGATCAGCCGCGGAACGACCAGATAGCCTACCGGATCGACAGCCATGGCTTCCATCGCATCGATCTGTTCGTTGACTTTCATAGTGGAAATCTCCGCCGTCATCGCTGCCCCACCCCGACCTGCGATCAAAAATCCAGCCATAAGGGGAGAAAGCTCGCGGGCGAGCGCCTTAGCATTGGCGGCGCCGACCATCGACTGCGCTCCGAACAGAGTGAAGACCGTGCCGACCTGAAGACTCACGGCGGCGCCTATACAAAATCCGCATAAAAGAACGATGAATAGAGATTCATTGCCGAGAAAATACATCTGTTGAAAGATAAGACGGCCACGAAATGGAGGATGAATCGCTTCTTTGATCACATACAGAAGAAAAACGAGGAAAGACCCCAGATCTTCAATTTTGGTGATAATAAGTTTACCGACCCAAGCCACGATTTTGACGAGCGCGTTCGGTTCTGATTCGGTTTGGCTTGCAGACTTCGCGCTCACTCGGGTCCTCGTCTAAGGGTCAAGTCTTCCGAAAACTTCGCGCATTGCATAACGCATCAGCAAAGCCCCAAAGGGTGTCCTCAGAATGTATCATTTGTCCCTGCTCTTCTAAAAGGAGAAGATGGACCTCCGAGCCGGACGTGGCTTGGGCTTTCTTCAAAAGCTCCTCAGCCAGCGAGGCCGCGTAGCGCTGACGGTTCTGAAGTATGTCGAGGCCTGGTTTTAAAGCCGGGTGTAATTTGTCATCGCCAGGGCCATAGGCCGCAATCGAACTTTGCAGTTCAAAGGGAAGATTGCGGTTCATGATCAATGCGAGCAGGGGATAATTATTGCTTTTGAGTTCTGAAAGCAAATACGCCGCCGACCGCACAGCATTATTATAGGGCGCCGACACCAGGACAAAGCCTGTAGATTCGGCTTTGAGAGTTGCAGAAACTTCGCGGCCGACCCGATTGAAGCCGATTATGACTTCTTCCATCAGCACTAAAAATTCGGCGAGCAGCTTGAGCATCTTCATTCCGGTGATGGAGGAAATGCCCGACATGATTTTGCCGCCGGCTTTAAAGATCGCGCCAGCACCCAGTTTCTGCGCAAGATGAAACGGCTTGATCATCCAGCTCATCACACCCGACTCAATAAATCCGGCAAGAATATTCGGTCGCGCGAGAAAATCGAGCGCATGCGAATCAGGAGGCGTATCGACCACGATTAGATCGTAGTTCCCCGAGCGCAGCATCGATTCGAGTTTGGCCAAAGCCATGTATTCCAGAGGTCCACCGAGATTTGTCGAGACTTCTTTATAAATCGAATTTTGAAAAATCTTCTCGGCGATCTTCGGGTTCTGCGCGTAGCGAAGAACCATTTCATCAAACACCGCTTTTTGATCGAGCATCGCGGCATCAAGCGTGCCTTTGATGTCGGCTTTGAGATTCACGCGGCGCAGCTCGCTGCCGAGTTTGATTCCCAAGGCATCGGCCAGACGTTTGGCAGGATCGATACTGAGTAGACCAACCCGTTTGCCGAGGCGAGCGCCGATGAGCGCCATCGCGATCGAACTGGTCGTTTTGCCCACTCCTCCGGAGCCGACAGTGACGATCACTTTACTTTTGCGCAGGATATCTTCGAGTTCGCTCATAGCTTCTTCGCTCCCTCTATCCAAAGCGTCATCGCCTTCGGATCAAGAGGTTCGGGAAAGGA
>JAZKGL010000173.1:0-1885 GCA_040385935.1 Bdellovibrionota bacterium
AGAGAAATTCGGCGAGTCTTTGCAAAGAATTCACAATTGCTTATTTTGCATTCAGAAGCGGCAGATCTTCGATCGTATAAGGGGCATAGCCTAAATAGATATTCTGGGGAGGAACTTTGTAGGTGGTCGGAAGCAGGCCATCACTTAGAAACTGAACGACGGCGGCCTGAGGATTGATGATTCCGTATTTTTTGAGAAGAGTATCGATCGCGCGGCCGAGCTTCTCCCCATTCTCATACCGTTTGCTGTCCTGCGGATGAACCATCATGCGAAGCAGGCTGAGCAAATCCCGGACGAGTGGCTCGCTCGTGCATTTGAGTTCGCGGAATGAAATATTCATCATATGCGAAAGAATTTCTTTGGTCTGCTTTCCGCCTTCCAATGCTGGAATCAACTTTACACCGTTGATCATTTCCCAGATCAAAAGACCTATCACATAAATATCGGAGGCTGGCGTCACAGGCGTCGAAGTTAAATGCTCAGGCGAATAGTAGCCCGGCGTGCCGAAGATATGCTCCTTTTTTTGCAAAGAGCTAACGTCGGAGGTCAAAGAGAAATCGGTTAGAAAGGCTTTGCCGGTTTTCTCTACGAGTATGTTCGCTGCGGATAAATCCGCATGAACCAGATCTCTTAGGTGAAGCGCGTCTAGTCCCGCTGCGATCTGCACCATAAGCGAGAGGACCACGAGCGGCGGCATTCGTCCGAAGTGTTTGATAACCCCACGGCCGGCCCAACCGTCCACGAAGCGACTGACGATAAAACACTGAGGAGGCTCAAACTGATTGTCGAGTATGGGAACGAGGGAGTGGTGCGATACGGTTCTATGCATCATAAGCTCGCGGTGGAAGACGCCCAGAAAGCGTTCGTCGCGGCCATAGCGTTCATGTAGGAGTTTGAGCGCGACGATCTGACCCGAAGAGAGGTTGCGCGCTTTGAAGACTTTACCAAGTCCCCCTTCGCCCACCAGTTCGATAATCTCGTAATTGCCTATAGTCGTCAGCTCTTTACTCATGCCGCTCCTCTCGAGGGGCCTATCGGCAGGTTGCGGCGGATTTCGAAATAATACGCGTAAAAATTTTGTAATCCTTCGAGCTGACTCGGGAATCTCCATTACTTTCCCTAGGATTCTCAAGTTTGTCGCCCGAGGAGCCGAAGCGGGAAAGGAGCGAGCTAAAGAGGCTCCTATATATAGATAGCGAGAAAGAGCGTGAGTATTTTTGGGAAAAAACCTCCGAGTGGACTTGGTATCGCCGATGGCGATGCTTCAAAACCCTCGTTTGACGCTCCTAACGTGGAAAAATATGCCTACTCGCCTAGCTCCTCGGCAACCACGACGCGCGCACCCTCGATGGACCCGCCGCACGTTCAAAAGGCTGCTCCCCCGACGATGACGCAAGCACCGGGCTTAGTCCCGAATAATACGGTCGCTCCCCAGGCTCGCGTGCAAACGCAGAGTCCCACTATCGCCCCGAACTCGCATAAGGAAACCTCGGACGTGCAAAGGACCTCCTACACTATCGATGACGTCATTCGCCTTATGCGCGAGCTGCCGGATAGCAAAAAAGAAATGGTTGTGATCATCGTTCAGAAGACTTTGCTCTCGGCAAAGATCGATATCAGCGCGATCATCGACGACGCTCAGCGCAAGGTTGATAAGCTCACACGTCTCAACGATAAGAATATGGCTGAAATTCGTGAGCTTGAAGACGCGATTATTCAAAAGAAAGCCGAAGTCGATCGATTGACAAAAGAGTTGGACGAAACGAGTGGCGTAAAGCAGATCTTTGAAGCGACTTATGGTCAACATATGAAGGCGAATTCGGACTCTACGCCTGATAAGACAACGCCTCCCGGTGCGCCTCATATGAAGGTCTTTTGATTCGTC
>JAZKGL010000174.1:0-4856 GCA_040385935.1 Bdellovibrionota bacterium
ACTGCTGGGACAACGCTCCAATGAAAAGTTTTTATCATACACTCAAGATCGATCACGTTTACTTTGAGGAGTTCAAGACAAGGTCTGAAGCGAAATCGAGCATCTTTAAATGGATTGAAGTGTTTTATAACCGGCAACTTATTCATTCTCTTCTTGGCTTTGTGAGCCCAGAATGTTTCGAGCGAGTGCCGATGAGAAAATGTTCTTAACTCGTTGTCCTTTTTTCGAGGGAACATCACTTCGCCTGCAAAACCTGCTTCGAAGTGATCTGGCCTCCTCGATCAAGCATAAACCCAGCTCAATCCAATCCAACATCGTAAGCAATCAGCTCTTAGGAATCGGCCCGAGGTGCGTGATATACCACTGCGTGCCCCAGTTGATAAGCGCCCGAATTTCAACGAGCGACTTCTCACCCTTCTCGTTCTTCAAATTCAATTTGCTCTTATAACAACTCCAGTAGGGCAACGCATTCGCCTCGGTCCCCTTTTCCTTCCACTTGCAAGACCCTAGTTTAAAGCTATCAACAGCCCAAGGCCCACCAGCTTTAAGTCTTTCATGCTCGCGTTGAACATCGGCCGCAAACCATTTCAAAAGCTGCTTATGATAAGCCCCTGGATCTTTAATCCCCTTCACTTGATCGAAGGCATCAGCGGGGAAAAACAGCCTATTCCATTCATCCTCCACAGTCGGCTTATTCAGCTGTTCAACCAAAGCCTTCCCATCATAAACCGCAATCGTTTCAATAGCCGGCTTCTTCACATTCTCCGTAGGGACCACCCCTAAAGCTTGATTCGCCAAAAGCAGGATCAAATGTAAGGCCATGAACAACTCCCCATGTTAAAGATCGACATTGACAAAACCGAGCCCCAAAGCGACAAACGTAGAGTTCTACACACTGTGCCCCAAGGGCAGGAGCCAACACTATGCTGACACTTAAAGTCGAAGGAATGAGCTGCGATCACTGCACCCGTACCATCACCTCAGCTATACATGCGATAGATGCCGAGGCCGGCGTCCAAGTGGATCTCACGCAGGGGCTTGTGAACGTTCACAGCCGCGCCGCGAGTGAATCCATCAAAGCTGCGATCATCGATTCGGGATACGAAATCACGCACGAATCCCACACCCATCACTAAGCGAGTGCATCCCGAGTTTCCTCCAGCTCGGGCGTCACACCCGGCTCCTCATCACGCTCGACTTCAGCGGCGGCTTGATTGTTGTCACTCGGCTTAGGCCCACCAAGCTCCTCCGGCAAAGGCAACTTTTCTATCCTTTTAATCCCACGTTTATCGATCACCATGCGATAGTATTCAAACTCACTTCTCTCTTGATCCTCAAACCGCATCGTAATTTGCAAAACCAAATCCACATAATAAACCTTTGGAATTTGCCTCGTCGTGGCCTGTAGCCGCGTCGTCGATACCGCAAGCTCCTCGTAAGGCAGATCCAAAGGAGCCAGCATGTTCGAAACATTCAAACGAAAGAATGTATAGAGCGCACGAATCTTTCGCTTCATGTAACGAATTTTCTCACCCTGAAGACCCATGCGCTTTCGATAGTGAATAATCGATAGGGCCTCTGCATTCAATCGCTCAGGCGCCATTTTTTCCAAAAGAATTTTTACATTCTTAGGAAGATCATCGACCTCGACAAACTCCACCTTCTCTTCATGATAGCCAATCTCTAAGGCTTTCGACGCTTCACCCGAAGGCCGATAGATTATTTTACTGCTGCTGTCAGGCAAATCACGGAACACACTTCCCTTAAAGTAACCCCTGCCGAGTTCCTTAATTCTGTCCTTCAAAATATAAGCAAATGTCAAAGCCGTAATAACGATAAAAGTCGAAACACCCCAACCTGCGCTCGGATCACGCGAGAAGAACCCGCTGACACTCAGCAGGAGCTGAGCCATGGCCGCCCAAAATCCTGCGATACCGGCAGCCACCATAGCTCCAGCCTGGCGCTGAATCTTGAACAACTTCTTAGTCCGCGTATTCAAATAAAGCGCCGACCACACTCGCCTCTTCAGAAAACCTCGACGATGCAAATACGTCTCAAGCTCTATCTCATCGCTTTTATCATCAATCCATTGGAATCCGTTTTGCCGCGAGTAGATCCTCAGAGCCCTAAGGCGCGCCCGCACGATCCCTCGCCATTCTTTGATTTGAGTACCGGCATGCAGATCAAACGACTTCTGAGCTTTCAGCAAGAAATCGTGGATGTTATTGAGAATATATTCGTCGACTTCCCTGAGATCTCGTTTGATCATAGGAAAAGCGGATTCAGCAAGTTGAAGGACCGAATGCCACTCTCTATAGATGACATTGACCTTCTCAAAACTTTCTTCGATCAATTTCTTCGTCTTTTCCGCCTCTTCATCCCCTTCTCCAAACCGCGCGAGACCTGCCATCACCTTTCGGCTTTTGCGGATAATAAAGGTGAAGTAAGAACACGCAAAGATCTGCGCCTCTTGAATGATAAACTGCTGCTCTTCCGTACTTCGGTTTTGTCGCTCTATATGCTCTTTGATTTTAAGCAGAGGCGAACGCTCAGAATCCTCGGTCAACCCCATAATCTCTTTAAACGTGAGTTTGGGAATGCGAAAATTCAAAAACGATTTCACATCGCGGTAGAAGAATTCCAGCGGATAGGTAGTCGGCGTAATCTTCATTTGAAGGGGAAATAGAAAATACGACTCGACCTCATACATGTGAGGATAAGCGACTTTATCGTCTTCGCCTTTGACGATCATTCGATATTGAAACGAAGCTTCCATCTGCGTGGGATCGAGTATGCGAACTTCGGATTTGACAAGGCGCTTCAATGGAACAAACGGCTTTCCCATACAGTCTCCTATGAACATTTTATCTTAACACGACTTTTTCACCTGGAGTTAGTCCGAGCAGTCCACGTCAATCCTGCGGCGGTTTAACGATTTCACTAGCCTCATCCAGTCAGGCCTTTTATAAAGTCGTTCAGAATAATCATTATGAAGGACGCTCATATCATGGCCCCTAAGTCGTTCCTTACTTGCGCAGGCTTTGCCGCGATCACTCTCCTCGGACCGATCACGCATTCGGCTGCCGCGCAGACGGCCTCAGAAGCGAAAGCTTTCGTCGATACGTTTAACAAAGAATATTTGCGTCTTGCTGTAAAAAGCAGCCGTTCTTCGTGGGTGAAAGACAACTTTATCACCGAAGACACCGACGCCATCGCCGCAGACGACCAGACCGAACTGCTCGAATACGCGACCAAATCGATGCGCGCAGCACGACGCTTTGACAAGGTTAAGGTCGATGAAGACACGCGCCGCGCGCTCCATCTGATCAAGCTCGGCGATCCGGCTCCTCAGGATCGAAAATCGCTCGAAGAACTTACGTCCACCATGAGCAAAATGAGTAGTGCGTATGGTAAGAAGAAAGTTTGCGACGATTGGGCCAAGAAAAGCACCTATGATGTGAGCAAAGATGGTTGTCTCGACCTTGAAGAGATGACAGAACTCCTCGCGACGAGTCCGAGTGCCGATGATCAGTTGAAAGCCTGGAAGGGCTGGCATTCGATCGGCGCGGATATTAAACCTTTGTACGTTCGCTTCGTTGAATTGACCAACAAGGGCGCTCAGCAAGGCGGCTATAAAAACACGGGCGAGGCTTGGCGTTCTGGTTACGATATGAAGCCCGAAGAATTTGAAGTGGAGATGGAACGACTTTGGCAACAGGTCAAACCCCTCTACGAAGATCTTCAGTGTTTCATGGGCCACAAGCTCGAAGAAATTTATCCAGGGACTAAAAACGATAAGGGGCTGTTGCCTGCCCATTTGCTCGGCAACATGTGGGCTCAGGATTGGTCCTCGCTCTATCCGAAGGTTGAGCCGTACAAGGGTCTTGCGACTCTGGACGTAACGAAAGCTTTGGTCGATCAAAAGTATGATGCGATCAAGATGACGAAGCTTTCGGAGAGTTTCTTCACTTCGCTAGGATTTGATGCGCTGCCTAAAACGTTTTATGAGCGTTCGTTGTTCTTAAAGCCTAAAGATCGCGAAGTTGTGTGTCATGCGAGTGCTTGGGATGTTTCGTACTCGAATGATGTTCGTATCAAGATGTGTATCCTTCCTAACGAAGACAATCTCATTACACTTCATCATGAACTTGGCCACATTTTCTACTATCAATCCTATTACAAACTGCCTGTTGTCTTCCAACAAGGTGCTAACGATGGCTTCCACGAAGCGATCGGTGATGCGATTGCTCTGAGTGTGAACTCGACTTATCTCAATCAGGTCGGCCTCGTAAAGTCGGCGTCTAAGCAAGCCGATCGCGAGAAGGAACTCGTCAATCTTCAGATGAAAACGGCGCTGAGCAAGATCGCATTCTTGCCTTTCGGTTATCTGATGGACAAGTGGCGTTGGGATACTTTCGCGGGCAAGACCACGCCTGCGACTTACAACCAAGCTTGGTGGGACCTGCGCGAACGTTATCAAGGACTCGCAGCGCCCGAAGCACGTTCGGCCGATGGATTTGACCCAGGCGCAAAGTATCACATTCCAGCAAACGTTCCGTATGCCCGTTATTTCCTGGCAACGATACTTCAGTTCCAAATGTTCAAATCGATGTGTGATGCATCGGGTTATCAAGGACCACTAGCTGAATGTAGTCTCTATGGACAGAAAGCGGCTGGCGAGAAGCTGAAGGCAATGCTCAAACTCGGCGCTTCGAAACCATGGCCGGTCGCCCTTAAGCAGCTCACAGGCAGTGATAAGATGGATGCGACAGCGATCCTCGAATACTTCGGACCGCTACAGACGTGGTTGAAAGATCAGAATAAAGCGGGTCAGTGTACTTGGAAAAGTAAGTAAG
>JAZKGL010000174.1:4956-18513 GCA_040385935.1 Bdellovibrionota bacterium
CGGAGCCGTAAGCGACGACCCGAGACAAGCCGATACTATAGCCACCAAAGCCAAGGTTTGAAATCCATCCAGTGATTCATGCAGAAAAACTAAGCCCATCAATGTCGCGAGCGCTGGCTCAATGCTCATCAAAATACCAAACGTCCGTGCATTCATCCGCCGCATGACGATCATTTCTAAAGCATAGGGAATGGCACTCGACAAGAGAGCCACCATTGCTCCAAGTAGCCAAAGCCGAGGTGTCATCACCGAACTCTTAAAGGACCACGCCCCAAACGGTAAAACGGTAAGGGCCGCAAACATCATTCCAAACGCCGACGCTTGCCCTGATGTGACATCGGTTCCAATGCGTTTCCCAAAAATGATATAACATCCCCAGCAGAACCCCGCTCCCAAAGCTAAAAGCACCCCCAAAGGATCAAGCCCTGTGGTGACACCCGACCAAGGCACGAGCATATAGATACCAACACCAGCCAGTATCACCCAGATGAGATCAACCCATCGCCGCGTTCCATAAAGAGCAACACCCAAAGGCCCGACAAACTCCAGGGCAACAGCAACACCTAGCGGAATCCTTTGCAAAGCGAAATAGAACACAAGATTCATCACGCCCAGAGTGATTCCATAAACAGCCACCCTTCCCCAAGCTGATCGAGAGAGCGGAGTCCGCCAAGGGCGAAACACGGCAAACATAAATCCAGTCGCCAGCGCTGTCCGTATCATCGTGATTACGGCAGGTGATAGTTCATGAAAGAGCTGCTTGGCCTGCGTCGCACCAAACTGAATCGATAACATGGCTAAAAGCAGAAGGCCGATCGATAAGAACATGTTTTTTAAGCCTGGTGAAGGATCTGCGAGAGAAAAAGTTTTGCGCGATCGGTTTTCGGCTGGGAAAAGAAGGCATCCGGCGTCGCCTCTTCAATAATCTCTCCGCCATCCATAAAAACCACGCGATCGGCCGCCTGGCGCGCAAAGCCCATTTCATGAGTGACGCAAACCATCGTCATACCACTCTCGGCAAGCTCAATCATAACGTCCAGAACCTCTTTGATCATCTCAGGATCAAGAGCCGAGGTGGGTTCATCAAACAGCATAATCTTCGGATTCATACACAAAGCGCGAGCAATCGCCACACGCTGCTGCTGCCCGCCCGACAACTGAGCCGGAAACTTTGTCGCGTGATCCTGCAAGCGAACGCGCTCAAGCATCGCTTCTGCCCGCGTTTTCGCTTCCTTCTCAGGAACTTTTGCCACCCAGATAGGGGCAAGCGTTAAATTTTCTAGAACTGTCAAATGCGGAAATAAGTTGAAAGACTGGAACACCATGCCCATCTCACTGCGAATCTTCTGCATCTTTTTTGCTTGGAGTTCTTCGTCCCAGACCTTGATCGTTCCCGAATCAATCAATTCAAGACCGTTTATGCAGCGAATCAAAGTCGACTTTCCCGATCCCGACGGACCGCAGACAACGAGCTTAGTGCCTTTTTCCACCTGCAGGTTCACATCTTTAAGCGCTTTGAAATCCCCGTAGCTCTTCTCGATATGAGTCATGGAAATTGCGAGTTCGTTTTGCATATCGATATCCTATCAGGCATGAGCTTTTTCAAGTTTAAGACTAAATCGCGAGAGAGCAAAACAGATCACCCAAAAGACCAGACCTGCAAATAGATAACCTTCTGTTGCATAGCCGAGCCAGTAAGAATCCGTATTCGCTTGCTGAACCATCCCGAGCAGATCAAACATACCGACGATGATTACCAGGCTCGTATCCTTGAATAACGAAATGAAACTATTGACGAGCGATGGAATAACCGAGCGCAAGGCTTGCGGGAGCACCACTAAAAATAATCGCTGCGGCCCCGACAATCCAAGTGCCATTGCCGCCTCCGCTTGTCCGCTAGGAACACCCCGCAAACCCGCACGAATCACTTCCGCAAGATACGCCGAGGTAAAGAGCGCGACACCGACAAGCACACGAAAGAGTTTATCGACCTCACTGCCCGGCGGCAAAATAAGAGGTAGCATAACCGAACTCATAAAAAGCACGGTTATGAGAGGCACGCCGCGCCATAGTTCGATAAAGGCTATCGAACCGGCTTTGATAAGAGGAAGTTTAGACATACGCCCGAGTGCAAGCAAAAGCCCAATAGGAAAAGCAAAACTTAAGCCCATCAAAGTGATCATAAGGCTGAGCATCAACCCACCCCAACGCGTGGTCTCGACATGCGAAAGTCCAAACCAACGACCATCGAGCAGACCCCAGCTAAAGAGCGGCATACCTAATAGAATAAAAGGAAGAACGCGCAGTGCTCGGCCGTAGGACACTTTAAATAGAGAAACAATAGAAACGGCCCAAAGTAAAAGAACCAAAATCGGTCGCCAGAGTTCGGCCGTCTCGTAAAATCCAAACATAAACGATTGCAAACGAAGTTTGATAAACACCCAGCAGGCGCCGCTATTGGTACAGCGCTCTGTTCCAGCAAACTGAGCGTCAATGATCGCCCACTTCACAAACGGAATAACGAGCGCAGCGATACCGATCAACAAAACAACGTTTAAAACCTTTTCCCAGCCTGAGGCAATACGCTTGACCTTAACGGCGCTCATAACGGAGTGCCCTCGCCTGATAAAGATTGATAAGCGCAGACACGCTCAAAGAGACAACGAGGTAAAAGCCCAGAGTCATCGTCATGATCTCAACCGCCTGACCACTCACATTCAGACTCGTTCCGGCAAAGACCAAAACAAGCTCAGGAAAGGCGATCGCAGCGGCCAAGGAGGAATTCTTAATTAAGTTGAGATACTGCGAAGTCAAAGGAGGAATAATATGCCCTAAAGCCTGCGGGAAAATAATACGCGAGAGCACCTGAGCAGGCGTCAGGCCTAAGGCCAATGCCGCCTCCGTTTGATTGCGCGACACGGCCCCGATCGCGCCACGGATGATCTCTGCGATAAACGAAGCGGTGTATAAACTCAATGCAAGGATAGCCGCAATAAATTCAGGGACAATCTGCGCGCCGCCGCTAAAATTAAACCCTTCAAGAAACGGAACTAAAAATTCCACGCGTGTTCTCAAAAGCAGCACAGCCACGAGCGGAAAAACTATCGGCAGCGCATAGCTTAAGAAATGCCAAGCTGGAAAACGTCCTAAGGCCCGCCTACGAGATACCGCGTACTGATTCAAAAAATGACCAGCCGTCAGGCCTAACACCAAAGAGCCGATGACGATCCAAACCGCCGACACATCGTCAGGAAAAGGAATATAAAGCCCACGTATATTCAAAAACACCCGTCCCCACAGACTGTAGCTCTCAAGGGGCATAGGAAGCTGACGAAGGACGGCAAAATACCAAACGAAAAACTGCAAAAGCAAAGGAACGTTACGTAAGGTTTCTACATAAAACGTTCCAACCGCCCTAAGGACAGGCAAAGGCGATAGCCGAAACAAAGCGATAATCAATCCAATCACCGAAGCCAAAACTATACTCACCACCGAGATGAATAAAGTATTGACCGCTCCGACCAGAAACACTTGAAAGACCGTCGAGGTTTCTGAATAAGGCAACAGATGAAACGCAATCCCAAATCCTGCTTGATGCGAAAGGAAATCAAATCCGGAGCTAATCCCCCGCGCAGCCAACTGCGTGCTGACGTTATGCGCGGCGAAGCTTAAAAACGCCACGAGTCCCGCAAAGAATAGAGCCTGAATAAAAATATCGCGAACCCGTGATGGGGATTTCGCCATGACTTCTCCCCTTTTCAACGAAACGGCATCGCGTAGTGGAGCCCGCCCTTATTCCAAAGCGAGTTCATACCCCGCTCGATCTTCAATGGTGAATTCGCGCCGAGGTTACGATCAAAGACTTCCGCATAATTGCCAACCTGCGTGAGTATGCGCTTGGAAAATTCATTATCGAGTCCAAGATTCTTGCCAAGCTCCCCTTCAATTCCAAGCATACGCCTAACATCCGGCCGTCCGGAACTTGCAAGAGATGCGATGGTCGCCTGACCAATACCAAGCTCTTCGCCTTCAAACCACGTGTAAAGCACCCAGCGAACCACATCGCCAAAGCGATTATCGCCATGACGAACCGCAGGTCCCAAAGGCTCTTTAGAAATACGCTCGGGCAGTATCACGTGCTCATCAGGCACCCGAAGCTTCGTTCGTTCCGCATAAAGCCCCGACTGATCCGAGCTGATCGCATCGCAGCGTCCAGCGCCGTATGCCGCGACCACTTCATCATTTTTCTCGAAGGTCACAAGTTTATATTTGATCTTTCGCGCCCGGAAATAATCGGAGACATTGAGTTCTGTGGTGGTTCCGATCTGCACACAGATGCTGGCATTCAAGAGCTGCTCAGCCGAGGTCACGTTAAGCTTCTTATGAACCATAAACCCTTGGCCGTCGTAATACGTTACGCCAGCAAAATCGATCCCGAGCGCAGCGTCGCGCTGTAATGTCCAGCTTGTATTTCGAGATAGGACGTCAATTTCCCCTGACTGCAGAGCCGTGAATCGCTCCTTAGCCGAGAGCGGCGTAAACTTCACTTTCGCCGCGTCACCGAGAACCGCAGCCGCTATGGCCCGACATAGATCGACATCGATGCCGAACCAATTTCCGTTTTTATCCGCAGTGGAAAAGCCCGGAAGCCCCTGACTGACGCCACACTTTAAATATCCCCGTCCTTTAATCTCAGCTATAGTGTCCGAGTAAGCGGGGCTGCTGATAACAAAAGCAGCAAAAAAGCCAAAAATCAGTGACCGAATAAGCCGAGCCAATATCAAAGTAGTAACCTCCAAAGAGGCGGATTTTAGATCCGAACCGCGTGCGAAGCCTCCTTATAACACAGATTGCAGCCGAACTTAAACTGCGCTAAGTTCTAGGATCTTCAGCTAAGCTTACACTTGGTTTCCAATTTTAAGTGCCTTTCGGATGCAAATGTCTGATTGAGGAAAGTAAGATGGCCGTACTGCGCAACTCAATGTTTCAGGAAATCTTATTCCCTAGCGATGCGGACGAAGCGTTCGGTTCGCAAGGGCAGCTCTTTTTGCAAAAAGTTTTGCGCCACCATCTCTCTCCCGAATCGATTGTAATGAATTTCCCTGTCGTCATCTTCGACTTTGAGACGACGGGCCTTGATGTGTACCGCGATCGTATTATCGAGATCGGTGCGATTAAGTATGAAAACGGCCGCCGCGTCGGCGATTTTTCGTTTTTGATTGATCCTGAGATTCCTTTGCCAGAGATCATCACCAAGATTACCGGCATCACCGACGCTATGCTCGAAGGCCAACGAAAGATCGAAGGCGTACTCCCCGAGTTTTTGCAGTTTATCGATAAGTGCGTACTCGTCGCGCACAACGCGGAGTTCGACTTGAACTTTCTGCGTTCAGTCGCTTCGCGTCAAGGTTATCAAATCGAATACCCCTGTTTTTGTACTTTGAAAATGGCCCGACTTCTTCTGCCTGACCTCGAGTCGAAAAACCTCGATACTCTGGCGAAGCACTATGAGCTGAGTTTTGCCGCGCGTCACCGTTCCATTGGTGACTGCGAGGTAACAGGCAGTGTTTTGACCAACCTTCTTGCAAAAGAAGGGCTGCACATGCAGCAGTGGCGAGATTTTGAATCGGTCCAGGTTGTCTAACTCCGGAGTTTAGTCTTCATGCGCATCTCTTCGAAAATTGATCGTCAAAGCGATACCTTTCGCCAAAACTATGAGTTCCATCTTGGTCTAGTGAAGCAGTTGGAATCGCTCAAAGTCGAAGTCGAGACCGGCGGCGGTGTGCAGACTCAGACTCGTCTGCGCGAGCAAGGCAAGCTCCCGGCGCGGGAACGCATTCAAAAGCTGATCGATCCAGGCTCCGAATTTTTGGAACTCTCGCATTTTGCTGGGCATAAGCTCTACGATACAGCCGTGAATTCCGGTGGCATCGTCACGGGTGTTGGCATCGTCGCAGGCCGGCCGTGTATGATCGTGGCTAACGATGCTTCGGTAAAGGGCGGAACCTACTTTCCCATCACCGTGAAAAAACATTTAAGAGCGCAGGAAATCGCCGAGCAGAACTATTTACCCTGCATCTACCTCGTGGACTCGGGTGGGGCTTTTCTGCCGATGCAGGATGAAGTGTTCCCAGATAAGGACGACTTCGGCCGTATCTTTTTCAATCAGGCGCGCATGAGTTCGAAAGGAATTCAGCAGATCTCCAGCGTTCATGGTTTTTGTACGGCAGGTGGCGCGTATATTCCGGCAATGTCCGATCAGAGTGTGATTGTGCGCGGAACGGGCACGATTTTTCTCGCAGGTCCTCCCCTGGTCAAAGCTGCGACAGGCGAAGAGGTTACCGCTGAGGAACTCGGTGGTGCCAAGGTTCATACATCGATCTCCGGTGTTGCCGATCACTTGGCTGAAGATGATGAGCACGCGCTCCAAATCGTTCGTCAGATCGTTAAATATCTGGGCAAGGCTAAGTCCGCGCCTGCCAAACTCCAGGCACCTGAAGCTCCGGATTACGAGGCTGAAGAACTCCTCGGCGTCGTTCCGCATGAGTCGCGCAAAGCTTTCGATATTCGCGAAGTGATCGCCCGTATCGTCGATGGCTCCAAACTCTTTGAATTCAAGCCCAACTATGGCAACACGCTGATCACCGGATTTGCGCATATCGAAGGCATTCCTGTCGGCATCCTGGCCAATAACGGAGTGCTCTTTTCAGAATCCGCACTAAAAGGCACGCACTTTATCGAATTGTGCACTCAGGAAAAAATCCCGCTTTTGTTCCTGCAGAACATCACCGGTTTTATCGTCGGCAAAAAGTATGAGCACGGCGGCATCGCGAAAGATGGCGCAAAGCTCGTTCATGCTGTGGCCAACGCTAAGGTTCCAAAGTTTACGGTCGTGGTCGGCGGAAGTTTTGGGGCAGGCAACTACGGAATGTGTGGACGTGCCTACGACCCACGTTTTCTCTTCATGTGGCCGAACGCCAAGATCTCTGTCATGGGCGGCGAGCAAGCGGCCGATGTTTTGGCGACGGTTAAGATTCAGCAGCTTGCTAAGCAGGGCAAAAATCTTACGGAAGCCGATATCAAAGATATTCGTCAACCGATCCTCGATAAATACGAGACTGAGAGTAGCGCCTACTACTCGTCGGCTCGCCTCTGGGATGATGGAATAATCGATCCGCGCAAGACTCGCGATGTTTTGGCCAAAGCTCTGGCAAGTACTCTGCATCACGAATGGGACGAGACGAAAAACGGCGTCTTCCGTATGTGATGCGCGTGATCGACGAATAAAAATTACATGTACTTTCGATATGAAAATGAGGGGATAGGATAATGAAGAAAACCATCAGTATTGGCAACGCCGGCGGCTATTGGGGAGATGATCCCAACGCTTTGGAGCGCCAGGTATTCGGCGGTCGTCTCGATTATATCAGTATGGATTTTCTGGCTGAAATCACGATGTCCATCCTTCAAAAACAGCGTTCCAGTGATTCTGAGGCTGGTTATGCGCGCGATTTTCTGCCGATGCTCAAGAGAGTATTGCCCAAGCTTATGGCCGATGGCACGACGATTATTACCAATGCCGGCGGCGTAAATCCTCAGGCCTGTGCTCAAGCGATTGCAAAACTCGCCTCTGACCTAGGACTGAGTCCAAAGATTGCCATCGTCTACGGCGACGACATACTTCCCGATCTTGATCGTTTGCAAGCCAGCGGCATCAAGTTCGACAACATGGAAGATGGCTCGAAGTTTGCTCCAGTCGCTGATCGCATTCAAGCCGCAAATATCTACTTCGGTGCCGCTCCTGTTGTCGAAGCTTTGAAGTGGAAACCGAATATCGTCATCACCGGTCGCGTGACCGATACTGGTATTACGATTGCCCCTATGATTCACGAGTTCGGCTGGTCGCTCAGCGACTGGACACGCCTGGCTCACGGGATCGTTGCAGGCCACATCATTGAGTGCGGATCGCAGTCTACTGGCGGCAACTTCACCGACTGGGAGAAGGTCGAGAGCTTTGACAATATCGGATACCCAATAGTCGAAGTGTCCGAAGACGGTTCCTTCGTTGTTACAAAACATAAAGGCTCGGGCGGACTCGTCAGCGTCGATACGGTCCGTGAACAGCTGTTTTATGAAATGGGCTCACCGACCGCCTACATCACACCGGATGTGGTTGCCGATTTCTCCAGCATCAAGCTCGAGCAGGCCGGTCCTGACCGCGTTAAAGTTTTTGGCATTCGTGGTTTCGAACCCACGCCTTTGTATAAAGTGTCGATGGCCTACGAAGATGGTTTCAAGGCGACCGGTTCGATCATGATCTCCGGTCCGAATGCGCGCAAAAAAGCCGAAGCATTCTCAAAAATATTCTGGAACCGCGCAACCGGTCCCTTCGAGGAAACCCTGACTGAATATGTTGGCTACGATTCGTGTCATCGCTCGTTAGTTCACAAAGAAGACGGCAATGAGATTCTTCTTCGACTTGGCGCCCGTGCTAAAGACGAAAAGGATTTAAGACTATTCGGCAAAATGATTCCCTCCCTGATTCTCAGCGGACCTCCCGGTGTCGCGGTTATCGGTGGTGTTCCAAAGGCCGCAAAAGTCATGAGCTACTGGCCAGCATTGATGCCCAAATCGGCTGTCAATCCGAAGATCGCTCTCTTTGAAAAAGGTGAGCTGACAGCCGAAGCGGATGTGAAGACGACTCCGGTCGGAAACTTTCAGCCCAACGAACTCGACGCGCAAGTGGCCACCAAGCCCTCGCAATCGATTCGCGACGCTCTCAAAGAGCACGATCAGCCGACGAGTCGCCTCCTTCGTGATATCGCGTTAGCCCGCAGCGGAGATAAGGGCGACACCGCTAACATCGGTGTCCTCGCCCGCTCGCAGGAAGCCTACGATTTCCTCGATAAGTATCTCACGGCAGCTCGCGTCAAAGATTGGTTTCAGGAACTTTGCACAGGCAAGGTCACCCGCTACAGCCTCCCCGGCATGAAGGGATTTAACTTCCTTCTCGAAGAATCGCTTGGCGGAGGCGGCACACGCACGCTTCGTATCGATGCTCAGGGCAAGACCTTTGCGCAGGCCCTGCTCGCGCAAAAGGTTCAGATTCCAGCCAATGTATTGAATGCTAAGGGCTCTCATACATGATGAAGACTCAGATTCGTCGCCTTTTCATTGCCAATCGAGGCGAAATCGCTCGGCGTATCGCTCTAGGAGCGCAGTCGCTTGGCATTGAAACCGTGGCTCTTTATAGTGGTCCTGCGGCACCCGGTTATCTCAAAGGTCTTGTGACCGAGCTGATCTGTGTGGATGAAGAAAACCCTGCGCTTTACTTAAACGGTGAACGCATGGTGCAGTTCGCGATTCAGGGCGGCTGCGATGCGCTTCACCCAGGCTTTGGTTTTCTTTCTGAAAGCGCGGGTTTTGCAGCTCTCGTCATCAAAAATGGTTTGACCTGGGTGGGACCTTCGCCTGATTCCATTTCAAAAATGGCGTCAAAAGCGGAAGCGCGGGCGATAGCTAAGGACTACAAGGTTCCTGTTGTTCCTGGCTTGGAACGCATGAAAAATAATAGTCCTGCGGAATTAATTCAAAGCGTCAACGACTTTGTCCGCGACCATGGATTTCCTATCTTGCTTAAAGCAGCGATGGGCGGCGGTGGCAAGGGTATGCGAATCGTTCGTGATACCAAAGATATCGAAGAGTCGATCAATCGCGCGCAGTCGGAAGCCCTCAACTCTTTTGGCGACAGCACGCTGATCGTCGAACGTTATGTCGAACACCCTCGCCACATCGAAGTGCAGATCCTTGGTGATCAGCATGGAAATGTCTACGCCCTCGGTGATCGCGATTGTTCGGTTCAACGGCGTCATCAAAAGATTATTGAAGAAGCACCTGCTCCTGGCCTTCGTGACGAGACACGCAAAAGAATGCAAGACGCCGCTGTTGCTCTGGCCAAAGGCGTGCATTATTTCTCTGCCGGTACCGTCGAATTTATCATGGACTGGGCACCTGAGCATCGCGAGAAAGAAAACTTCTTTTTTCTCGAAATGAATACACGCCTTCAGGTCGAACACCCTGTGACCGAACAAATATTCGGTGAGGATCTGGTCGCCTGGCAGCTTCGCATTGCGATGGGCGAGTCTCTTAAAGACCAAATCAACCTGAAGCCGCAAGGTCACAGCATCGAGTTGCGTCTCTACGCGGAAGACACGAAAAACAACTTTCTTCCCGCGCCAGGACCAGTCTACGGATTTCTCCCTTATCACAGCCAAGGGATTCGCTGGGAAGCGGGAATCGACGTCATTGATGAGGTCACGCCACGCTTTGACCCGATGATAGCCAAGTTGATTGCAACGGGCACGACGCGCGACGAAGCGATAGCCAAACTCATAACAGCTCTGAAGAACAGCGTACTCGCCATGCCGATCAGCAACGCAAGTTTTCTGCTCGACGTTCTGCAGAGCCCAGGTTTTGCCCGCGCGCAACCGACAACCAAATACATCGAAGAAGAAAACCAGAATCTAAAGCAGGCGAGCGAATCGCGCAAAGCGCGAACAGATGGGCTTGCCAAAACACTTTTGCAAACTCTAGGCTCTATTCGCACGACCGCTAGCGAAGTGAGCATCGAGACCCTCACACGAAATATTTTCACCAAGAACAATACAAACGCTTCGAATATCTCTTACTCCAGCGAGATGATCGCGCGTAACCCTGAGCGTTACGGCAGTCGGGAAACAAAGCTCGGCAAAGGCTGGATCGAGAACTCCCCCTTTACGTACTGCGTGACGCGCGATAAGGGTATCTTGATTCGTTGGTTGAATATCGAAGGCGAAACCTACTTTGATAAACACAAGGACGACGAGAGTTCAACCGCCGGCAAGAGCGGCGCGCATGCTCACGATATTCTCGCGCCTGTTCCCGGCAAAGTTATCAAAATCCTGGTCAGCAAAGGCAGTGCTGTGCAGGAAAGACAAACGCTCCTCATCCTCGAGTCGATGAAAATGGAATTCGAAGTTCAGGCCACCAAAGCCGGAACGATTGCCGAAGTCCTCGTGACTCAAGGCCAGCAGGTGCAGTCGGATACTTTGCTCGCCAACTGGCAAAGCGAAACTTCAAAATAAGCTCTCCATCCCCTTTCTAAAAGACACCTCATTACCCAGTGAGGTGTCTTTTCCCTTTGAGTCTAGGCAATTGCGCCGTATACTCTGTGCAATTGGCGAGGCTGGACAATTCAAGTCAGACGAGACAGAATGACTAGAAGTTCGAATGGGGAGGAGCTTTCTATGCCATTTCAGACCTTTATGAGCGAATCGGGGTTTAAAGTTTTGGCGATGGCGCGCCTGAGTCAATGCGAATACAGCATCGTACTCTATCTCCTCAACTGCGCCGTGTCCGGGCTCTACGACCTCATCACCAATGAGAGAGAACTCGCCTCGCTCATCGGCTATCAGGAAGATGCCGTGCGAGAGGCTGTTGAAGGTCTCGTCAAACGCAACATCATTCATGTGAAAGCTCATGAGTCGGATAAGGCACGCGGCAAAGCGTCACTTCGCATGGGTATGCAATACAATATTCATATGTGGCAGCAGACCTTTGATAAAGACGTCGATAGCCACGATGCGGTCGTCTTTCCTTACAAACGCGAAGGAAACGTTCACTTCCTGCCTAAGCGCGACCCTGACCTTACTCCAACGATCAAGCATCCACTTCCGACCTGGAAACGCATAGTCACGGCTTTCATGGATGGCCGCGATGAGCTGAGTGATCAGGAGATGATTAACGCTGAACGTGATGCCAAAATTCTGGTGGATACGCATCCGGTCGATCAGTGCCTCATCATGATTCGCCACTTTGGAACACGCATACCGACCTTGAGTCTCATGGCGAGTGCCTGGCAGCACTATCAGACGCTTTATGACGAAGAGACGGAAAAAGTCGATATTCAGGAAGCCAGGCATAAACACTTGGAGATGGATCACCGACTTCGGGATGCCATTGAGATTCTTCTCCAGCAAAAAGAAGATCTCAAACTGAGTGAGGAGGAACGCGACATGCTCGAAGTTCTCTCGAACCATCGTCATCCCCGTCGTCAGCTCTTCTGGGCTTTCCAATCGCGTAGCCGGTACCCCAAGCTCAAAGAATTTTTTGAACACAACAGCTTTCTTATGCTTCCCGTGACGTCCTCAGGTAATATCTTTAAGAAGAAACCGCACCAGGATTAAGGAGCATTCCTCTATGCGTTTGGCTACACCGTTCACCTTGCCCCTCCTGCTGTTTGGATTTGTTTACGTCGCGGGAGCCTGCGCAACCTCATCAGGATCGAGTTCTGAAGGCATCTCATACGACGGCAATGTCGATGGCATGGATTCGCTTCCGGACTGCAGTCCGGATTCGCAAGGTTCGATTTTCTGGGTGAAGGATAAGAGCGGTGCGTTTGAGTGCATGAAAGACAATCAGTGGAAGAAGCGCGCGAATGCTAAGAAGCCCGATGACGCCGAAGACGAAGAAAGCGGAGACCAACGGCCTCCGCGTATCGTGAAATGAGCTAGATTTCGCTTATTAAGATGCTTTGAGCAAGGTGTGCGGATAGAACATTTTCAGTCCGCCGCCTTCCACAGAATATCCACCATCCTCATGCGTTACGCAAACACTGCTACGTCCTGCACGAAAGACCCGGCTTTTGCCGTAAGGGAGACTGCCGAGTTGAAGATCAAGGTACGCACCGGACGCGAACGTCACGCGTAGAGTATGTTCCATCATATCGAACCCTTCGAACTCAAACTCAACACCATCACTCGCTGGTTTTGCCAAAGCCGGTTTTGCCGGAGCAGGAGCAGGCATGGGCGCAGGGGAGATGTCCTGCGACTCTTCAACTTCCAGTTCAGAAATGTCTTCCATCTCGTCTTCAATTTCGACATCATCAGTCGATAATTCTTCTTCAACCATATCATCATCAAGAGTCAGGACCGTCTCTTCGCTGCCCAAGATCTCGTCGTCAACAATAATGTCGTCGTCCGAAGCCGACTCAAGCAAACGAAGAGCGTCGGCTCGTGCCGAGACATTTTCATCGACTTCTTCCGATTCACGGAACTTTTTGTCTTCTTCGATCGAAGCGCCAAGTTTCTCCTCGAAGAGTCGCTCAGCCTCGATATCCAGCGCACTCCCTTCTTCGCTCTCACCGTCGACATCATCGAGCATAAGAGTGTCAGGAGCCAGTGCGCTCGAATCGATTTCGTTGCTTTCCAAAAGCTCTTCGCCAAGCACCGGCATGTCTTCTGTCTCTTCCATAATTTCCGGAACCTGAGCCTCGATTTCGATCGACTCATCTTCAATCAATTCGGGTTCGCTGGCAGAAAGCTCTTCGCTGACGAGGGCTTCGTCTTCAAAAACGAGTTCATCATCATTTTCGAGCGCAGGCTCTTCGCCACCATGGACGAGGATATCGTCGCTTAAAGCGGGTTCGTCGTTTGAATCGATGCGAACCTCATCCATTTCAACCAGCTCGTCATCCGATGAAAAGTTGAAGGAAAGCTCATCCGGCTCGCCTGCTGGAAT
>JAZKGL010000175.1:0-1489 GCA_040385935.1 Bdellovibrionota bacterium
GTTTTCAGCAAACCATCGCGGGTGGGGTCTTCGCCCAAATCTTTGAGCAGCGCGGCGATATTTGTTTCATGCGCGGACCAATCCACAGTCTCTGACATTCGTTCTTCATCCTACTTTGGAAATGTTGCTCAAGACATCGTCGAGTTCCACTTCCTCCTCTCCGCCATCGAAACCGGAAATCTCCATCAAAGGAATTTCATGCTCGTTGCCTTCAGAAGCCGATTCAGACAAATCCGTGGTCTCTTTGAGTGAGACACCCGAGCCTGGCTGGGGAGCTGCTTTCAGTATCTTGATGTTGTGTCCAGCGTCTTGGAAAGTCGGGTCTTGCTCGATTGCTTTTTCGAAGCATTTCAAGCCTTTATCGTTCTTGCCCCACTTCACAAAACCTATGCCCATATTGTAGAGAATACGGGACACGAGTTTGGGCTTTTTACTAAGCAATTGCAAAGCTTTTTGGTACAGCGCAAATCCTGCATCAAACCGTTGTTGTTTAATGGCCAATATGGCCGCTGTATTAAAGATCGCGCTGAGTTCGCGAGGATTTGCGACGCCATTGAGAATCGCGAGAGCCTCATTTACTTCGCCCATCAGAAGCTTTGAGGCGCTCTTGCCGAAGGTCGCGGGTTTAGAGCCGGGAGCAAATTCAAGAATTTCGTCGAAGGTGGATTCCGCTTCTTCCGCTCGATCGAGTTTAAGAAAGAGATTACCCATCTCAAGAAGGCGTTCGACATTGTAGGGACTTAATATTTGTGCGCCTTTGAGCGAGGCGATCGCAGTGTTGTAATCGCCTTGTTTGAGGCGGCAACGCGCAAAAAGGTGTTTCACCCGAGGCGCGACTTCCTCGGCCGTCATCAGGGCCCGCAAAACGTCTTCAGCGAGCTTCCAGCGTTCTTCATGAATATAGGCTTCCGCGAGTTCTATCCCGATACGTTCGTTATCAGGCTGCTTGGCATAAAGCTTTTCGAGCATTTCCAAAGCATTGGCTTGATCACCGTTTTTGCGACAGGAATCGACGGCGAGCAGCATCTTGCGCATAGGTCCAGTGTTTTGGAATTCTTTGACGAGGCCCTTAACTTGCTCACGAATCGTGTCAGTCGTGACCTCGCCGACCGCTACAAAATTCACGTAGAATTCCTGCGCGACTGAGACGATCGCGTCCTCGTCATGGGCGGCGATTAAAAAAACAAGGTGCGACTCAAGGCGATGTTCTTTGCGATTGGCGATGAGCACGGCTTGAACTTTATCGGGTGCAAACTCCCAGTCCAGCACGACCAATCCGTAGTCGTGCTCAGTCAGGAATTTCAAACATTCCTTTTCATCCATGACGGGAAAGATATTTTCGGACTTCAAACCCTTGTTCTTGAGGGACTGGCGCACAACGTCGCGAATCTCAGGCCTTTTAGTGAGAATCACGGCCATAGCTTCGACAAGATTTTTTCCGTCCACCATACGAGTCTCCGAAGAGGAAAGCGCAACCTAAGGTCTCAAC
>JAZKGL010000176.1:0-8327 GCA_040385935.1 Bdellovibrionota bacterium
GTAGTGCCTCTCACCCCTTCTATACGGGTCAGCAGAGACAAATCGATACCGCGGGCCGCATTGATACCTTCCATAAAAAGTACGGGACCGACTACAAGGTCAAATAACAAAGGGGAGCTCTAAAGAGCTCCCCACATTTTTCATCTAACAATCAATCCATCATCGCTGAGCTGACAGCTTGCCAACTAAAACCGGATTTTCACCAACAGACGAATCATAGACAAATCCCGTTACCCGCTGAAAGTCGCTTGAAAACGAGATCTGAAAGTAATTCCCGCCTCCATCGCGGTAAATCAAAGCCTTCGACTCGTCACCGATTACCTTGACGGTTTTATCAAACGTATCAAACCGAAATCTCGAAGTCGTTCCGTTCGTGCATTCATAATTCACATGAAAACTACCCCTAAAATCAGCTTCCCTCGATCCCTCAGGTGGCAGATATTCTCCATCCGTGATCATCGAAAACGAACAAGGATCTTTACCCTCTCGCTCGATCTCACCGGTATACGTCCCATTGATCGCATTCAACTGATCTCCAAAAACCTGAACAGCGTAAACCCCACCTGCAAAACTCTGCGCAACATTCTCAAGTTGCTCTCTCTCAGGTCCAGCCTTCTTATCATCAGCCACAAGACTCACGATGCTAGCCCGCGTCTCAGCTCCTTTAGGCGGCTTGGCTTCAATCACAGTTGCTCCAGGCGTCAATTGCCCCGGTTCACGAATCTTACTGATATCCGAAACTCCACTCTCGTCCTCCGTAGTGGCGACAGCCTGTTCAACGATCAAAGCACGAGGCTTCGATTCATCAGCCGATTTTGCAGGCGAAGTGGTCTCAGAAATCGAAAGAGGAATCGATGGAGTCACCACAGGCGTAACCATCGGAGCGCTTTTACGACTCAACATCCGATAGCCAAACAAACCTAAAAGTAAGATCAAACCTGCGACAAGTACCTTAGACTTCATAACTCGTTACCCTAACCCAATAAAAATCGGCGACGCTAACCTATCCAAGGCCAGCGCCGCCGATTTAAACCGAACTCAGCTAAAACGTCCAATCAATTTCGACAAAATAAATCAAAAGAGCAAAACTCCAATCAAGCCGGCGCTTCGTTCCCCTCTTTCGATGCCTCTTCACGATTTTCCGACCAAGCCTTAGCATCGCGAGCGTCCGCACCTTTGCGCCAAGACCCTCTCTCAAACCATCCCAGAACAAGATAAAGAGAAGGCACAACGAACAGAGTTAAAATAGTCGAGACTATCGTACCCCCAATAATCGTCAGACCGAGTGGCAATCGAGTCTCCGACCCAATTCCATGACCAACCACCAAAGGAATCGCCGCCGCGACCGTCGCAACCGAAGTCATTACAATAGGCCTTAGACGAACAGGACAAGCTTCAAGCAAAGCTTCTCGAATCGGCTTGTTCTTCTCCTTACGCACCTGATTCGTAAACTCGACGAGCATAATAGAGTTCTTCTTCGCGATACCCATGAGAACAATGAGTCCGATAAACGAAAAGAGGTTAAGCGAAGCATCAAAGGCCCAAAGCGCAATTAGCGCTCCGGTGACACTGAACGGCAGGGCGATGAGCACCGAGATGGGATGCACAAACGAATCAAACTGCACGGCCAAAATCAAATAAGCAATCAAGATACCAATCATCATCGCATAATAAAGACTACCGAACGCTTGAGAGAAACCCGCGGAAGCTCCTTCTAAAGCAAAGGTGTAACCCGTTGGTAGAATCTCAGCGGCAATGGCCCGAGCGCGATCGAGAACTACCGTTTGCGACTGCCCAGGTCCAAGGTTACCGAAAATCGAAATCGCTCGTTGACGATTCACGCGGTTGATACTCTGTATCGCCGCTTCTTCCTTCACGTCCACCAGCTCACGAACTGGCACAAGTAGACTCGCATTATTTCTTACATACAATGTTCTAAAATCTTCTGGCGTCTTGATATACGTCTCATCAATCTTAAAGCGTATATCATAACGTCGACCATCCATCGTGTAGCGACCTTGCCGCAAACTTCCGACCCCAGCCGACAAAACCTGACCGATAGCCGAAACGGAAACTCCACGTTCTGCCATCGCTTGCCGATTCGGACGTAACACTAGCTCCGGCACCCCTCGCCGGTAATCGGAGTCCATATCCACCCCGAGCTTTTCCTCCTCAAGGCGTTTAATCAACTCCAGCGACTTCTCCTCGAGCACCTTCAAATCAGGCCCCCTAAGGTTGATACCAATCGGATTCTGGCGGCCAGAGGCCAAGTTACGCGCCGAGTTATCGCGCATCGTAATCTTCATCTCTTTGAGGGGAGCAAATTCCTGTCTAAGCTCGGCCATGATCTTCGTGTGATTGATGTCTCGTTTATCCCGAGGAACGAGCGCAATCGGCATAAAGATTTGATTGACGTTAGACGCACCGCCTCCCCCACCTATCGAGGTAAAAAATCCAGCGATGTTCTTATTCTTGCGCAGGATTTCCTCGAGTTTGAGGGACGCTTGATTCGTCGTATAGAGCGACGAACCGGGTTTGAGCTGCGCCTGCAAGATCACTATATCCTGATCCTGAGGGGGAACGAATTCTTGCCTCACCTTGCCCACCAAAAACAAAGAAACACCAAAGAGCACCATCGAGATAATGATGACAGGGAATCTTAAATAAAGAGTCACCTTCAAAACACGTTGGTAAAGATGCGCAAATTTCTCAAAAAGTTGATCAAGGAAATGTTCAAGTTTGGAAATCTTAGGTTCTTTACTCAACAGAGCCGAAGCTCGCATAGGCGTTATCGTCACCGCTTCTAAAAGAGAAAGGAGCACTGCCGCACTCAAAGTCACACCAAATTGCAAAAAGAACTTCCCGATAATACCGTCCATAAATACAACGGGAAGAAAGACCGCAACAACCGCCAAGGTCGCAGCAATCGCCGCAGGCAACACTTCCTTCGCTCCATCAGACGCTGCCCGCTTAGAACCCTTACCCATCCGATAGTGCCGCATGATGTTCTCAAGAAGCATAATCGCGTCATCCACAACTATCGAGATCGCCAGAGTCAACGCGAGGAGTGTAAATAGGTTAAGCGTAAACCCCGAAAAATAAAGTATCGTCATCGTTCCTATGATGGAGGTCGGCAGGGAGAATAAAATATTGAGAGCGGCCTGAAAGCTCCCGAGGAACAGAAAACAAATCACGATCGTAATCAGCGAGGCGACAATGAGTTTTTCCATCGTCAGCTCTACCGTAGCTTTGGTCGACCGCGTAAAGTCTACGTTGATGCGGTAATTAAAGCCTTTCGGAAACGTGCCCTTAATCTCCTCCAATTTCTGACGAACCGATTCCGCAACCTCAACCTCGTTGGTTCCACGCTGCTTTTTGATCGAAATACCGACCGCTTCTTTACCATCCACACGACCGATTCGCCGAATATCGGTTAATCCATCTTCGACGCGCGCGACATCTTTGATAAAGATCGGCGTGGAGAAAATCATCTGACCGCCACGCCGCAGAATTTGAATATTCGATACCTTCTCGACCGACTCTGCTTCGCCAAGCCACCGCACACGCAGTTCTCTAGGACCATAGTTGAACTGTCCAGCCGCACTCTCCACATGCTGAGTCGCCATCGCATCAACAACATCGGATATTGTCAGGTAATATTTATCGAGTTTTTTAGGGTCGATCCAGATTCTGAGGTTACGTTCACTAAAACCCCCGATATCCACTTCACCAACACCAGGAAGAAAACGAAGCTGATCTAAGAGGTAGGTGTCCATCCACGAGAGCATGTCTTTGACAGGAACATCTCCGAAAAAGCCGAGGATCAGAACCGGATCCTCTTCGGGGTTTTTCTTTCGTATGGTCGGAGGATCGATACCGATCGGCAACCGAAGCTCGCTCAATGCAGCCTGAACCTCTTGTACGGCGACATCCACATCTCGATCGATATCAAACTCGAGAGTCACCGAACCACTGCCCTGGCGAGCCGACGAGCGCATCTCTTTGATGCCTTCGATATTGAGTAGGCTTTCTTCTATAGGATCGAGAATCTCAGCCTCTATCACCTCAGGTGCGGCGCCCTCGTAGGTCACCGACATGCTAACTTCCGGGAAATCCACGTCAGGAAGCGAGGATATGCCCATCTTGTTCATGCTGATCGCACCAAAAACGATGAGTCCAAACATCAGGACCCAGGCAAAGACCGGCCGCCGTATCGAAATATCAATGAGATTCATGGAGCATCCAAACTCGGGGTGTGAAGAACGAGCATCATCTAACTTACCTTAGATTTACATGAGGATTAAATGAGGCAATAGCTCTGAACTCGGATTCGTTTTGTCGAATCCACGCG
This sequence comes from Bdellovibrionota bacterium, assembly GCA_040385935.1. Taxonomy (GTDB): domain Bacteria; phylum Bdellovibrionota_B; class Oligoflexia; order Oligoflexales; family Oligoflexaceae; genus Oligoflexus. The sequence continues at coordinate 4,352 of JAZKGL010000176.1, forward strand.
TTTTGAGTCGAATGCTGCCTTGAGTTTTCGTTTAGAAAAGGTTTTAACGAGTTTCGCAAAGCAGGAAGCAACCATGTCAAATTCGCTATTCGAAATCGTTCCGCTCAAATCCGGTGTTAATAGTCTAAGGCTAATAGCCAATAACGAGACCTTTCATCCGGGTATTGGTCCGATTGCCGAAGCGAATATCCTGCATGTGCTTCAACATCGTTTTGCCGAGCGCGCCTCGCACGAGGAACCCTTTATCCTATGGGATGTGGGACTTGGAGCAGCTGCGAATGCAATAGCCGCGATGGATGCTTTCAAAGATTTGGGTCGGCCTTTGCAGCTTCATAGCTTTGATCGGTCGCTCGACGCCTTGGTCTTTGCGTTGGCCCACCACGAGGATCTAGGCTATCCAACACCGTATATACGTGAGCTTGAGACCTTAATTGCCGATGGCTTTGTGTCGGTGAATGAGCACATCACTTGGCATCTGCACCTAGGAGACTTTGCTGAGACGATGAGGGGCGATCAGCCCTCGCCCCATTCGATTTTCTACGATCCCTACTCACCGCGAGGGAACGTAGACATGTGGAATCTTGAGCACTTCACGCGTCTGAGGGCCTGTCTAAATCCTAGCCGACCGTGCTTGATGTCGAATTATTCACGTTCAACCTACGTGCGTGTCACTTGGTTACTCGCTGGTTTCTTTGTAGGCACGGGAACTGCCATCGGTGAGAAGGAAGAAACCAGTCTCGCTGCCACACATCCCTCCGAACTTCTCACGCCCCTGCCGAAGACTTGGCTCAATCGCGTGAAGATCAGTCATAGTTCAGCCCCTCTTCGTGGATCGGCTTATACTCTTGGACCCATTGAGCCCAATGATTATGCCGATCTCACACGCCTTCCACAGTTCGTTTGACATTAAGTCATTTTCACAGATACCAACGGATGCTATTCTTTTGGCATGAACCTAATTCGGCTCACGCTCGACCCTTGAATAGTGAGAACTACTATGCGCACGACTTATGCGGCCTTGACCCTACTCACGCTACTAACCCTCAATGCCTGCAAGACAGCTGCATTCGGTGGCAAAGGAAAATCGAAAAATAATTCTGATGCGCAGAATCAAATTCCTGGTGGACCACTGCCACCCTCAGGTCCAGGGGCTCCGGTTGATCCAACGAAACCCGTTGACCCTATTGTGCCTTCGATACCAGGCGTTCCAGGCACGCCTGGGACACCCAATCAAAATAATCCTGGGCAAAATGATTCGAATCAAAATAATCCGGGTCAGAATTCTGGCGGGAATAATCCAGGGCAAAGTAATCCGGCGATTCCTAGTCCACTCACCCAATGCGCTGTGACTTGGACGGGTCACTGTGTTCAGCCGTTTCTGAAAAATCCTTTGGCTACTGTGCAATCAATAGGGACTTCGGCCACTGGCATTCGATTTGCGGGAACAGCGAACGATAAGAATTACGAGAACTTCTCACTCGCGCAATCGTGCCTTTCCAATTCGACGAGCCTTAACACGCGCTGGTCGAATGTGCAAATGGATGCGTCCGAGTTGATCCAGACGAACTTCGTGAACAGCAACTGGGCTACGACGAAGATCAGAAATTCCGATGCCCGTGAGAGCAACTGGACGGCTGCGGTACTCAATGGCGTTCACTTCGAAGGAAGCTGCGTAGACAAGATAAATTTCAGTGGCGCTGAGTTTACCAACGTCTCTTTTAATGGGTCGTATGCGAATCATGGTAACTTCTCTGGCGCGCAGATATACGGCAAGTTTGAGTTTAAAGACGGCAAGGCTACTCATTCAAATTTCTCGGGCGTCGTCTTTTTTGCAAATGCATCGTTCGCTGGCACGGACTTATCCAATTCGAACTTTCAAAAAACTGAGTTTAAAAATGATGTGGACCTGAGTGGAGCCGATTTGCGTGGAGCCGATTTGAGTGGAGCAACGATCAAAGGTAAGATCTGTGCAGCGAATTCGATCGGAATCTGTAAATAGGTCTCATCAATTTTCGATAACGCTGCCGTCCCAGTGAAGAAATCGTCCGGAATCCGCCTCTTTCAAAGCAGCTGCGAGATCGAGTAGTCTCGCAGCTGTCACCTCAGGTTGGGCGACCCTTCCCTTCTCCCAGTGCTCGACATAATTTTTGGAAAAATCTGTCCATGTGGTTCCTGGATGAACCGCGGCGAGGACGGTCGCGCAGTTTGCGCGGCTGTATTCAAAAGCCAGATTTTTCACCGCCATATTAAGGCCTGCTTTGGAGATTCGATAGGAGTACCAGCCGCCGCTTTTGTTATCGCCGATGCTACCGACCTTTGCCGAAAGAAAGAGGAGCCGGCTCGGATCACAATGACGAAAAAGTGGTTTCAGCGCTTTCGCAAAGGCGATAGCACCACTCACGTTGATACGAAACGTCTCGCCGAGCGATCGATCATCGACTTCGTTCAGACTTTTTTCTGGTCTTTTCCCTGTGCCGTTGAGCGTACCGATTGCATAGATCCCCAGATCAACTTTGGACGTTGATTCAGACAGCTTTTTGACAAAGGACTCGCAGTCGGAGAAGTGGGTGAGGTTAAATTCATAGGCTTTTATGTTGGGCTGGGAGTATGTCTGGGAGCTTCGCGCGACAGCATGTATGAGAGTTTCAGGCCAGCGCTCAGCTGCGGTCTGCACGAGCGCGCGGCCGATTCCGCCAGAGGCACCTGCGATCACGATATGGGCCGGGATCATATGGAACCTCCGCGGTGTTTAATGTTATTCGCTGAGGACAGCTTCATCATGCTCAAGACAAACTCTCTCGAAGTGGGCAAGCAAAGGATTGATTTTGATCCACGAGCCAGCGAGATCGGCTTGACTGTGAACGAAAGGACAAACTTTGGTTAGAGTCTGGGAACGAACTTTAGCCAATGCGCTCTTGGTCAAGATACCGATATCTTCGATATCGATCTTACCGTTTTGGTTTTTATCGGCTACCAAAGTTAAGATCAATTGCACGCCTGCCTTGAAGTTATCGAATTCTGCGCCCTTATCTATCTTACCGTTACCGTCTTCATCGTAGGTGCTGATCAGAGTGTCTTTGATACCCTGGATTTGTCCTTGCAGGTCGGACACGAAGTTGAACGGCTTTGAGAGGTCGATGCCAAAGAAGGATTTTGATTCTTCGGGCATGGTCGGAAAGGGAATAGGCGTTTCATTGAAAGTGGCGAGGGCTGCGGCTTGTAATTCGAGGTCCACTTGCTCATCGTGAGTATCGGCAGCGGCAGGAAGGCTTAAAAGGCTGAGTAGAACGAAACTAAGGAATTTTTTCACGTAAATCTCCGGTTGGGTTTGCCGCAGACTATTTCATCGAAACAGATTATGTCCAGGGTAAAAAATTTTTCAAAGAGTTAAGACTGACGAACCAAGGGAATCAACCCTGTTTGTAAGGATTTTTCTATGCGATTTTTATCTTTGATGACTTTGACTCTCGCCAGCATCCTCGCGGTCAAGGCTAACGCAGCCCCTGCGGCCCAAAACACTCTGCAGGCGATTTTAGAAAAGTCGTGTCAGGCGGGCGCCTGTGCGGAGGGCTATACGGTCAAATTCAAGCAGATTACATATGAGAACTCGCGAGAGCAGGTGACTCTTTTTCTTACGCTTTGGCCGGTTCAGGGGATTACTTATCCGATTATTCGTGATCAGTTTGAAGCGCAGCTTACTCAGACTTCGTTTGCTGGTGTGTGTCGTTTGAAGGGGATCGACAAGGAGACCTTTGATGCGGTGTCTCGCGCTGAGGAGTCGCCGGGTTCGGCTAACTTTCGGGCTTCGCTTAATGCGTGCTTGAGTTCGTTGAGTGCTCGCACTGAGACGGCCTTGGGTCGCTGATGGAGTGAGGGCACTCTCGGTTGATCGAGAGTGCCCTTTTCGACTCAAGGAATCAAGGCAGGTTCTATCTTCACCCAGTTGGCGCGAATAGGTCCTATTTCGCGCTGACCT
>JAZKGL010000177.1:0-9334 GCA_040385935.1 Bdellovibrionota bacterium
AAAGGATCTATCCGCACAAAGTCAATTTAAAATCTCAGCGAATCTCAGGCAAATCTTTACCCCCTGTCTCTTTCGAACGTCTTCGCACGAACTTTGAGTTTGCCGCCAAGGATTTGTCAGAACCGAATCCATCACCGATTTACAAGGCGACTATCACAGGTTTAACTCAGGACCTTTTCACGGCTTCGAAAAAGCCGAAATCGACTTCGATCTATTAGGAAGCCGAACCGAAAAGATGAATTTGATAGGTTCCGCACTCATTCAACTCTTTCGAGTTGTCATCCTAGTCATCATTTGGGAGTTAATGTGAAAGGATATGTTGTCGAGAACTCTTTACCGCCTCGTGGTGCGGGGAATCTCCATCTCATGATTTTACCAATTAGGCACTCGCCAAACTTTGCGTCCCCAATCGTGTCTTCGGCGATTCCTACCTTAGACACAAGGCCGGTTGGGGCTATAGTAAAATTCACTTTGATTTTTCCTTTGGCTTTACTATTGACCGCTTGTAATTGATTGTAACAATGTTGCACCTGATTGAGGTTGGTCCGTACAACTCGTTGGATTTCCAGACTATCCAATCCCTCAGAGGCCAAAGAAAAAGACGGTGACAGCAGAACAAAACCTAACAATGCCAGTTGTTTTTTCATCGCCTAACCTCCAGCCTCCGCATCGTCTTTGATATTGGGATCAGTGCGTAGACGCTTTGAAACATTAATCGCGATTAGAGTACGAACGACTAGGCTTGCGTTAAGACTCAACTTCATATCACTCCCCGATCGTTTCATTTCCAAAATACCAAGCTTGCCCGCAAGTTCAAAGGCGGCAGGCTCCGGTTTGATGGATGTATGTTTTTCGAAGTCCGTGAGCAGCGTATTCATATCGATCGTTATCAACTTAGAAACATCACCGCCACTCTTTTGCACGTAATCACGCAATCCAAAGATGACTTTTCGATAACGAAACGGAATCTCCGTCGTCAAAAGCTTTTTATTCTTCCCCGATTTCGCAGTTCGCACAAATTCAGCGTACCACTTAAAACGCGGAATATTATTCGTCGCCATCATCTCTTTGCCGGTATCGGGATGCAGCTCGACTTTGACCATGCCCAGGTTTTGAAAAACACCGAAGATGGCTTTTGTTTCCTCCAGGCCATACCCCAAACATTTATCGACGGCTTCGATCAGCGGTTCGCAGTTGACGATCTCACGGCCGTTATCCACCTTTTTCACAAACAAAGGGTAGAGTTCGCACACCGTGTCGGCGATCTGCACCGACTGGCTGAAGCGCGACTGTTGTTTCTCAATGAGCGAGGCGCGCTCCTCCTGAAGCCTCGCCAGCTGATCGTTGGATTGACCGAGGCGCAAAGAAAATTCTTTGAGCACCATCTGTATCCAACCCGGCAGATTCGCTAGGGGGTCCTTACCGGCTTCTCTTTCGATCAGCTGACCTTCAACAGCCGTTCGGGCGCGGGCTGAGGCCAGTCGACTCCCGCTGTTAAAAAAGGTCAAGAGGCCGACGATTTCGCCCGGATTCTGAATCACAAGGAAGACTTCGCCTGCGTCCGTTTTTTTCACAATCTCCACTTGGCCTTCACGAATAACGAACAAGGCGTTGCCGAGTTCATCCTGCTTGAAGATGGTTTCCCCGGCTGCAAAGCTTTTCATGGTTTCCATACATGTCCTCGCATTCTTGCCTTCGATTATATCACCATAGTGCGCTGGCGTACTCGTCAAGCTTACATATTGCACGTCTTCCGGGCTGCATCCTAAGCTCGGTGGAACATTCCCCCGAAAGAGGCGAGCCATGAACCGCAACATCCCCGTTTTCTCACCCTATGATCTCGAACTGATCTCCGAGATTACCTTAAACTCGGATATTGAAGTTGAAGGCGCTCTGAATAAAGGCTACGCCCTAGCCCAGCGCCTTAACCCGTTCCCTAAACACCTTCGTGTGGAATTTTTAGAACGCGTCCTCAGCGGTCTTAAACAAAAGACGGCAGGCTTTGTCGATATGATCGCTCGCGAAGGCGGAAAGCCGGTTAAGGACGGGCATGTCGAAGTTCAGCGTTCGATTGAAGCGGTTCGAACAGCGATCGGAGCGCTACATCAGTGGCACGGGCATGAAGTGCCGATGGGATTTAATGAAACCTCAAGCCGCATCCTGGCCTTTACGCGCCGCGAGCCGCGAGGTCTCGTCCTAGCCATCAGCGCCTTTAATCATCCGCTGCTCCACGTTGTGCACCAAGTGATTCCAGCCCTTGCGATCGGCTGTCCCGTTATCATCAAGCCCTCGCTGAAGACCCCGCTGACCTGCAAGCTTTTTGTCGAATTACTCAATGAATGTGAACTGCCGGAGGACTGGTGTCAGCTCCTTCTCACCGACGATGGAACGAGTGAGAAGATTGCCGCCGATCCGCGCATCAGTGTCTTGAGTTTTATCGGTTCGCCGAAGGTCGGGTGGCGCCTTCGTGCACAGGCCGCCCCGGGTGTGCATACTCTGCTTGAACACGGCGGTACGGCCCCGGTCGTGATCTGTGAGGATGCGGATATCGAAGCCGGTATCAAGGGTCTGGTTCGCGGAGCGTTCTATCACGCAGGTCAGGTGCCGGTCTCGGTGCAAAACATCTTTGTGCACTATAATGTCCTCAAAACATTCACCGAGCAGATGGTCTCAGCCACCGAGTCTCTTCGCGTCGGCAATCCCCTCGATCCTGACACCGACATTGGCCCTCTCATTCATCCGCGCGAGATTGATCGCGTAGAACGCTGGATCGACAACGCGATCGGCCAGGGCGCACAGGTCAAGCTCAGAGGTCAGCGCCTTGAGAAAACCTGCCTGACCCCAACGATCCTCTGCGAGGCTCCGTTTAGCGGTCCGTTTTATGAAGAAGAAATTTTCGGGCCTGCGGTCGGGATTTATTCCTTCCACGAACTCGAAACGACTTTGACCCGAATCAACAACAGCCGCTTTGCCTTTCAAGCGTCGATCTACACGCAAAACCTCGATCGCGCGTTGCGTTTCGTAGAGCGGGTACCGGCCGGTGCTGTTCTGATCAACGAATCCGCCGCCTTTCGAGCCGACTGGATGCCATCGAGCAGTCTCAAACATTCGGGTCAAGGCGTGCGCGGCATACTCCCAAGTATGATGGAACTCAGTTACGAAAAACTCGTCGTGACCAAATCAATGTCTCTAAATCCCTGATTTCCTTTCGATTCGTGCGTCTCGCCTCCGACGAGTGCGAGACGCTCCCCCTTGACATTCCTAAAAGCGACCTCACACTCAGACTGACCATAGAAGGAGGGTCTGACTCGTGGACTTCAATCGTTTTACAGAAAGAACACAGCAATCCATCAAGGACGCTCAGCGTCTAGCTATATCTCTCGGCCATTCCGCAGTTGACGTCGATCACGTGTTTCGCTCATTGCTCGATCAGGAAAACGGCATAGTTCCGAAAATCCTTTCGCGCCTCGAAGTGCCCGTCGATCGCATCAAGACCTTTGCGCAAAATGAGCTTGAGAAAAAGCCCCGCATTTCGGGGCCTGGCTATGATCCCGAAAAGATCATTTTGAGCCAACCTTTGGCAGCGCTCTTGGCGAAAGCAGAAGAGTCGGCAAAGAAAATGAAGGATGAATATGTTTCGGTCGAACATGTTTTCCTTGAGATACTGCGCAGTGGGACTGGGTCAGCTGCCGGACGTATACTCAAAGAATTTAATGTCACTGAGGACAAGTTTCTCGATGGCCTCCATCATCTGCGCGGCAATCAAAAGGTTCGCAGCGCAAATCCTGAGGCGACCTACGATGCTCTCAATCAATACGGAACGGATCTAGTCGCCCGCGCGCGCAGCGGAAAGCTCGATCCCGTTATAGGCCGTGATCATGAAATCGCGCGAGTGATTCGTATCCTAAGCCGCAAATCAAAAAACAACCCTGTACTTATCGGCGAGCCAGGTGTGGGGAAAACTGCGATTGCTGAAGGTCTCGCGCAGCGTATCCTGCGCGGCGATGTGCCGGAAGGTTTGAAAGACAAAACGATCTTTAGCCTCGATATGGGTTCGCTCGTTGCGGGCGCCAAGTTTCGGGGGGAATTTGAAGAACGATTAAAAGCCGTTCTGAGCGAAGTCAAAGAAAGTGATGGTCAGATTATTCTGTTCATCGATGAGATTCATACGATCGTCGGAGCAGGCAAAGCCGAGGGATCGATGGATGCCGGCAACATGCTTAAACCGATGCTCGCGCGTGGGGAATTGCACTGTATCGGTGCGACGACCTTAAGCGAATATCGCAAATATATCGAAGCCGATGCCGCCCTGGAGCGAAGGTTTCAGACAGTTCTCGTTGATCAGCCGACCGTTGAAGATACAATTTCTATCCTGCGCGGGTTGAAAGAACGCTTCGAACTGTTCCACGGTATTCGCATTCAAGACAATGCGCTCGTCGCAGCGGCCGTACTCTCGGATCGTTATATCACCGATCGTTTCCTGCCTGATAAGGCGATCGATTTGATTGATGAATGTAGCGCGATGGTTCGAACGGAAATCGACAGCGTGCCTCAAGAACTGGATCAAAAACGCCGTGTTTTGATGCGGCTTGAGATCGAGGCGACTGCGCTTAAAAAAGAAAAGGATGATGGCTCACGAAAACGTCTAGAGATTTTAAATAAAGAACTCACAGACCTTCGCGACGAAGTGAAAGTTTTAAGCGAGCAGCACGAGACTGAGAAGTCGAGTATCAAATCGGTGCAGGATATTCGCAAAGAGGTCGAGACGCTAAATCTTCAGCTTGCCCAAGCCGAGCGGGCTTCCGACTTTGAAAAGGCGGCAAAGCTTCGGCACGGGCTCATTCCCGAGCTTGAGACGCGTTTGAAAAAAGTTGAAGACGATGTCAAATCGAAAAAGTCTGGTCTTCTACGCGAGGAGGTCTCAGAACGTGAAATCAGCCAGGTTGTTAGTCAGTGGACAGGCATTCCGGTCGAGAAAATCATGGCCGGTGAGCGCGAAAAGCTTCTTCACCTTGCCGACATCCTCCACCAAAAGGTCGTCGGTCAGGATCAGGCGGTCGATGCAGTTGTGGACGCGATTATCCGGGCGCGTGCTCAGATCAAAGATCCGAAGCGTCCCATCGGTTCGTTCATTTTCCTCGGACCAACCGGTGTGGGTAAAACGGAGCTTGCGAAGACTCTGACGGAGAATCTCTTCGATACGGCTGAGAACCTCATTCGCATCGATATGTCTGAGTATATGGAAAAGCATGCTGTTTCGCGATTGGTCGGTGCGCCTCCGGGTTATGTCGGTTACGATCAAGGCGGTCAGCTGACCGAAGCCGTGCGTCGGAAACCGTATTCGGTCGTGCTCTTTGATGAGATTGAGAAAGCTCATCCGGATGTGTTTAACATCCTCCTGCAGATATTGGACGAAGGTCATTTGACGGATAATCAGGGCCGACGTGTGAACTTCAAAAATACGGTTATCATCATGACCAGTAATATTGGAGCGCAGTATCTGATCGAAGGCATAGATAAGCAAGGCGAACTCTCGCAAAAAGCTATGGATGCCGTTCAGGGTGAGTTGAGAAAGCACTTTAGACCTGAGTTTTTGAATCGCGTGGATGATGTTGTTCTTTTCAAACCTCTTCTTTTGGAGCAGGTCAAAGGAATCGTGGCGATACTGCTGTCGGATATTCAGAAACGTTTGGAAGAGCAGGAGATCCGCATCGAACTGAGCGAAAAGGCGAAGGAGTTTATAGCGGAGAGTGCCTACGATCCGATCTATGGCGCACGGCCTTTGAAGCGTTACTTGCAAAAGGAGATTGAGAACAAGATCGCGCGGAAGATTATCGCGGGGGATGTTACACCGGGTTCTTTGGTCAAAGTTGGATTTGAAGGCAGCGGTCTGACAATTCAATAGCTGCTTTAATTGAGAGGCGATTTAATGTCTTTACCGTGAATTTCTGCTTATTGCTCAGACCTTTGATAGGTAGAGCTGCAAAATCGAAGTTGACTCAACGTAACTAGACAACGAAACTGCTCCTGATCATTTAACTTTTCAGGAGCAGTTTCGTGGATTCAGATAAGGCACTTTCGTGCTCGCCGAGCCCCACAATATCCGATTTTAACAGCTTAGTGTTAAAGCTCGCATTTTGGCGGAAGACATGGTGTTGTCACCCGGCAGTCATTATCCTTTATGGGCACGAAGAGGAAGAGATAAAACGAAACAGGTATGCAGGGAATCGTAATCAACCTCGATGCGGCCGCCTTGCGCACGTGCCAGGGTCGATGAAATACTAAGTCCCAATCCCGCTCCCTTACCGGCCGGCTTGGTTGTGAAAAAGGGTTGCATGATCTTATTCCTAATCCCCTCAGGAATACCTTTGCCAGAATCTTTTATATATATTTCTCCGAATTGCCCAACTATACTTTTTCGAATTCCGATTATGATCCAACGATCTTTCTCGTCAACGATAGCATCTTTTGCATTCAATAGGAGGTTTGAGACTATCTGCAAGGCTTGCTGCAAGGAACAATTTACGGTGAAATCATCGTCGACTTCCATTAGCAGCTGGATGCCTAATCGAGTGAAACTTCCTCTAATCATAGCTGTTGAATAATCAATAATCTGAGATAACTTCACGGCAGTAATCTCATCCAAAGTTTCATTTCGAGCGAATAAAAGCATGCCTTGAGTAATTTCAGAAATTTTAAGCACAGTCTCATCGACTTTCCGTAGACGTTCAAGAAGATCTGCGGTGTCGATTTCGGACCCTTCTTCAAGGCCTCGCATCACAAACCCCGCGTGAGTTCGAATTTCCGATAAAGGTTTATTCACCTCATGCGCAATTCCACCAGCCATCTCCCCCAACAACTTCATTTTTTCTGCGGAAAGTATCAGAGTCCTTTGGTCTTCGATAACCTTAGTTAAATTTTTGAGGTCTATGAAGTTGTCTTTCACTGTTTTCAGGGTTTTGCGGGCTTCTAGTTCTCGCACTACAATTTTCGCAAGACTTGTCAGGGCATTCTTGTGCTCGGGAGTCAACGAATGGCTTTCCTGGTCGATGACGCATAGGGTCCCTAAAGCGTGACCATCGGGAGTGATAAGAGGAGCACCGGCATAAAACTTGACCATGAGCCCTTCAGTAACGAGCGGGTTATCTGAAAACCTGGAATCTTGAGTGGCATCACTAATCTCAAAAATTTCCTGACCGTGAATCGCGTGACCACAAAAGGATATATTTCGCTCTGTTTCGTTTAAATTGACCCCAACCTTAGCCTTAAACCATTGCCGGCTCTCGTCGACCAGTGAAATCATCGCTACTGGAGTCCCACATATTAGAGAAGCCAAATTCACGACTTCGTCGTAGGAAGATTCCGGATCGGTATCGAGAACCTCGTACTCTAACAAGGCCTTCAGCCGTTGTGCTTCATTCGAAAGTTTTTGAGCATTCAACATACGCGATCTCCTCAACGAGGTCCTCATCGACCCCTTAAACGTTTGATAGGCCTACATATCCAGAATGATTTTAACCCATCGGGAAGGCCTATCTCATCAAAATCTAGGATAGATTATTGTCCCTTGCGAGGCGTCCGTTCAATTTGAGCCAGGGGTGAGGTGTTTTTCGAAAATGACCAAAGAATTTTTTCCTAACGGCATAAGTCTTTCGGAATGCTGCAATACGATAGTAGCCTGTACTCAAAAATTTTGAGGATTCCCGGACAGATACAAATATTTTAGAAACCGATTCATATTACTTTAAAAAAAATATCGTGTCACATTCACTTCAGTCAGTGAGAGCGTTGCACTTAACACTACACAAAACATGCTTCAGAAAAATAACTTCTTCCCTTTTTGTTTTATTGGCAAACACGGACGGGGAAAATTTTGGTTGAGAAATAGCTCAAGGAGATCTGTGACTCCCCATTCAATTATTGAGGCCAAACAAGGGTATTGAACTCACTATTTGCCATGCGACCTAAGGCTTTTCGTCTGGGCTTCTAATATTGTCGCTCCACATGAGTCTTTCTTCATCTTTTTTCAGCCTACCCCAAGATCATTGTCTACCAAGGGTTTGCAGAAATTCTGCCAATTTTTAAAACTTTCTTGGCTTTATCATTATCAAACCTTCCCCCTATATTAGCCGCGATGCTCTATGCCTCAAAAAAGGAACACACTATGAATAAATCCATGATGTCTCTGACTGTCGCAGGTCTCCTAAGTTTTGCCACAGCCTCGATGGCTCAAGCCAACTTGCCAATTAAAGCGCCGGCTGGCGTACTTGTCGAAAAAATTGCTGATCTCGACACACCGCGTTTTCTGACATTCTCAAAATCTGGCGATATGATCGTCGGGTCAGGTGCAGGTCAAGTCTTCCGCTTAAAAGCGCCTTACACCGAATCTGAAGTCCTCGTGGACTTCGGTAGCTATCCCCATTCGGTTGCGTTCCGCGAAATCGGTGGAGTCGAAGAACTTTGGATCGGTGACACGCTGGGCATCTACAAAACAGCGTATAGCTCCACAAAATCCTACGCAAAAGCGGATTTCGAACTCGTCGCCGCTCTCCCAGGTGGCAGCGGCCACTCATCGCGAACTGTTAAAGTTCGTGAAGACGGAACTGTTTTCGTTTCGCTCGGAATCGCGGGCAACTGCTCACCACAATTCCTCGGCAACACCTTCGCGGAAGGTGATCGTCGCGGCGGTATCTATCGTCTGGATGAATCTGTGTCGCCGGCCAAACTCGTTCCTTTCGGAACAGGCCTGCGTAACCCAATCGGCATCAACTTTCACCCTACGACCGGCGTAATGTACGCAAACAACAACGGTCCGGATCACTGGGGTTTTGAATCACCTCGTGAAGTCTTCGTTGAAGTGCAAGACGGTGATTTCTTCGGTATGCCTTGGTACCAAACAATTAACGGCGAAGTCAAAGTTGACTCCTGCGCGCCACAAGACAAAGCGCCTAAGCCGATTACCGATGTCGAAAAATCAGTCGCAACCTTCGATGCGCGCAGTGCTCCGATGGAAACTCTCTTTGTTCCACAAGGCTACCTCAAGTCTGAATGGGCAAACTCCGCACTCGTTGCTCTTCACGGATCGTGGGCCATTCCACAAGGCGGTGGCGATGCCGATCGCCGTCAGCCGAAGATCGTTCTGGTTGAATTCGTCGACGGCAAGGCCACAGGTAAAGTCACTGATATCCTCACGGGCTTTCAGTTCGCTGACGGCGAGCGATTTGCACGTCCAGTCGGTCTCGCATTCGGCCCAGACAAAGCTCTATACATGACCTCAGATGCTGAAAACCCTGGTGTTTACAAAGTGTCTTTGGATCAAAGAAGTGAAAAAAAA